>DASYUM010000180.1:0-57476 GCA_036001225.1 Candidatus Methylomirabilota bacterium | reverse complement strand
CGGGCCTGCCGCCGATGCATATTAGCGGGTTGGCGGCGCCGCGGGCTGGCCAGCGGGCTTGGGCGGGCTCTCGGAGGACCGGATCGCCCGCTCCATTCGGGCCAGCGCGTCGGCGGTTTCCTTCCGGGCGACGTCGAGGGCGCTCTGGAGCGAGCGGATGTTCTCTTGGAGCGCCCGGGTGCCTCCGGCTTCCTGGTAGGCCAGGATCGCGATCACCAGCGCGAGCACCGAGATCAGCAGGGCCACCTTCGCCATCCGCGTGTCCTCTTCGAGTTCGCGCACCTCGGACGGCGGGACCCCAGCCCCGCGACGTCCTGCGGCGCGCCGTTCGAGTTCGCGCACCTCGGACGGCGGGACCCCAGCCCCGCGACCTCCTGCGGCGCGCCGTCCTCCGGCCGTCTGATTGACAGCCGTCGTCCCCGCTCCTATCTTAGCGTAACCATGGCGGAGCGCGCGGGCGAGCTGTCGGGAAAGGTCGCCCTCATCACCGGTGGGGGGCGGGGGATCGGCGCCGCGGTGGCGATGGCCTACGCCCGGGCAGGGGCCGATCTCGTCCTGGCCAGCCGGACCGACGCCGACCTGGTGGCCGTCGCCAATGCCGCGCGCGCCGCCGGGGCGACGGTGCACGCGGTGTCGGCCGACGTCGCCGAGGCCGAACAGGTCGAGCGCGTCGTCCGCTCGGCGCTCAAGACCTTCGGCCGGATCGACGTCCTCGTCAACAACGCCGGGGTCGGCCACAAAGAGGTTCCGACCTGGCAGCTGGAGCCGGGCGACTGGGACCGCACGATCGCGGTCAACCTGCGGGGGCCCTACCTCCTTGCCCGCGCCGTCCTGCCCCACCTCCTCGACCGGCGCCAGGGATCGGTCATCAACGTCAGCTCGATCTGCGGGTCGGTCCCCTACGCCAACTACGGGGCGTACACGGCCAGCAAGTTCGGGCTCGAAGGACTGACCCGGGTCCTCGCGGAGGAGACGAAGCGGACCGGCGTCCGGGTCAACGCGGTGGACCCGGGGCTGGTGGCCACCCGGATGACGGATTTCCAGGGAGCGAAGCCGGAGCGCGTCACCGGGGTGTTCGTCTATCTCGCCTCCGATGCCTCCCGCCGGATCACCGGCCGCACGTTGCGGGCGTCGCGGTGGCGCTCCGAGATCGGCCGCTGAGCGGCCCGGGCCGATCCCCGTCGCATCCCGGCGTCCTCGACCCTTGCCACGCCTCAACATCGGGTCGCGCGCCCCGGACGGCGGGGTCCCCGCCCCGCGACGTCCGGAGGCGCGCATGCGCGGCATACGCCTCGGCGTGGCTCGGGGTCTGCGTCCTAGGGCTGCTCGGGGCTCGGCCCGGTGCCATTGCCCGGACGCCGGGGACCTTGACACCCGAGATCGGCCGCTGAGGGCGGCCCGGGCCGATCCCGGTCGCGCCGGGTCGTCCTCGCACCTTGCCGGGACGGCGGGAACCTTGACGCCGCACGTCGGACGCTGAGCCCGCGTCAGCTGCCGCGACGCATGGCGGCGTCGAGGTCTCCCCGCCAGGCGGCCAGGAAGGCGAAGCCGACCGCGGCCCACAAGACCTCCCGCAGGCGTCGAACGACGCCGAACGCGAATCCGGCTCCGGCGCCCAGCCCGAAGCCGACGAAGATCCCGACGAAGCCGCCCTCCTGGGCCCCCAGCGAGGCCGGGATCATGAACGTCGCCGAGCGGATCGCGGTCGCGAAGGCCTCGATGACCAGCGCGGTCGCGAAGCTCACCGGCACGTCGAGGAGCCGGAGAATGACCCAGACCTCGAAGCCGCCCGCCACCCAGCCCAGGAAGTGCCAGAACACGCAGAGCGCGAACCGCCCGCGATGGTTCCGGTAGAAGTCGGTGACGTGCTCGTCGAGGCGGAAGAGATGACCGGCGATGCGGTCGCCGATCCCGAACCAGGCGAGGGCGCGGCCGCTGGCGCCGAACAGCCCCCGCTGCTGGGCCCACACGAACCCGCCAATCGCCGCCACGCCGACGCCGGTGAGGACGACCATGAAGGTGCGCAGGCCCGGCGTCGGCGGAACCAGCCAGAACGCCAGGGTCAGCCCGACCACCAGGAAGCCGATGTGGGAGACGACGAGCGCGGTCTTCGCGATGACCACCGAGAGCAACCCTTCTTCCAGCGGCACGCCGGCCCGGGTCAGTAGCCAGGCCTTGACCGGCTCGCCGCCGAGGGTCGCGGTCGGCGTCGTGAGATTGACCGCCTCGCCGGCCAGCCGCACGGCCATCAGCAGCGGCACCGACGGCCGCCGACCGAGGAAGTTGTAATACCAGCCGATCGCGTCGAGCAGCGCGATCAGCGTGTAGGGCAGGAAGACGACGGGAAGCCGCCACGACAGCGCTCGCACTTGGGCGACCAGCACGTCAGGCCCGATGTCCCACCAGAGCCAGCCGATGACCGCGAGCCCGGCCGCGGCCGCCAGCACCCGCAGCAGCGTCACCGGGCTGGCCTGCGGTACCGCGTCACGATCGCCGCCGAGTCGGCCTGTCTGCCTCGCCTGGCCAGCGTGAGGAAGGCGCGCAGCACCGGCGCGTGGGCGCGGTCCCGATGGTGGAGCGCGAAGAACTGCAGGGCAAAGCCACGGGCGCGTACGCGTACCGCGCACAGCCTCCGGTCGGCCACTTCGCGTGCGATCACCCGCCGTCCGACCGGCGCCACGCCGAGGCCGGCCTCGACCGCGTGCTTGATCGCTTCGTTGGAGCCCAGCTCCATGACGACCTGAGGGGTGACGCCGGCGGCCTCGAGGTGGGCCTCGAGGACCCGGCGCGTCGTCGAGCCGGGCTCGCGAAGGAGGAGCGGCTGGCTCGCCAGCTCGGCCACGCTCACCACGGCCCGGCGCCTCCACGGGTGGTCCCGGCGCACGGCCACCACCAACGGCTCCCGGGCGAGCGCGTGCACCACCAGGCGGGCATCGGCCGCCGCCGGGAACGGCACCGTGCCCTCGGGCGCGGCGAGGACACCGAGGTCGGCCTCGAAGGCGGCCACTTGCTCGAGGACCCGCCGCGAGTTCGACGTCTCGAGCACGATCCGGACCTCGGGGTGACGGATCCGGAAGGCGGCCAGGAGCGGAGGCAGCAGGTAGGCGCCGGCGGTTCCGCTGGCGCTGATCCGCAGGGTGCCGCTGACCGCGCCGCCGGCCTGGGCGAGGACCGCCTCCGCCTCGTCCACGAAGCCGAAGATCTTCTCCGTCACGCGGAGCAGCGCGCGGCCGGCGTCGGTCAGGTGCAACCGCCGGGCTCCCCGCTCGAGCAGGCGGACGCCCGAGGCGTCCTCCAGCTCGCGGACCTGGATCGTGACCGCCGGCTGGCTGATCCCGAGCCGGCGGGCCGCCCCCGTGAACGAGCCGGTGGTGGCGAGGGTGTGGAAGATCCGCAGATGATGGAGGTTCGTCGCGCGCTCTCCGCCATGCGCCCGCATAAACCGTGGTGAAGGCGGGCTATAAAGCGAATGAATTGGACGGCGACCGGGACTCTATTCTAGCCTGGCCCGAGGACTCATGCCGGTTCTTCGTGACGCCGAGATCGCCATCGTGGGCGGCGGCGCCTTCGGGTGCGCCGTGGCCTACTTCCTCGCCCGGGCGGGCAAGCGTGACGTCGTCCTCCTCGAGAAGGACGATCTGGCGGCTGGCACCACGAGCCAGGCCGCCGGCCTGGTCGGCCAGGTGCGGCTCTCTCCCGCGCGGGTGCGGGTCGCCATGTTCTCGGTGCGGACGTTCCAGACGCTCGCCCGCGAAACCGGACGCGACCCCGACTTCCGCCAGGTCGGCAGCCTCCGGCTCGCGCTGACCGCCGAGCGAGAGGCGGAGTTCCGGCAGCTGGCTGCCGTCGGCCAACGGGAAGGGCTCGACGTCGAGCTGGTGCCGGTGCCGGAGGCGGCCAAGCGGTTCCCGCTGCTCGACGTCGCCCGTGTCCGCGCCGCGCTCTGGTGCCCGAGCGACGGCTATCTCCAGCCCTACGGGCTGACCGTGGCCTACGCCGAGGGCGCCCGGGCCCGGGGCGTGCGGATCCACACCGGCACCCGGGTCCTCGGCGTCCTGACCCGCGACGGCGCCGTCGCCGGCGTCCGAACCGATCAGGGCGACGTTCGGGCCGACGTCGTCGTCGTGGCGGCCGGCCCCTGGGCGGGCCGGCTCGTCGCCTCGGTGGGTGTGGAGTTGCCGATCGTGCCGGTGCGCCACCAGTACTTCGTCACCGACCCGGTCGCGGGGGTCGCGCCCGATCTGCCCGTGGTCCGCGTCCCCGACCTGCGCCTGTACGTCCGGGCCGAGGTCAACGGCCTGATCGTGGGCGGGTTCGAGGCGACCCCGACCAGCGTGGACCCCCGTGGGCTGCCGCCCGACTACCGGGCCCTGCGGGTGGAGCCGGGCTGGGAGGCGCTGAGCAGCTTCGGAGAGGACGGGCTGGAGGTCCTGCCCGCCCTCGGCCAGGCGCGGATAGCCAGCACGTTTCGGGGGCTGCCGACCTTCACGCCCGACGGCCAGTTCTGTCTGGGCGACGTCCCCGGCCTCCGCGGGCTGGTGATGGCGGCCGGCTGCTGTGCCCACGGCGTCTCGGGATCCGCCGGGCTGGGGGCGACGGTGGCGGCGACGATCGTGGGCGAGGCTCCCGTGTTCGATGTCGGCCCCGCCCGGGCCGCGCGGTTCGGTCGCGGTCCGGTGGACTGGGACGCCGCCCGCCGCGCCGCCGAAGGGGTCTACGGGGCCTACTACGGGCTCCCTCCCGACTTCGCCGGGGCGAGTCGGGCGACGGGCGACCGAGCCTGAGAGGGGGAAACGCGATGGAGTCGGCCCCGTCCACGGGCAACACCGAGATCCGCCTGCTCAATCGCCTGGCCCGAAGCCTCCCCAGCCATTACTACTGGGACCCCCCGATCTACGAGCGCGAGAAGGAGCGGCTCCTTTACACGAAGTGGCTGTGCGCCGGGCGGCTGGAGGAGGTGGCCGCCCCCGGCGATTTCGTGATCCGCCAGATCGCCGACGAGAGCGTCGTCATCGTCCGTGACAAGAGCGAGGCCGTGCGGGCCTTCTACAACGTCTGTCGGCACCGGGGCACCCGGCTGTGCACCGAAGCCGAAGGCCGGTTCCCCCGCCACGGGATCACCTGTCCCTACCACGGCTGGACCTACGCCTTCGACGGCCGGCTTCAGGGCACGCCCCACATGGTCCGTATGCCGGACTTTGCGAAGGACGAGTATCCGCTCTACCCGGTCCCCGTCGCACTCTGGGAGGGGTTCGTCTTCATCAGCCTGGCCGCGGCCCCGGCGCCGCTCGCCGAGCAGATGGAGGGCCTGGCGACGCACTTCGCCCGTTACGGGCTGGCCGGCCTCCGCCGGGCCGTTCGGCGGGTCTACGAGGTGGCCGCGAACTGGAAGCTCCTCATCGAGAACTTCACCGAGTGCTTCCACTGCCCCCACATCCACCCCGAGCTGAACCGCGTCACCCCCTACCTCGGAGGCGGCGCCGCCGAGCGGGAGGGCGCGCGAGGCTGGCGGGGCGGCCACTGGATGGAGCTGGCCGACGATTGCCACACCCTCACCGTGAGCGGGGCCAAACGGCGGCCGAACTTCCCGGGCCTCGACCTCGACGACACCCGCCGTGTCTACTACAACACGCTGTATCCGAACTTCTTCCTGAGCTTCCACCCGGACTACGTGCTGACCCACACGCTGTGGCCGGACGGTCCCGGCCGAACTCGCGTGATCTGCGAGTGGCTCTTCGAGCCGGGGACGATGGCCGGCGAGGACTTCGATCCTAGCGACGCGGTCGAGTTCTGGGACCTGGTCAATCGCCAGGACTTCCACGTCTGCGAGCTGGCCCAGCTCGGTAACCGCTCGCGGGCCCACCCCGGGGGCGTCCACGTCGCCCAGGAGTCGGGGCCGCAGCACTTCACGCGCTATATCCGCGCCGAGCTCGGCTGAGGGAGGGGGCCTTCCATGCCTAGCGGAGAGTGGGTGCTGCTCAATCCCGGTCCCGCCAACACGAGCGCCCGCGTGCGCCAGGCCCTCCTGACACCCGATCTCTGTCACCGGGAGCCCGAGTTCTTCGACGTGATGCGCGACTGCCGCGAGCGGCTCGTGCGGGTGGCCGAGTGCGCGGACAGCTTCGCGGCCGTGCTCTTCACCGGGTCCGGCACCGCCGCGGTGGAGGCGGCCCTCTGCGCGGCGGTCCCCCCCGATCGCGCGGTCCTGGTGGTCGTGAACGGGGTCTACGGCGAGCGACTCGTGCGGATGGCAGCCGCCCACGGCATCCCGGCCCAGGTGCTGCGCTACGACGTCACCACGCCGGTGTCGGTCGCCGCCGTGGAGGCCGCCCTCGATGCCCACCCCGAGGTGAGCCATGTGGCGGTCGTACACCACGAGACGACCACCGGGCTGTTGAATCCGGTGGCCGACGTAGCCCGGGTGACGGCCGGCATGGGCCGGCGGGTGCTGGTGGATGCCATGAGCTCCCTGTTCGGCGAGCCGCTCCAGATCGACGCCGACGGCCTCGACTTCGTCATGGCGAGCGCGAACAAGTGTCTGCAGGCGGTTCCCGGAGTCTCCTTCGTCCTCGGCCGCCGGCGGGCCCTGGAGGCACTGAAGGGCCGGTCACCCCGCAGCGTCTATCTCGATCTCTACCACCACTATGTCACGCAGGAAGCCGACAACACCCCGTTCACCCCCGCGGTCCAGGTGCTGCACGCCATGCGCGAGGCGCTGGTCGAGCTGGAGAAGGAGGGCGTGGCCGCCCGCATCGCCCGCTACGCCGAGAACGCCCGCGTGCTGCGGGCGGGGCTGGGCGGGCTCGGTTTCGAGATCGTGGTGCCGGAGGGGGCGCGCTCGAATGTCCTGACCACCTTCCGGCTCCTTCCCGGCCTGACCTACGACGCGCTCCACGACGCGATGAAGCGGCGTGGCTACATCATCTACGCGGGGCAGGGGGAGATCCGGACCTACGCCTTTCGCGTCGCCAACATGGGGACCCTGACGCCCCGAGACATGGCGGAGGTGGTGACGGCCTTCGCCGCCGTTCTCGACGAGCTGGGGATCGCTGAAGGAGGGACGCGATGAAGCAGCCGCGGCGGGCGCTCGTCTTCCTGGTCGACGGCTTCGATCCGGCTTACGTTCAGCCGACCCGGATGCCGCGGCTGGCTCGGCTCATGAAAGCCGGGGCCTCCACCCTCGACGGTCGGGGCGTGCTGCCCAGTCTCACCAACGTGAATCACATCTCGCTGCTGACCGGCACCTATCCGGAACGCCATGGCCTTTCGACGAACTTCTATTTCGACCGCGCGAGCTGGCGGGAGGTGTTCATGGACCAGGTCGAGTTCGTCCGGGAGCCGCTGCTCTTCGAGCGGCTGCAGGCGGCCGGCTGGTCCACCGGCCTGGTGACGGCCAAGGAGAAGCTCACGCGGCTGCTTCGCCGCGGACTCGACCACTGCGTGGACATGAAGAGCCATCCCGATGGGGTCCGGACCGTGGTCGGCATGCCGCCCGACATCTTCTCGCTGGAGATCAACGTGTGGGTGCTCCGGGCGGCCCGCGAGGTCGCGACGCGCCTCCGGCCTGACTTTCTCTACGTGGCCACCACCGATTATCCCCAGCACAAGCTCGGGCCGGACGAGCCGGCCATGCAGGCCTACCTGGAGGAGAGCGACGAGGCCCTGGGCCGGCTTCTCGATGCCTACGATCTCGACGACACGGTGGTGGTGTTCACGGCCGACCACGGGATGAACGCCAAGCCGCGTTCGGTCTCGCCGATCCGCGCCCTGGCCGAGGCCGGCATCCGGGCCCACGGCCTGCCGTTGATCCGCGACGGCCTCTTCGCTCACCACCGGGACCTCGGCGGCGCGCTCTACCTCTACTTCCGAGACGCCGGCGCCGTCGCCGACGCGCGGGCGGTGCTCGCGCGAACCTCGGGCGTCGACGAGGTCGTCAGCCGGGAGGAGGCCGGCCGCGATCATCTCCCGGCCGACCGCGTCGGCGACCTCATTTGCTGGGCCGCCCGGGACGTCGCGCTGGGGATCTGGGACGACGGCCCCGTCAGCCGTCCGGAGAGTGGCCTCCGGTCCCACGGCTCCAAGCACGAGCAGCGGATTCCCATGGTCATCGCTGGGCCCGGGGTGCGCGCCGGGGCCGCCATCCGCGAGGGCCGGACGGTGGACCTGATGCCGACGCTCTGCCACCTGGTCGGCGTCGAGGCCGGGCCGGTGCAGGGCCGCGTGCTCGACGAGGTGCTGGCCTGACGGCCCCGGACCGATGACCGACGCATCTCGTCGTTCTCACATGATGGCGCCGAGCGCGGTGCCATACGCATGAAGGAGCGGGCGCGGGTCGTCGTCATCGGTGGCGGCATCACCGGCTGCAGCGTTGCCTACCACTTGGCCGCCGCCGGCGCCACCGACGTGGTCCGGGTCGAGAAGGGTGAGCTGACCAGCGGCACCACCTTCCACTCGGTCGGCCTCGTCACCCAGTTCCGGACCTCGCCGGCCGACATGCTCCTCATGAACTACCTGGGGCGACGACATCTGCCCGAGCGACAACCCGCTGGAGGCGAATCTCGGCTTCTGCGTCAAGCTGGGGAAAGGCGATTTCCTCGGACGCGCGGCGCTGCTTCGCCTCCAGGAGGCCGGCCCCCGGACGAAGCTGGTGCCGCTGACGCTGGCCGGCGACGCCGCCGTCCTCTACGGCGGCGAGACGGTGCACGCCGACGGCGCGGTGGTCAGCCGCGTGCGGAGCGGCGGCTACGGCTACACGATCGAGCGCAACATCGCCCTCGCCTACCTGCCGATCGCGCTGGCCCGGCCCGGCACCCGGGCCCACGTCGAGTCGTTCGGCCGGCTGATCCCGGCCGAGGTGCAGGTGGCGCCGCTCTACGACCCGACCGGCCGGCGCGTCCGGGCCTGACGGCCGGTGGTGGCCGAGCCGGATCCGCCCGAGTACCGAGGCCGCATCCTCCGCGTCCGCCGCGAGCACTACCGGCTTCCGGACGGTCGGCTGGCCTCGTTGGATGCCGTCCGCTATCGGAACGTGGCCACGGTAGTGCCGCTCCTGGCCGACGGCCGCGTCGTGCTGCTCCGCCAGTATCGGCCCATTGTGGAGGCCGAGCTGTGGGAGCTGCCGGCCGGCACCATCGAGCCGGAGGAGTCACCGGAGGCCTGCGCTCGCCGCGAGCTGGCCGAGGAGGCCGGCTACCGGGCGGGGCGCCTCGAGCCCTTGGGCGAGGCGCTGCCCGATCCGGGGCTCACCGACGAGCGCCTCTTCCTGTTCGTCGCCCACGATCTGACGCCGGTCCCCCGCCAGCCCGACGCCGACGAGTCCATCGAGGTGGTCGAGATGCCGCTGGCCGACGCCTATCGCATGGTCGAGGCCGGCGAGATCGTGGACGCGGGGACGCTGATCGCGCTGCTCCGTCTGCGCGGGCGAGGGACGTCACCCTCGCCCGGCCGAGGGGAGAGGGCAGGGTGAGGCGGCGCTACAGCGGACGGGCGGGCGCCCGCCGCGCCGGCAGCGGCGCCGCCGGCGTGTAGAGCGCGAGGACCTTGCGGACGTACTCCTGGGTCTCGCGGTAGGGCGGCACGCCGCCGTGGGTACGGACCGCGTCCTCGCCGGCGTTGTAGGCGGCGAGGGCGAAATGCAGATTGCCCGCGTACCGGTGCAGCAGGTCGCGGAGGTGTCGCACCCCGCCATCGAGGTTCGCGCGGGGGTCGAAGGCGTCGGCGACACCGAGCGCGGCGGCCCGCATCGGCATGAGCTGCATGAGGCCCTGGGCGCCCTTGGATGACACCGCGCGCGGGTTGCCCCCCGACTCCACCTGGACCACCGCCTCGACCAGCCGCCGATCCACCCCGTAGCGGGCGGCCGTGGTCTCGATCTCCTGGGTGAAGGCCGGAGCGGGCGATGGTGCCGTCCCGGGCTCCGGTCGGCAGGCCCCCGGCGCCAGCCGGGTGTAACGGGGATCGCACGGGTTGTTCGTGTAGTGGATGACGCCGTCTTCGTCTTCGACCCGAAGGACCTGGGACTCGGCGAGGCTGACCGTGATCAATACGGCCGCGGCCGCGACCCAGCCCCCCCGGAGCAATCCGCTCGGCGTCACGGCAGCATGATAGAGCAAACGCGGTGCCTCACCTCACGCTTTTTTCGGCCGCTGCCAAACAGAGTTAGAGGTCACACCCTCGGCACGGCCGCGCAGGTGTTGCACGGCTATGCCGGAAGTCGGGCGATGCGCGGCAGGACCTCGGTCTCGGCCGCCTGGAGGTCTTGGGGGAAGTCGATCTCGATCCAGGGCAGGCCGTCCGTCGGGCAGGCAAGGAAGCGGTGGCGGGGCAGGAGCGCGTCGAGGGCCGCTTCGTAATCGCCCTCCGTCTGCCCGCCGCGAACGTACCCGTCGAGGATCGCGGCCAGCTCGATGCCGGCCGCCCGCCCGACCTTCACGAAGCCGACCCACTCCGCCTTGGCCTGGTAGGTCGCGTCGGGCGGGCCGGCCACGCCGCGCCGGATCGCCACCACCCGGTCGCCGCGGGAGTCCCACGGTGTTTCCGATTCCCGGGGGGACGCCGGCCCGATCCGTTCGCCGAACGGCGAACGGCCCGGCTTCGCCGGGAGGGCCGCCGGAGGAGGGCGGAGCCCCCCTCCGGAGCAGTAGAGGACGATTTCTTCCCCGGTGTCGGCGAACTCGGGCTCGGCCAGGAAGACGTTCGGGGCCGGCGCGCGGACGACGCGCTCGAGGAGCGCGGGGGCGAACAGCACGTCGCCGTCGGCCAGCATCACGCCGTCCCGCTCGAACTCGGCCCGCCCCGTCCACAGCGACAGCCGCGGCCCCCGGGCGTAGGCCGGGTTTTCGAGGTACCGCAGCGGCATCCCCCGATGCGAGGGGCCCAGCGCGGCCCGGATCAGCCCCTGCCGGTAGCCGACCACCAGCGCCGTCTCCCGGACGCCGGCGGCCTGGAGACCGTCGAGGAGCCGCGCCAGCAGGCTGCGGCCGCCCAGCTCGATGAGGCCCTTGGGGCACTCGTCGGTGAGGGGGGCCAGCCGCTTGCCGATCCCGGCCGCGAGGACCAGGCCGATCACGGCTTCTTCTTCTTCCCCTTCTCGCCTTCCTCGAACACCAGCTCGTCCTGCTTGGTCTTGAGCTTCTTCACCAACTCCCCACAGTTCGATTGCTGGATGATCCGGTTGAACTGGGTGCGGTAGTTGCCGACCAGGCTGACCCCCTCGATCACGACGTCATAGGCCCGCCAGCGGTCCCCCGCCTTCAGCATCCGGTAGTCGATGGGGATCTCGGTGTTCGACTTGGTGATCAGCTTGGTCCGCACCGTGGCCTGGTCGCCTTCCACCGTGTCGCCGGCGTAGACGATCTTCTCCCCGCTGTACGCCTCGATCTTTCCGACATAGGAGCGCTCGATCAGGTCGGCGAAGAGCGGCGAGAACTCTTCACGCTCCTGGGGTTTGCACGTCTGCCAGTGACGGCCAAGCGCGCGCTTGCCCGTCTCCTGCCAGTCGAAGATCTCGTTGGCGACCGCGCGGATCTGCTTGCGCCGTTCGGTCGTCTTCTCCGGCTTCTTGAGCTCGGGGTCCTGGAGCAGCTTGAGGACCCGATCGGTCGCGCCCTTGAGTTGGTCGGTGGGGGCCCCGGCCGAGGCCGCCGTGGCGCCGCCGATCAGGGCGAGCGCCAACGCGACGCTCGTCATGCATTTCATCACTTTACTTTCCTCCTTCGGGCTTGCCGGGCTTGGGCCGCTTGTCCGGCGGCACCAGCCGCCGCACTTCTTCGACGTCGAGGCCGGCGGTGTGGGCGAGCTGGGCGAGCCCGTAGATGTAGGCGTAGAGCGCTTGCAGGTACTCGCCCCGGGTCTTGGCGTAGGCGAGGAACGAGTCGGCCAAGTCGCGCGGCTCGCCGACCCCGAGGTCGAAGTTGGACGACGAGGCCACCAGCCACCGCCGGGCGTTCAGGTGGGCCTCGTCGTACGCTCGCACGTTGCGTTGGGCCTCCACCACGGTGCCGTACGCCTCCCGGACCTGCAGCGGGATGCCGTCCTGGGCGAACTCCTGGAGCGCCTCCAGCTTGTGGACCTCGGCCTCGGCTTCCTTGATCTTGCCGGCGGCGATCCCGAAATCGAGGTTGAACTTGAAGCCGATCACCGGGGCGACCGCGAAGTGGTAGAGGGGATCGATGACGTAGGGGTTGTCCAGGCGGTCGCGGTTGGTCGCGTAGGCGACGTCGCCGACGATCCCCACGAAGAAGAGCGGGTAACGCTTCTTCCGCTCGACCTCGACCAGGTGCCGGCGGGCTCGGATGCCCTCCTGGAGCTGGGTGAACTCGGGCCGCCGGGCCTTGGCCTCTTCCACGAAGAGCTCGAGCGCCCGCAGGTCGGTCAGCTCGACCGGGAGCGCCTTGTCCGCCGGCTCCACCACGGTGCCGGCGGCCTGACCGGTCCAGGCGGCCAGGGCGCTGCGGGCGAGGTCGATGTTCTTCTCGACGAGGTGGAGGTTCTTCTCCAGCTCGCCCTTGCCGGCTCGCAGCCGGTAGGCGTCCACCTCGGTGGTGTAGCCGCCCTCGATGAGCCGCTCGGTGCGCTCGACGGCCCCGTCGACTTGGCCGCGCAGGTCGAGCAGAAAGTCGCGGATGGTGCTGGCGACCACCAGCCCCCAGTACGCCTGCTTGACCCTGAGGGCGACCTCGGTGCTCTTGACGTCCACGCCGGCCTCGGTGGCGCGGACGCCGTGCTCGGCGGCGAGGCGGGCATTCTGGACCAGCCCCCAGGTGAAGATCGGCTGGATGATCTCGAGGCCGGCCCGGATGAAGACCCCGGTGATCTCGGGCGAGTACTGGTCGTCGGGCGAGCTCACCTGGTCCCCCCGCGCGCGGGGCGAGGGCCCGAGGACGGTGGTCAGCTCGACCTGGGGGTAGCCGGCGCCCTTGGCCTGGAGCTGCTTGCCCCGGATGCTCTCCACCTCGGCCCCGGCCTGCCGGACCTCGGGGGCCCGCGCCAGGGCGGCGCGGAGGCTCTGCTCGAGGGTGAGCGTGACCTTCCGTTCGGCGGGAGCCGCCGTCTGCGCCGGGGCCACCCGGGGGGCGAGGGCGGCGAGCGCGAGGGTGAGACCGAACGCCAGGCCCGAGCGGGGGTCGGCACGGCCCTCAAATCTTGCCGAAGACGTACTTCGAAATCAACTCTTCGATGTCCACCGGCGCCTCGACCTCGGTCAGTCGGCCGTTGGGGGGCACCGTCTTGTCGGAGCCGCCGGGGTTGATCTGGACGAACTTCTCGCCGATGAGCCCCTTGGTCTTGATCGAGACGATGGCATCGGTCTGGATCTGGATCCCGCTGTTGATGTGCATCTGGACGCGGGCCTGGTAGTCCTTCAGCCTGATGGCATCGACGCGCCCCACCGGCACCCCGGCGATCTCCACGATGGCCCCGCTCTTGAGTCCGGCCACGGTGGGGAAGTCGGCGTAGATCGTGTAGCCCTGGACGCCGAACAGGTCCACCTGGCCCAGGCGGACGGAGAGGTAGGCCAGTGCGAAGATCCCGACCACCATGAAGAGGCCGACCCCGATCTCGATTTCCCGGCGCATCACCGCCCTCCCGGCCCGCGCGCCCCCCGCGCGTCATCTGGCACGAATGTCCACCTCTCCGTGGATGAACTGGCGGACGTACTGGTCGGTCGAGCCCTGGATGGCGGTCGCCGTTCCCACTTCGCGGATCCGGCCCTCGTGGAGGAACGCGATGCGGTCGGCGATCCGGAACACCTCCGGGATCTCGTGGCTGACCATCACTGCCGTGAAGTTGAACTTCCGGTGGAGCTCGACGATGAGGTGATGGATGGAGTTGACCAGGATGGGGTCGAGGCCGGTGGTGGGCTCGTCCAGGAAGACGACCTGGGGCTCGGTGACCAGGGCCCGCGCGATGGCGACTCGCTTGCGCATGCCGCCCGAGATCTCGGCCGGGAATTTGTGCCCCATGTCGGCCAGCCCGACCTGGTCGAGCGCCTCTTTGGCTCGCGCCACGATCTCGGCCATGGTGAGCCGGCTCTTCTCCTTGAGCGGGAAGAGCACGTTCTGGAACACGGTCAGGGAGTCGAAGAGGGCGCCGCCCTGGAAGACGACACCGAAGCGCTCGCGCACGTGGTCGAGCGCTCGACCGCGCAGAATCGTGATGTCGTCTTCGCCGATCAGCACCCGGCCGGTGTCGGGGCGCACCAGCCCCAACAGGTGGCGGAGGAGCACGGACTTCCCGCCCCCCGAGCGGCCGATGACGACCATCAGCTCGCCGGCGCCGATGTCCAGATCCACCCCCTGCAGCACCGGCTGGCGGCCGAAGCGTTTGTGCAGGTTCTCGATGCGAATGGCCGGAGGTCCCGCGCTGTCCGGCGAGGGCGAGAGGCCAGCGGGTGCGGTCGCCGTCGTCGTCACGGCAGCACCGAGCCCATGAAGTAATCCAGGATGAAGATCAACACCGACGCCAGCACCACGGCCTCCGTCGTGGCCCGGCCGACCCCCTCCGCCCCGTGGCCGACGTAGAAACCCTTGTAGCAGGCCACCCACGTCACGACGACGCCGAAGGCGAGCGACTTCCAGAAGCCGACCCAGATGTCGGTGGTGGAGAGGAAGGCCTGGATCTGGCCGAAGTACGTCCCGCCCGACAGCCCGAACAGCTTCACCGCCACCAGGTAGCCGCCGTAGATCCCGATGACGTCGAAGACCCAGTTGAGGATCGGCAGCGCGATGATCCCGGCCACCACGGTGGGGACGACGAGGTAGCGCATCGGGTTCAGCGCCATCACCGTCAAGGCGTCGATCTGCTCGGTGATGCGCATGACCCCGATCTCGGCGGCCAGGGCGGAGCCAGCCCGCCCGGTCACCATGAGGGCCGCGAGGACCGGGCCCAGCTCCCGGACCAGGGAGACGGCCACGGCGGGGCCGACGAATGCCTCCGAGCCCACCCGCCGCAGCATGAGCACGCCCTGGAGGCCGAGCACCATCCCGGTGAAGGCGCCGGTGAGCAGGATGATCGACAGCGAGCGGACGCCGATGAACGAAATGCGGTGGTAGGTCTGTCGGAGCTTGAACGGCGGGACAACCAGCCAGAAGAGCGCCTGGCCGAGGAAGCTGCCGAACCGGCCCATCGCCGCCAGCCACTCCAGGGTCGCCTGGCCGAGCCGCTGAACGGGATCGACGAGGTGAGCGAGCAGCGCGTTCACCGCGACCGCCCCGCGACTGCTCAGGCCTGACGCCGGCGCCATACCCCCAGCGCCCAGAGGGGGAAGTAGTGGGCGTAGAGGTGGTACTTCAGGTAGAAGACCCGGGGGAAGCCGGTGCCGTTCCAGTAGAGATCGTCCCAGCCGCCATCGGCGCGCTGGGTCCGCACCAGGTACTCGAGGCCGCGGGCCACGACCGGGCTCTCGCCGCGCCCGCCCGCGCCGAGCCCGAGCAGCGCCCACGCCGTCTGGCTCGGGATCGAGGGGCCGCTGCCGGCCAGCGTGGCGTCCGCGTAGGAGTCGCAGGATTCGCCCCAGCCGCCGTCGGCGTTCTGGCGCCGTTCCAGCCAGGCCATCGCGCGCTCGACCATCGGGTGCTCGGCGGGAAGGCCGATCGCCTCCAGGCCCCGGAGCACCGACCAGGTGCCGTAGAGGTAGTTCGCCCCCCACCGCCCATACCAGGCGCCGTCGGGCCGCTGCGTCCGCTGGAGGAACGCGAGGCCGGCCCGGATGGCGGGATGCTCGCGCGAATAGCCGAGGCGGCCGAAGCATTCCAGGCAGCGGGCGGTGAGATCATCCGTCGGCGGATCGAGCAGCGCGCCGTGGTCGGCGAACGGGATGTTGTTGAGCCGCAGGCGGGTGTTGTCGGCGTCGAAAGACCCCCAGCCGCCGTTCCGGCTCTGCATGCCGAGCAGCCAGCGCACCGCGCGATCGATGGCGCCGCGCACCCGTTCCGGATCGGGGTGCTCCACCTGAGCCAACCCCATGACCACCATCGCGGTGTCGTCCAGGTCGGGATAGAAGTCGTTGGCGAACTGAAAGGGCCAGCCGCCCGGCGCCAGCCCCGGCCGCTTGACCTGCCAGTCGCCCGGCTGCGTGATCTCGCGGTCCAGGAGCCACTCGGTCGCCCGCACCAGCGCGGGATGGCCCGAGGGGATTCCGGAGGCGAGCAGGGCGTTCATGGCCAGCGTGGTGTCCCACACCGGGGAGACGCACGGCTGGAGGTGAAAGCGCTCGGGCTCTTCCAGACCGAGCGCCTCGAGCTCCTTGAGCTGGCCGGCCACCAGTGGGTGGTCGTCCCCGTAGCCGAGCAGCCGGAGGGCGAGCACGGCGTTGGCGATGGCGGGATAGATCCCGCCCAGCCCGCCGGCGACCGACACCCGCGGGATCAGCCAGTCATGGGCGGCCCGGATGGCGCGAGCCCGCCACGGACGGGGGCCGTAGCCCTCCCAGGCCTTCACGATGCCGTCCGCGCCCACGAAGAGGTTCTTCCAGGAGAGCCAGCCCTTGCGCGCGTAGGCGGGGTCCTCGAGGTGGAGGTGGTGAGCCCACAGCTCCTCGATTCCCTGGGCGGCCCCCAGCGGGAAGACCGGGCGGCGGTCCATGACGACCAGCAACGGCACGATCACCGTCCGCGACCAGTAGGAGATCGCGTAGAGATTGAAGTAGGACCAGCGGGGCAGCAGCATGATCTCGACCGGCATCGCCGGTACGCCGCCCCACGGGTACTGGCCGAAGAGGGCGAGGGTGATCTTGGTGAAGACGTTGGCCTGAACGGGGCCGCCGTGAGCCAGAATCCACGCCCGTCCGCGCGCCAGGGCATCGTCCGCCGGCGATACGCCGGCCATCTTCATCGCGAAGTAGGCCTTGATGCTGGCCGAGACGTCGCCGGCGCCGCTCTCGTAGAGGTTCCAGGCGCCGTCGGATCGCTGGCGCTCGCGGAGGTAGCGGACCGTCTTGGCCTCCAGCGCCGGGTCCGATGACCCCAGCAGACGGCGGAGCAGGAGGTACTCGGCGGTGATCGTGGTGTCGGCCTCCAGCTCCCCCAGCCAGTAGCCAGACGGATCCTGGAGCTGGAGGAGATGGTCTTGGGCACGCTGGATGGCGCGATCGACCGTCGTTTGGAGCATTCGTGTGGCGGTTTGACGCGGTCCGTAGTGTAACACGGCGTCGGGGGGCGAGAAAGTGGGCGGGCCCGTACCGGGCCGTCGGCCGGCGCGATTTCGCGGCCCGGGGAAGCGGCCGAGTTGTCAAGCGCGTCCCGAGCGGGTATCCTCGGCGGCGATGACGCTGGCGCCGCCCGGACTCCTGGCGGGAAGTCTGCTCCTCCGTCCCTACGTCTTCGCCTTTCTCGTCCTCTACTTGGTAGCGGCCATCGCGGACTGGGGTTGGCGGCGGACGGCCGCCTTCACCACGCTCGCTGGCGGGATCGCCTTCCTGGCCGAGTTCACCTCGACGCGGATCGGCATCCCGTTCGGGCTCTACCACTATACGGGCGCGACCCAGGGCCGCGAGCTCTACCTCGGCAACGTGCCGTTCTTCGACCCGCTCTCGTTCGCGTTCCTCGCCTACGCGAGCCTGGGCTTGGCGCGGCTGGTGCTCGGTCGGTGCGCCCGGTGGACCGGGAGCCGGGAGCCGGGCGGGGTCGCCCTCGCCGTCGGGACCGGTCTCCTCATGACCTGGCTCGATGTCGTCATCGATCCCCTGGCGGTCCGCGGCGACCGCTGGTTCCTGGGGCGGATCTTCTACTATCCCGATCCCGGCCACTACTTCGGTGTGCCGGTGGCCAACTTCGTCGGCTGGGCGGTGGTCGGGACGCTGATCGCGGCGAGCTGGCTCGCCCTCGCCCCCCGGATCGCCGGCGCCGCCCCGGCCTGGGCGGCGCGGCTCCCCGGTGGCGGCTCCCGACCGCTCGGGCTCTACTACCTGGTGCTCGCCTTCAACCTGGCCGTGACGGCGGCGGTGGCCGAGCCTGCGCTCTTCAGGGCCGGCGTTCTGGCCCATCTCCCGCTGGCGGCGCTCGTGGTATTCTGTGTGACGTCTTCGTCATCATCGGGTCGTTCTTCTTCTTACGCGGGGGAACCGGCCTAACGGGTCGGGAAGGCCGTCACCGACGGTCGCCGACCCCCGTCGGTCGGCCACCCGCCGGAGCCCACGGATGAGTGTGCCGGTTTCCCAGATGTGGGCAGTCGCCTCCTACGTGCTCACGCAGCGGCTGCGCGGCCGGAAGCGTTACCCGCTGGTCCTGATGCTGGAGCCCCTCTTCCGGTGTAACCTCGCCTGCGCCGGCTGCGGCAAGATCCAGTACCCCGCTCAGATCCTGCGCAAGCACCTGACGGTCGAGCAGTGCCTGCGCGCGGTCGAGGAGTGCGGGACGCCGGTGGTGTCCATTCCGGGCGGGGAGCCGCTGATGTACCCGGACATCGGGCCCCTGGTGGCGGAGCTGGTGCGGCGCAAGAAGTACGTCTATCTCTGCACGAACGCGCTTCTTCTCAAAGAGAAGCTCGAGGCAGGCGTCTTCAGCCCGACCAAATACCTGACCTTCAGCGTCCATCTGGATGGCCTTCGCGACGACCACGACGAAGCCGTGTGCCGGGACGGCGTCTATGATCAGGCGGTGGAGGCGATCCGGGCGGCGCTGGCCGGGGGCTTCCGGGTCACCACCAACACCACGCTCTTCGACGGGGCCTCCCCGCTCCGGATCCGCGAGTTCTTCGACGAGGTGATGACCCTCGGTGTCGAAGGGATGATGCTCTCGCCCGGTTACAGCTACGCCAAGGCGCCGGATCAGGAGCACTTCCTGCGTCGGCAGAAGACGCACCAGCTGTTCGAGCAGATCCTCCACCGGCCCAAGCGGCGCTGGAAGTTCAACCAGTCGCCGCTCTTCCTGCAGTTCCTGATGGGCAAACGCGACTACGACTGCACGCCGTGGGGGAACCCGACCTTCAACCTCTTCGGCTGGCAGCGGCCCTGCTACCTCCTCCAGGAGGGCTACGCCGAGAGTTTCCAGGAGCTGATGGAGACCACCCGCTGGGAGGAGTACGGGCGCCGGAGCGGGAACGAGAAGTGCCAGGACTGCATGGTCCATTGCGGCTACGAGCCGACGGCGGTGAGCGAGACCTTCACGACCTGGCGGGGGTTTCGGGACACGGTGGTTGCCACCGTCACCGGCCGTCTGTGAGGGCCGGGCCGATACCCGTCGCATCTCTGCGTCCTCGGCCCTCCGCGCGCCTCAACATCGGGTCGCGCGCCCCGGACGGCGGGGCCCCAGCCCCGCGACGTCCGGAGGCGCGCATGCGCGGCATACGCCTCGGCGCGGTCTTTGGGACCGCGCGCCCCGGGCGGCGGGGCCCCAGCCCCGCGCCGCCCGGCGGCGCGCATTCCTGCGTCCTTGATCTGCTCGGGTCTCGGCCCGGCCCAGCATGAACGCCATCCCCGAAGGATCGCTGGAAGGGTGGGAGCCGGAGCCGAGTGGCGCCCTCCCACTGCCCCGCATCATCGACCTCGCCTTCGACTACCGCGGCAACACGACGGTCGTCAAACGCGACGGGACCGAGGTTCAGGGCTACATCTTCAACCGCAACGCCGACGCCCCGGTGCCGTTCATTCAGCTGTTCGATAACACCGGAGCCGGGCCGTTCACGATTCCATACGCCGAGATCCGGACGGTCCGCTTCACGGGCAAGGACACGGCGGCCGGCGATTCCTATGCGGCCTGGCTCAAGCGGAAGGAGCAGGTGAAGGCCCAGGCGGCCGCGGGTTCGGGCCGTCCCACCGTCGAGGCCGGCTGAGGGACGGTGCCTGGCCCGGCCGTCGATCCCCACCCTCGGATCCTGACCGCCGAGGCGCCGCCGGTCCCCCTCCTGGTCCTCGTCGCGGTCGACTTCGAGGCGCGCCGCCTCGCCCGCGCCCTCGGACGGCCGGCGGCTGGCGACCGGGCCGATCGCGGTGATCTCGTCCTACGACGCGTCGGCCTGGCCGCTGCCGACCTCCCACGGCTGGAGCCCGACCTCCTCGCCTGTCGGCCGGCGGCTGTCCTGGTGACGGGGCTGGCCGGGGGCTGCGCCCCCGACGTGGCGCCCGGCGAGATCGTGGTCGCCACCGCGGTCGGGCCCACGCCGAGCGGCGACTGGCTGGCGCCGGCGGCGCCGCTCGTCGAGCGGGCACTGGCCGCGCTGCGGACGGATGGGTTGCCCCACCGGACGGGGCGACTGCTGACGGTCCCCGCCGTGGTGGCGACCCCGACCGCCAAGGCGGAGTGCTGGCGCGGGCAAGGGGCGCTGGCGGTGGACATGGAGAGCGCGCACGTCGTCGCCTGGGCTGCCCGGGCCGGGCTGCCGGCCCTGGCCGTGCGAGCGGTGGCCGACGGCCCGGCCGACGCGCTGCCGCCCGCCCTCTTGCGGGCGATAGGCCCCGACGGCACGCTGCGGGGGCGCGCCGTGCTCGGATGGGCGGCCAGTCCCGCGCTGGTCGGCGCCGGCTGGCGACTCTGGCGCCGCTCGCGGACCGCCCTCGACCGTCTCGCCCGGTTCCTCACGGCCTTCACGGGCGTTCGGCCCTGAGGCGCGCCGCTCTTCTCCTCGCGCTCGTCCCCTGGCTGCCGGCGCTCGCCGGCGCCGACATCTCCTTCATCCCGCTGCCGGCCTTCGACACCGACCCCAACGCCGGCGAGACGTACGGCGTGCTGCCCGTCCTGCTCTTCCGCGACGCCGCCAACGAGGTCCGCAGCATCGTCGCCCCCTCGCTCACCTACAACGAGATCCGTGGCTGGACCGGCACCTTCCGCTACTTCGCTTACCCGAGCGCGGCCGAGCGGGTGGACGTCGTCGCCGCGTATTCGGAGACGATCGAGCGGAAGCTGGACCTCCACTACCGGAACCTGGGGCTCTTCGCCAACCGCTTCCACGCCGACGTCCAACTGCTCCACGACCGCGATGCCGCCATCCGCTTCTTCGGGCTGGGCCCCGAGTCCAAGAAGGTGGACGAGACGAACATGACCCTGGAGGTGACCGGGTTCTACGCCATCCTGGGCGTCAACCTCACCTCCACCGCCCGCCTGTCACTGGGCGAGACCGTGCAGCGCTTCGAGGTCCGGCGGGGCGGCGTGCCGAATCTTCCGTTCACCGGAGACGTGTTTCCGACGCTGCCCGGCGTGCAGGGAGCCACCGTCCACGCGCAGCGGATCGCGCTCGCCTACGACAGCCGCGACTCGCTGACCACGCCGACCCGGGGTCTGGCGGTGACGCTCTACTCCGAGGCGTCGTCGGAGCTTCTCGGCAGCGGGAGCGACTACATCAAGTCGGGCGTGGAGGCGATATACCTGCACCCGGTGTGGGACCGACGGCTGGTCATCGTCAGCCGGGGGTTGGTGGAAGCGATCAGCGCCGAGGCCGACACCCCGTTCCAGGTGCGGCCGTCACTGGGCGGGGCCACCACTCTGCGGGGCTACAGCCAGAATCGCTTCTTCGGAGACGCTCGCGTGCTGGCCAACCTCGAGGGGCGCATCAGGCTCTTCAAGCTCGCGCTGTTCGGGGTGACGGCCGAGTTCGAGATGGCTCCGTTCGTGGACGTCGGCAAGGTCTTCAGCTCGACCGAGCAGCTGGTCGGAAGCGGTTTCGAGGTCACCCCGGGCGTCGGCTTTCGGGGGCTGGCGCCCCCGAGTGTCGTCGGCCACATCGAAATCGGGGTGAGCCGCGAGGGTCCGGCCATCTTTGTCGGCCTGGACTATCCCTTTTGACCACGCGCGCCCTGGTAACCGGCGGCACGGGATTCATCGGCGCCAATCTGGTGCGGGAGCTGGTCGCCGACGGAGCGAGCGTCCGTGTCCTCGTCCGTCCATCGAGCGACCGGCGCGCGCTGGCCGGCTTGCCGGTGGAGCCGGTCGTCGGTGACCTCCTCGAACCCGCCTCGCTCGGTCCGGCCCTGACGGGAGTCGCCGTGCTCTATCACGTGGCGGCCGATTACCGGCTGTGGGCCCCGGACCCCTCGCTGCTCTACCGCGTGAACGTGGAGGGGACGCGCGCGCTCCTGGCGGCGGCCGAAGAGGCCGGCGTCGGCCGAATCGTCTACACCTCGAGCGTGGGCACGCTCGGCATCCCGGCCGACGGTCCCGGCTGCGAGGCGACGCCCGTCACGCTGGCAGACATGGTCGGCGACTACAAGCGTTCGAAGTTCCTGGCCGAGCGGGAGGCGGAGGCGGCGGCCGCCCGGGGTCTGCCGGTGGTGATCGTGAACCCCTCGGCCCCCGTCGGGCCATGGGATTGGAAACCGACACCGACCGGCAAGATGCTGGTCGACTACCTCCGCCGGCGGATGTTCGCCTACCTCGATACCGGCCTCAACGTGGTCCACGTCCGCGACGTGGCCCGCGGTCACATCCTGGCCGCCGAGCGCGGTCGGGTGGGCGAGCGCTATGTCCTCGGGCACGCCGCCGGCAACCTCGGCCTGCGCCACATCTTCGAGCGGCTGGCGCCCTATACCGGAATCCCGGCGCCCCGGTGGCGTCTTCCCTACGATGCGGCCTTGGCGATCGCGGGCGTCCTCGAAGGAGTATCGCGGGTCACCGGCCGGGAACCCCTCGCCTCCCGGACCGCGGTGCGGATGGCCGCCAAGCGGATGTTCTTCGACCCCGCCAAGGCGATCCGAGAGCTCGGACTCCCCCAGACGCCGGTGGACCTGGCCCTGCAGGAGGCGGTCGACTGGTTCTGGGCCCACGGGTATGCGTCCCGGCCGCCGGCGGTGCCGGCCCCTCGATGAGGCGGCCCCCGAGGCGGGCCCCCCTTGGGCACCGAGGCCGATGGTCCCGGCCGTCGGGCTGGCCACCGCGTCAGACGCCGCCGAACCCGTCGTCGACCTCTTCATTCGAGAAGAGCATGGTCGGCGGGATCGGTGTCCGGCGTCCTCCGTCCTGACGAACCGGGCAGGGAGTCGCGGTGTATAATGGCAGCCGCGGCGCCGTCCCGCGCGCTGTCACCCGAGCATGAACGCAGCCGAGCTCGTCGCTACCCTGACCCGTCGCAGCGGGTCGAGCTTCTACTATTCCTTCCTCTTCCTGCCTCGTCGCAAGCGCGAGGCGATGTACGCGCTCTACGCCTTCTGCCGCACGGTGGACGATGCCGTGGACCAGAGCGGCGGCACGCCGAGCGACCAGCGGCGCGCCCTCGCCGACTGGCGGGCCGAGGTCCGCCGCGCCTACACTGCCCGGCCGGTCAATCCCATCGCGGCCCGACTCGCCGACGTGGTCCGTACCTTCCCGATCCCCCAGGAATACCTCGACGCCATCCTGGACGGGGTCGAAATGGACATCGACAAGCGCCGGTACGCCAGCTTCGAGGAGCTGTACGAGTACTGTTACCGGGTGGCGGCCGCGGTGGGGCTGGCTTGCATCGAGATCTTCGGCTACACCGACCCGCGGGCCCGCGACTACGCGGTGAACCTCGGGGTGGCGCTCCAGCTGACCAACATCCTCCGGGACCTGCGGGCCGACGCCGACCGGGGGCGGATCTACCTCCCGCTCGACGAGCTGCGGCGCTTCAACTATTCCGAAGAGGATCTGCTCCGCGGCCGCTACACTCAGGCCTACTTCGAGCTCATGCGCTTCCAGGCCGATCGGACCCATGCCTACTACCGGGCCGCCCGGGCCGCCCTTCCCCGGGTGGACCGCCGCCGGCTGGTGGCGGCCGAAATCATGGGCGTCATCTACCACGCGCTGTTGCGCACGATCGAGGTCCGGCGGTTCCGCGTCTTCGAGCGACGCATCCGCCTCTCGGCGGCTCGCAAGCTCGCCCTGGCGCTCGGGGTCTATCTCCGGGCCCACCTTCCTTGACCGGCGTCGCCGCCCGAATGCGGGCCGCCGTCCACGCGGCTCCCGGCGTGATCCGTCTCGAGGACCGCCCGACGCCCGCCATCGGCCCCGGGGAGTTGCTGGTTCGGGTCCGCGGCTGCGGGCTCTGCGGCTCCGACCTCGCCAAGCTCCGCCGCCCGTTCGAACTCCCCGCCGTCCTCGGTCACGAGGTCGTGGGTGACGTGGTCGGCGTCGGCGCCGGCGCCGCCGGCTTCGGGAGCGGGGACCGGGTCGTGGTGGCGCACCACGTCCCCTGCCTGGCCTGCCACTACTGCCGGCGGGGCAGCGTCTCCATGTGTCGCCGCTTCAAGGAGTCGAACCTGGACCCGGGCGGTTTCGCCGAATACGTGCGCGTGCCGCCCGAGAACGTGCGACACGCGACCTTCCGGGTGCCGCCCGGCGTCCCCGACGCGGCGGCGGCGTTCACCGAGCCTTTGGCCTGCTGCCTTCGCGCCATTCGGCGGAGCGGGCTCGGGCCCGGCGACACGGTGCTGGTGGTCGGCCTGGGAGCCATCGGGGGATTGCTCGTCCAGCTCGCCGGCCGCGCCGGGGCCCGGGTGATCGGCACCGATCTCCTCGCGGCCCGGCGCGACCTGGCTCGCACGCTCGGAGCGCCGACGGCCGTCGCGCCGGAAGCCGTCGACACCACCCTGCGCGAGCTGACCGACGGCCGGGGGGCCGATGCCGTGATCCTCACGGTCGGCGCCCCGCCCGTCGTGCGGGAGGCCCTCGGCTGGACCCGCGATGGCGGCGTCGTCCATCTCTTCGTGGGCGAGGGCGAGGGACCGCTGCCGATCGGGGAGCTCTACCACCGCGAGCTGACCCTCACCACCACCTACTCGTCGTCGCCGGCCGACCTGGCCGAGGCCTTCGAGCTGATCTGCGCGGACACGATCCGCGTCGCCGAGCTGTGCTCGCATCGCCTGCCGCTCGAGCAACTGGCCGACGCCGCGCGCCTGATGGAGCGGCGGGAGGCGCTCAAGGTCTACGTCGAGGTCGGCGGCCGGGAGAGCGCGTGAGGGCGCAGGTCTTTTACGGGCCCGGTGACCTCCGCTGCGAAGACGTGGCGGTGCCGGAGCCCGGTCCCGGCGAGGTCCTCATCCGCATCGAGGCCGCGCTCACCTGCGGGACCGACGTGAAGACGTTCCGGCGAGGCCATCCGGTGATGCTGCCCAAGCTGCCCACCGTGTTCGGCCACGAGCTGGCCGGCACCATCGTCGCCGTGGGCGCGGGGGTCGAGGGCTTCCGGGTCGGCGAGCGCGCGGTGGCGGCGAACTCGGCGCCCTGCGGCGTCTGCCCCTACTGCGCGCAGGGGCGAGAGAACCTCTGCGACGACCTCCTGTTCGTCAACGGCGCCTACGCCGAGTACATCGCGCTGCCGCCGCGCCTGGTGGCCCGGAACCTGATAGCGCTCCCCGAGGGTGCCCCCGCCGTCCGCGTTGCCTTCGCCGAGCCGGTCGCCTGCTGCCTGCACGCCATCGACGTCGCGGTCGTCGAGCCGGGGGAGGCCGTCGCGATCTTCGGCCACGGTCCCCTCGGCCTCCTGCTCGGTCTTCTGGCGCGGGCGGCGGGAGCCCGCGTCGTCCTCGCCGGCAAAGCGGGGCCCCGACTGACCGTCGCGGCCGGCCTGGGCTTCGCGGCGTGCCTCGACATGACCCGGACGACGGATGCCATCGGACTGGTCCGAGCCGCGGCCGGCGGCGGCGTGGCGTGCGCGATCGATGCGACCGGCCGACCCGAGACCTGGGAGCAGGCGGTGGCCGTGACCGACAAAGGCGGTCGGGTGGTGTTCTTCGGCGGCTGCGCCCCGGGCACGACGATCCGACTGGACACCCGCCGGGTCCACTACGAAGAGCTCCGTCTGGCCGGGGTGTTCCACCACACGCCCGCCCTCATCCGGCGGGCGGTCGCGCTGCTGGCCGACGGCCGCCTCGATCCGACACCCCTCGTCACCCACGCGATGGGACTGGCGGACGTCCCGGAGGCGCTCGCCCTGATGGCCGGCGGCCAGGCGTTGAAGGTCCTCATCACCCCGTAGTCAGCGGAGAGGCGCATCCGTGAGGCGATCCACGTGGTCCGGCGGGTGGCTCATCGGCGTGTTGATCGGCGTTCAGGTGGTGGCGGCCGCTCGACCGGCGCCCGGCCAGGAGCGGCTGCGGGCCGGCATGAAGGACCTGGGCATCGCCGGCGGCTACTCGATCAGCCACCGGACCCATGCCGGCGGTGACGACGTGGACGGCTGGCACGTTCTGCCCCACCTGGGGTTCGTCCTGACCGACGAGCAGGGGCCGGGCTGGTGGCGGGGAAACTTCGAGCTGCTCGCGGAGCCGATGCTCGTCCACTTCCGCTCGGACCGGGACTCGGGCACGGCCGGCGGCCTGGCCGCGCTGGGCCGGTGGGTCTTCGCGACCCCCGGGGTCGTCCGGCCGTACCTGGAGGCGGGCGTGGGCCTCCTCGGCGGGCAGCTGAACTTTCGCCAGACGAACTGCGATGTGAACTATCTCTTCGAGGTGGGTCCGGGAGTTCTGTGGTTCGTCTCCGACACCACCGCGGTGACGCTCGGCTATCGGTTCCAGCACGTCTCGAACGGCGATGCCTGCGACAAGAACCTGGGCCTCAACTCGAGCGTGTTCATCCTGGGCATCAGCCATTTCTTCCCATGAGGGCCCGGGGTACAGCGATGGGGCGAAGCCGCCTCCGATGATCTATACTGAGGGGCGGTTGGTAACCGGCGAGCGCTGGCGAGGAGGCTGAGGATGGCGGAGCGACCGGACGGGCAGTGGCGGCTGGACCAGATCGTGCTGGCTGGCCCCCGCGGCTTCTGCGCCGGCGTGGAGCGCGCGATCGAGGTCGTCGAGCGCGCCCTCGACGTGGTCGGAGGCCCGATCTACGTCCGGCGGGAGATCGTCCACAACCGGCACGTGGTGGAGGCGCTCCGGCAGAAAGGCGCCATCTTCGTGGAAGAGCTGGACGAGGTTCCGGCCGGCGCCACCGTGATCTTCAGCGCTCACGGCATCGCCCCCGCCGTCCGGCAAGCCGCCCGGGCCCGCGGGCTTCAGGTCATCGACGCGACCTGCCCCCTCGTCACCAAGGTCCACGTGGAGGCCCAGCGCTACGCCCGGGAAGGCTACACGATCGTCCTGGTCGGCCACGAGGATCACGACGAAGTGATCGGGACCACCGGGGAGGCGCCCGAACGGATCGCGGTCATCTCCTCGGTGGAAGAGGCCGAGCGGCTCCAGGTCGAGAACCCGGACAAGGTCGCCTACCTGACGCAGACCACGCTGTCGGTGGACGACACCCGGGCCGTCATCGAAGTTCTCCGTCGGCGCTTTCCGCGGATCGTCGGTCCCTCCAAGAACGATATCTGCTACGCGACGCAGAATCGCCAGGCGGCGGTCAAGGAGCTGGCGCGCGCCGTGGATCTGGTCCTGGTCGTCGGGTCGGCGAACAGTTCCAATGCCCACCGGCTGCGCGAGGTCGCCGAGGCAGTGGGAACGCGGGCCCACCTCATCAACGACGTGCGCGACATCCGTGCGGAATGGCTGGCCGGAGCTGACCGGGTCGGGGTGACCGCCGGGGCTTCCACCCCCGAGTTCCTCGTTCGACAGGTGGTCGACTACCTGTCGACCCGGGCGACCCCGGCCGTGCGTGAGCTGCACGTCGTCGAGGAGGACGTCCGGTTCGGTCTGCCCTCCGAGCTGGTCGAGATCGCCCGCCAGTCTGGCAAGCGGCTGGCCGCCACGCCGTAGATCCACGCCCAGCCCGACCCCGGGCCGCCGCGACGGGAGGGGATGGTCCCGTTCCGGGACCACGTCGCGCATCATCCGGACACCTCTGAATCCCGTCGGGAGGTCCGCGTCATGAAGCTCGCCGAGCGCGTCGCCGTCGTCACCGGCTCGAGCATGGGAATCGGCGAGGCCATGGCCGCTGCGTTCCTGCGGGAGGGGGCGCGGGTGGTGGTGAACTCACGCGAGCAGAAGCGGGCCGACGCGGCGGCCGCTCGCCTGGCCAAGGGGGGCGGCGAGACGCTGGCCCTCGCCGCCGACGTCTCGACCGCGGCGGGCGTCACGCGGCTGGTGGACGCTGCCATGAAGCGCTGGGGTCGGCTCGACGTCATGGTCAATAACGCCGGCACCTCGATGATCGCGCCCTCGGCCGAGCTGGCCGAGGCCGACTGGCGGCGGACGATCGATCTCAACCTCACCGGGGCCTTCCTCGGCTGTCAGGCCGCCGCCCGGGTGATGCTGCCGAGGCGCTCCGGCTCGATCATCAACATCGGCTCGATTCTGGGTCAGCTTGGCCTGCCCAAGCGGGCCGCCTACTGCGCCTCCAAGCACGGGCTCGTCGGCCTGACCAAGGTGCTCGGCGCCGAGTGGGGGCGCCAGGGGGTGCGGGTCAACTGTGTCAACCCTGGTTACATCAAGACGGCGATGGACGTCCACGACCAAACCGTCGGTGACTACACCGACGCCGACATCACCCGCCGCACGCCCGCCGGCCGCTTCGGCTCGGTCGAAGAGGTGGCCGCGGTCGCGGCGTGGCTCGCCTCGGACGACGCCGCCTACGTGACCGGGACCACCGTGGACGTAGACGGCGGGTGGGTGGCGTACGGCGGTTGGGGAAATTATTAGGCCGTGCCGATACCCGTCGCGATGAGCGGCGCTCGGGAGGCTGCGGTCGTCGTGGTCGGCGGGGGCATCTGGGGCTGCTCGATCGCCTACCACCTGGCTCGGGCCGGCGTCCGCGACGTCGTCGTCCTCGAGCGCCGCGAGCTGGCGTCGGGCAACACGCCGCAGGCCGCCGGGCTGGTTGGCCAGCTCCGCTCCACCGAGTTGATGTGTCGGTCCATTCAGGACGTCGTCGGTCGCCTCGCGGGGTGGGAACGCGAGCACGGCGAGCCGAGCGGCTTCCGCCAGGTCGGCAGCCTCAAGCTGGCCCTGTCCGACGCGCGGGTCCGGGAACTGGAGCAGCACGTGGCCCACGCCCGGGCCTGGGGGCTGGAGGTCGAGCTGATCTCGGCCAAGGCGGCCCAGGCCCGGGTGCCCTTCCTGCAAGCCGATGGCGTCAAGGGGGCGGCCTGGATCCCCGGCGACGGCTACGTCGAGCCCTACACGCTGACCATGGCCATCGCGGGGGCCGCGCGGGGGCTGGGCGTGCGGTTCGAGACGCAGCGGCCGGTGACCCGGATCACGATCGAGCATGGACAGGTGCGCGGGGTGGACACGCCGGGAGGTCCGCTGGCCACGCCGACCGTCGTGGTCGCCGCCGGTCCCTGGGTCGAGCGGGTGGGGGAGGCCGTCGGCCTCGCCTTCGACACGGTGCCGCTCCGCCACCAGCACTGGACGACGGCGCCGATGGATGCGGTCCCGCGCGACCTCCCGGTGGTGCGGGTCCCCGATGCCTCGGTCTACATCCGCCCCGAGGTGGGCGGGCTGATGCTGGGCGGCTTCGAGGCCAGGCCGAAGGCCTTCCGCATGGCCGACCTCCCGCTCACCTTCGAGATCGAGCACACCGAGAAGGATCTGGGCGTCCTCGAGGAGTTGGCAGCCGGGCTGACCGAGGTCTTCCCGCTCCTCGGCGGCGCCCCGGTCCTCAAGGGGTGCGCCGGGCTGCCCACCTTCACGCCGGACGGGCAATACCTGATCGGCGCCGTGCCCGGCCTCCGCGGGCTCTACGCCGCCGCCGGCTGCAACGCGATCGGGATCGCCGGGTCGCTGCTGATCGGCCAGTGGGTGAGCGAGCTGGTGCTGGAGGGGCGGACGCGCGCCGACACCGACACGCAATCGCTCACGCGCTTCGGCTCCCGCTATGGCGACCGCCGGCGGCTCCAGGCCGACTGCGAGTCCATCTACGGGCACTTCTACAGCCTGGACAAAGGGGCCTTTTGAGCGCATCCCACGCTATCATGGCGCCATGCAGCTGGTGACCTATCGCGCCGGGCGGACGGCCCGGCTCGGTGCCGTGTGGCACGAGACGGTGCTCGACCTCCGCAACCTCTCGATCGACATGGCGACCCAGCGCGCGGCCCGACCGGCTCCCGGTGCGGTCCTCCCGCCGTCGATGCTCGAGCTGATCGCCGGGGGCCCCGCGCTGTGGACGCGCGCGCACGAGGTGTGGGAGTACGGGCGAGCCCTGGTCGATCGCCTCGATCCCGCCGACCTGCAGAAGCGCAAGGTCGCTCGCCGGCTGGCCGGCACGCCCCTCCTGGCCCCCATCCCGCGCCCCCGGAAGAACATCTTCTGCATGGGTCGCAACTATGCCGAGCATGCGGCCGAGCGGGGCGCGGCTCCGCCCGAGCGGCCGGTCTTCTTCACCAAGCCGCCGACCACGATCATCGGGCCCGGCGCGCCGATCGTCCACCACGCCGTCACTCAGGCTCTCGACTACGAGGTGGAGCTGGCGGTGGTGATCGGCCGCGGCGGTCGCGATCTCACCGCGGAGTCGACGCTGCCGCACGTCTTCGGCTATACGGTGCTCAACGACGTGACGGCGCGCGACCTTCAGAAGGTCCACCAGCAGTGGTTCAAGGGGAAGTCGCTCGACACCTTCTGCCCGATGGGGCCGGTTCTGGTGACCGCCGACGAGGTGCCCGATCCTCAGGCCCTCGGCATCCGCCTCCGCGTGAACGGCCAGACGCGCCAGTCGGCGAGCACGGGGCAGATGATCTTCGGGGTCGCCGCGCTGCTGGCCGCGCTCTCGGCCGGGATGACCCTCGAGCCGGGAGACATCCTGGCCACTGGGACGCCGTCCGGCGTCGGCGCCGCGACCGGCGCCTACCTCAAGCCGGGCGATCTCGTGGAGGCGGAGATCGACGGGATCGGCTGCCTCGCCAACCCGGTGGTGGCGCCGGGGGAGGCCTGACCGGGTGCGGGAGCGGCTGGCCAAGATCGTCTGTACCCTCGGCCCGGCGTCGGTCGCCGAGGGGATCATCGAGCAGATGGCCCGGGCCGGGATGGACGTGGCCCGCCTGAACTTCTCCCATGGCACGCAGGCCGAGCACGGCCAGGCCATCGAGCGGATCCGCTCGGTCGAGGCCCGGACCGGCAAGCCGATCGCCATCCTCCAGGACCTCCAGGGCCCCAAGATCCGGCTCGGCGCCTTCGAGGGCGGCATCGCCATGCTGCGGCGCGGGCGGCCGTTCATCCTCACCACCGAGAGCGTCCAGGGGTCGGCCGAGCGGGCATCCATCTCCTACGAGGGCTTCTCCCGCGACGTCAAGCCCGGGGACCGGGTGCTGATCGACGACGGCCGGATCGCCCTCGAGGTGCAAGACGTGCAAGGCGACGAGATCGTGTGCCGGGTGGAGACGGGCGGGCCCGTCCGCGATCACAAGGGCGTGAACCTGCCGCGCACCGCCATGCGGATGGCGGTCCTCACCGACAAGGACCGCGACGACCTCGCCTTCGGCCTCCGCCACGGCGTGGATTACGTGGGCGTCTCCTTCGTGCGCTCGGCCGCCGACATCCTGGAGGTCCGCGAATCCATCAACGAGCACCGGTCGGACGCCCAGGTGGTGGCCAAGCTCGAGCGGCCAGAGGCGCTGGGGCGCCTGGACGAGATCCTGGCCGCCACCAGCGCGGTGATGGTGGCACGCGGGGACCTCGGGGTCGAGATGCCGCTGGAGGAGGTGCCGATCGCCCAGAAGGAGATCATCCGCAAGGCGCGGCTCACCCGGACCCCGGTCATCACCGCCACCCAGATGCTGGAGTCGATGGTGGCGGCGCCCCGCCCGACGCGGGCCGAAGTCTCGGACGTCGCCAACGCGGTCCTGGACGGCACCGACGCCGTCATGCTCTCGGCCGAGTCGGCGACCGGCGCCTACCCGGTCGAGGCGGTGCGCGTCCTCGACCGGATCATCCGGCGCACCGAGGCCGCGTTCCCGCCGGCCACCATGGATCGGCCCCGCCGCGGCGAGGTCTCGTTCCCCCAGGCCATCTCGGACGTCGCCGCCTTCGCCGCCCAGGAGCTGAAGGCGCGCGCGATCGTGGCGTTCACCCAGTCGGGCTCGACGGCGCGGCTCATCTCCCAGGACCGCCCGCCCGTCCCCATCATCGCCTTCACGCCCTCCGAGCGCGTCCGCCGGCGCCTGGTCCTCGACTGGGGCGTCGTGCCGCGGCTGATCCCCAAGCTCACCACCATCGACGAGATGGTGGCCGGGATCGAGGCCAACCTGCTCGCCGACCGCACCGTGCGGTACAACGACATCCTGATCATCGTCGCCGGCGCCCCCCTCTGGGTCCGGGGGACCGTGAACCTCCTGAAGCTGCATCGCGTGGGCGAGCACCGATGACGCCGAGCCGAGGGCCGAGCAGATCGAGGACGCAGGGAGGAGGCGCGCCGAGGCGTATGCCGCATACGTTGAGGCGCGCCGACGACCGAGGACGACGAGATGCGACGGTCATCGGCTCGGCGATGAAGTTCGGGCTCTTCGTCAGCCTGACCAACACCACCTGGGCCGAGGTGCTGGCGCTCTGGCGCTACGGCGAGGCGGCGGGTTGGGACGCGGCCTGCGTGACCGACCACTTCATGCCCAACACGCCCGACCGCGTCGGCGACACCCTCGAGTGCTGGAGCACGCTGGCCTCGCTGGCCGCTCTGGTCCCGCGGCTGCGCGTCGGCACCATCGTGGCCGGCAACACCTACCGGCATCCAGCCGTGCTGGCCAAGATGGCGGCCAACGTGGACATCGTCTCCGGCGGGCGCCTGCTCTGCGGGATCGGCGCCGGCTGGCAGGAAAACGAGCACCGCGCCTACGGGATCCCGTTCTATACGCTCGGCGAGCGGCTGGCGCGCCTGGACGAAGCCTGCCAGATTCTGAGGGCGCTCTGGACCCAGCCGAAGACGACCTTCCGCGGCCGCTACTATCAACTCGAGGACGCGCCGCTCATGCCGAAGCCGCTCCAGCGGCCGCACCCGGAGCTGATGGTCGGCGGCGGAGGCGAGAAGGTCACGCTCCGGATCGCCGCCCGGCACGCCGATCACTGGAACGTCTGGGGCGGGCCGGAGATCCTGGCCCGGAAGGGGAAGGTCCTGGAGCAGCATTGCGCGGCGGTCGGGCGGGACCCGGCCATGCTCCTCCGCTCGGCCAACATGCTGCCCCTCGTCACCGAGGATCGGGCTCAGATCGAGGCGCTCCAGACCCGGTTCATGGAGCGGCTCGGTCGCGACGAGGCGGCGGCCCGCGACACGCTCCTGGCGGGAAGCCCCGCCGCCATTCAGGACAAGCTCGCGGCCCTCCGCGAGACCGGGGTCGGGATGCTCTTCCTGCCGACGTTCTTCCTCCCCCGGGACCCACGCCCTCAACTCGACCGCTTCATGGAGGCCGTGGTGCCCGCGTTTCGGTGACGGCGCCGCCCGTGTGCAAAACCGGCACAGCCGTTGCACTTTTTCGATTGCGGGGATGGCCGGAGATCGGTAGCGGCGCGTCGCAGGGTGCCCCTAAGTAATTGCCGGCACTGCTGTTTGCGGCGCGAACGAATCCGGCTAGACTCGTGCGAGCGGCGTGGGGTCGGGCGTCCAAACGTCGCGGACCGATACGGTGGGTGTCGCAGCCCGATACCTGGAAGGCCGGTGGGAACCATCGCGCGGCCGTCTGAGGCAGGCGGGCGGTGGAGGGGGGCTTCCCGATGGGTTCGGACAGTGCCCGGGTCCGGTTGGAAGAGCATCTCGCCCGCTGCCATCGCTGCGGCGGCGAAAGTGCGCTGACCGCGCCGGCTGCGCTGTGCCCCGTCGGATCCTCACTCCTGGCGTTGTACGAGACCGAGCAGCTCCTGGAGGCGAGCCGGCGCCCCGCCGGCTGGCCGGAGCAGGCCGCCTGACATGACCCGCGATCAAGTTCCCGGCCGGGGATCGTCTAAAGAGCCGGGCGCCCCGCCGCCGCTGGCGTACTTCCAAGCGAGTACGGCGCCCCGGCGACGTTCCCGGCCACGGCCGACGTCGCCGCTGCCCGACCGCGAGGTAGCGGCCTCGGCCAAGGCAACCCTCCTGCCGCGCCTCGACGGCATCGTGTTGATGCTGGTCGAGGACGACGTCGATGCCCGCGAGACGACCCGGATGCTGCTCGAGCACCACGGCGCCTCGGTCGTGGCGGCCAAGAGCGGCCGGGAGGCGCTCCGGCGGCTCCAGATGATCCACCCCGACGCCGTGGTGACTGACATCCTGATGCCCGGGATGGATGGCTTCGAGTTCGTGCGGGCCTTGCGGGCCAGCCCGCGCTGGGCCGATGTCCCCGTCATCGCGCTGACCGCGCTCGGGGCCGACCGGGACTACTTCGAGACCTGGTCGGCTGGATTCCAGGCTCACCTGGCCAAGCCGGTAGACGACGCGGTCCTGGCTGCGATCATCCTCCGGGTGGTGGGGCGCCCTCGGCGCGGCTAGGCCGTCTCGGCCGAATCGCCCCTGCTGACGGGGGACCTTCCTCAGGCGGCCGAGCGCCGCCGCCTGACTCGCCGAGCCGGCCTCAATACGACTGCTGCATCGCCTTCCGGGCGGCCTTCAGCTCGTCGAGGGTGACCCCGGGCTTCTGACAGACCGCGATCATCTTCCGTTCTCGCGCCTCGATCCGGGCCGCCGCCTCCGGGATCTGGGCCGCGATCTCGGGCGGGATCACCACCGCCCCGTGCTGGTCGCCGTGAAGCAGATCGCCCGGCCGCACGACCAGCCCTCCCAGCTTGACCGGCAAGCCGAAATCGACCATGTGGACATAGGCGTGGGAGACCGACACGTGGCCCGAGAAGAAGTGAAAGCCGAGGGCCTCGGCCTCCGGAAGGTCGCGCACGGTGCCGTCGGTGACGACGCCCACGCAGCCGAGCGCCTTGTGGATGTTCGCCTGGACCTCGCCCCAGTACGCGCCGCACCCGCGCGGCTCGTCGATGTCGTGCATCACCACCACCCGCGGTCCCGGGCTGGCCGCCACGTGGTCCCACCAGGCGGACTCGGCGGCCCGGTGACCCTCGAGCGGCGCCTGCTCGGCCCGGATCAGCGCGGTGACCGCGTAGCCGACCATCGCCCCCAGGCGCGGGAAGCGGCAGGCGATCTCCGACGAGACGAAGCCGGCGCTGCGCGGGCGCACGTTGAAGACCTCGATCGCGTTGGCGATGGTCGGGGACGAGATCGCACGGAGCTCGTCGAGCAGCTTGGGGTCGAGCGGGGGCATGGGGCCTCCTGGGGCCGGCCACCGGTTGGCCGGCTCGGATGTCTCAGATCGCCTGCTTCTTGCGCTGCTTGAGCAGCTCGTGGAGCTGCTCCAGGACCGCTTCCACCGTCTCCAGGTTCGGGTTCACGGTGAGGGCACGCTCGAAGTACTCGGCGGCGCGCTCGAGGTCGCCCTTCTGCAGGTAGATCAGCCCGAACCCGGAGAGCGCGCCGAAGTGGATCGGGTTGCGGCGAATGACCTCCTGGCAATCGGCCAGCGAGCGGTCGTACTCGCCCATCAGGTAGTAGACCGTGGCCCGCTTGTTCCAGCCCTCGGCGAAGCCGGGGTCGCGGTCGATCACCTCGCTGAACACCGCGGCCGCGTCCGGGTACCGTCCCTGGTCCATGAGGACGATGCCGCGCTGTAGAAGCGCGTCCACCGCGGCGTTGCCCGAGCGTTGCCAGATCGCCCACAGAGCGGCCTGGGCCCGGTCTCGCACCTCGGCATCCGGGTCGCGGAGGGCCCGGGCCAGCTCGCCGGCCGCCGCGGCGCCCCCGACCTCGCCCAACCGGCCGGCGGCGGCTCGCCGCTCGGCCGCCGTTCCCCCCTTCAGGCGCTCGAGGAGCGCCGCCTCGTCGGGAGCCTGAGCCAGCGCGGCCACCAGGAGCGCCGCCGCCATCCAGGGGATCATTCGGGTCCCCCCTCACCCCCGGCCCCTCCCATCCCGAGGGGAGATGGGAGAGACCTCCAGGCTGACCCCATGGCGCCCGACTGGGCTGGCGTTGACACACTAATTCTCATGCTCGCCCGGTCGGCTCGCCCGGGCGGCCCGTCAGGCGGAGGAACTCGGCCTCATCGAGGATCTTCACGCCGAGCCGTCGTGCGTCGTCGGCCTTCGACCCCGGGTCCCGGCCCACGACGACGTAATCGGTCTTCCGGGACACCGCGGAGGTGACCCGCCCTCCCCGACGGGTAATCAGCGCCTTGGCCTCGTCCCGTGAGAGGTGCTCGAAGCCGCCGGTCAGGACGAACAGCCGACCGGCCAGCGGCTTCGGCCCGGCGGCCGCGCCGGGCTGCTCCATCACCACCCCGACCTCGCGGAGCCGGTCCACGACGCGCTGGTTGGCCGGCTGGTCGAAGAAGAGACGCACGGCGGCCGCGATCCGCGGCCCGATGCCGTAGATCTCGCCGATCTCGGCCGCGCTGGCGGCGCGCAGCCGCTCCATCGCCCCGAAGTGCTCGGCAAGAAGCTGGCCGGCTCGTTCCCCGACGTACCGGATGCCGAGGGCGTAGAGGAGGCGGGCCAGCCCCCGCGTCTTCGACGCCTGGATGGCCCGCACCAGGTTGGTGGCCGACTTCTCGGCCAGGCGCTCCAGGGCGGCCAGCTCGTCGACCGTGAGCGTGTAGAGATCGGCGAAGTCACGCACCCGCTCGCGGTCCACCAGCTGCTCGATCACCGCCTCTCCCAGATGCTCGATGTCCATGGCGCCCCGGGAGCCGTAGTGGAAGAGCGCCTCCTTGAGGCGGGCCGGGCACGCCGCATTGGCGCAGCGGACGACGACCTCGCCCTCCAGCCGGCCGGCGGCGGTGCCGCAGACCGGGCATTCGGTCGGGAAGACGTAGCGCGCCGCGTCGGGTGGACGCTTCTCGACGATCACACGGACGACGTGCGGGATCACGTCGCCGGCCCGCTCGATCAGGACGGTATCGCCCTCCCGCACGTCGAGACGCTCGATCTCGTCGGCATTGTGGAGGGTGGCCCGGCTGATGGTGGCGCCGGCGATCCGGACGGGATCCAGTTCGGCCGACGGCGTCAACGCGCCCGTCCGCCCCACGTTGATCCGAATGGCGCGGATTCGGCTCAGGGCCTGCTGGGCCGCGAACTTGTAGGCGATGGCCCACCGAGGGTGATGGCCGGTCGCCCCCAGGCGCCGCTGCTGGTCGAGGCTGTCCACCTTCACCACCACGCCGTCGGCCTCGTAGGGCAGCGCGTCGCGCTCCGCCTCCAGTGCCTCACAGGTGGCGACGACCTCGTCCATCGTGGCACAGGGCCGGCTCTTGGGGTTCGTCTTGAACCCCGCGTCGCGCAGGGCGGCCAGCACCTCGCGGTGGGTCGCGCATGGGAGCCGCTCGGCGTGGCTGATCTGGTAGACGTAGATGTCGAGCGGCCGGCGGGCGGTGACGGCGGGGTCCTTCTGACGGACCGAGCCGGCGGCGGCGTTGCGCGGGTTGGCGAACGGCGGCTGCCCGGCGGCTTCCAGCTCGTCGTTGAGCCGGCGGAAGTCCTCTCGCCGCATGAACACCTCGCCCCGGACCTCGAGCACTTTACACTCGGCGAGCCGTCCGGAGAGCACCAGCGGGATCGCGCGGATCGTCCGTAGGTTGGCGGTGACGTCCTCGCCTACCCGCCCGTCGCCTCGCGTCGCCCCGCGGGCCAGGCGCCCGTCCTCGTAGAGCAGCGCGACCCCGAGCCCATCCACCTTCGGCTCGCACACGTAGGCGAACTCGACGCCGGGGAGCACGCGACGGAGCCGGGCCTCGAACTGCTTGAGGTCGGCGCTGCTCGTCGCGTTGTCGAGGCTCAGCATGGGCACCTTGTGCTCGACCGGCGCGAAGGCTTCGGCGACCTGGCCGGCGACCCGCTGGGTCGGCGAATCGGGCGTGATCAGCTCGGGATGACGGGCTTCCAGCTCCCTGAGCTCGCGGAGAAGGGCATCGTACTCGGCGTCGGAGACTTCGGGGCGGTCGTCCACGTAGTAGCGGTAGTCGTGGTGCGCGATGAGACGCCGGAGCTGGTCCGCCCGCTCCTGCGCGCGCCGATCCGCCGTCATGGCGCCAGCATAGCACGCCGGCGAAACGGCGAATCCTCAGCGGGCGCGAGGTTGCGATCACGCGGAGGCGGCCGGTTCGGGCATCACCGGGCCGCCCCGGAAGGCGAGGGCGAGCGTCATCGCCCCGAGCGCCACCGCGAACCAGAGCGTCGCCGCGCGGATGAGCAGCGTCGCCGCCGCGGCGGCGGGGAGTGGGGTACCGAACGCCACCAGCAGACCGGTCAGGCTTCCCTCGGTGACGCCGAGACCGCCGGGCACCATGGAGAGTGCCCCCGCCAGGGCCGCGAAGGCGTACAGGAACGTCGCCGCTTGGAGCGGCATCGCCAGCCCGAGGCCCTGGAGGACCAGAGAGAACGCGAGACACTCGAAGAACCAGGAGACGATGGACAGCCCGACGGTCAGCGCGAGCGGGCCGGGCGCCAGGAGCGTCCGCCCAGTCCCGAGGAACAGTCGGAGTGGCTCGGCCAGCCGGGCCAGGCGGCCACCCCGGAGCAGAGCGCCGTGAAGCGCGTCAGCGAGCCGCGGCATCTGGAGCAGCACCCAGGCCGCCGCCAGCAGCGCCGCCACCGTCGCCAGCACCAGCCCCCCGTGGGGGAGCGCGGTGGCCCCGAGCGCGCTCAAGACCAGGAGTCCGGCCACGTCGGTGAGCCGTTCGGCCACCACGACCGACGCGGTCCGGCTCAGGGCCGTTCCCACGAGATCCCGCACCAGGAAGGCCTTGAGGAGCTCGCCGACCTTCCCGGGGGTGATCGCCATGGTGAAGCCGGCGAGGAAGACGAGGAGACTCTGCCGCACGGGGAGGGGAACGGTCAGCCGCCGGAGATAGAAATGCCACTTGAGGAAGCGCAACGCGTAGTTGAGCAGCGTGGCGGCGATGACCAGGGTGAGCAGCCGCCACTGGAACCGGCCGAGCGCGTCGAGCGTGGCCGGCAGGTCCGCGACGATGGCGAGGCTCGCCGCGACCACGGCGCCCCCGCCTCCCACGATCAGGAGGCGGCGGACCAGCCGGGACGCGGGCATCGGGCTCCGATTAGAGCACGCGGGTCCAGCCCCGTCAATTTGGCGAGGAGTGTCGCCCACCTGACGGCGACGACGTCAGATGACAGACGACCGACCCCTCACGTCGCTCAAAAAGCCTCAGATGGCGGGCCTCCGCGCCTGGCAACACGCTTGCAATATCGGTCCGCGACAACTGAATACGCATCGACCGATCCAGGGTCACCCTCCAGCCCTCCCGGGGGGTGAAAGCATTGCAAGCTCCTGGCCCGGTCGTTACCGGTCGGCGTGAGAATGCCGTGCCCTCAGCCCTCCCGAGGGTCCGGAAATTCCTCACGCCGATCGTTTTTTTTCGTCGGCTCTCGCGGCAAAGCCGCGCCGTTCGCCGTTCGGCGAACGGATCGGGCCTGCCTCCCCTTCCGCGCCGGTCGGGCTTACCTCGACCGTTCGCCGCTGGCTGCGACGGTCATGGGCTCCGTGACCAGGGTTGCGGACAGGGACCGACGGCGGCTCGGCCAAGCAGCGAGGAGGCCACCCAGCACCACGACGCCACCACCCAGCCAGATCCACGCGATCAACGGGTGGATCTGTGCTTTGAGCGTGACCCAGCGCCCCTCCCGGTCGAAGGCGCCGAGGATCAGGTAGAGGTCCTTCAGCGGGCCGAAGCGGATGTCCACGGTGGCGAAGGGCGACGGCGAGCCCGGGTAGAGCCGCTGGCCCGGCTGGAGCGTCGTCACCCGGCGCCCGCCCTCGAAGACCTCGACGTCGGCCGTCACGAGCAGGTGCGTTGGCTGCTCGGCCGCCCGCAGCCCCTCGAAGCGCAGGCGATACGCGCCGATGTCGAGCGATTCGCCGCGGTTCACGGTGGCTTCCCGCTCCACCTTGCCGACCGACGAGGTCGCCACGCCGATCGCCACCAGCACCACGCCGAGATGGACGATCAGCCCGCCGTAGCGGCGTCGGTTCTGGCGGAGGGCCCGGCCGAACGCCGTGAGCGGGTTCTCACCGGTCGCGCGCCGGCGGCCGCGCGCGGCCCGTCCGAACTCGACCAGGACCGCCGCGGCCGCGAAGAACGGGAGGGTGTAGCCCAGGACCACCAGGTCGGGGCGGAGGCCGCCGAGCCACCAGGCGGCGAGGCTCCCCAGGAGCGCGAGGAACGCCGGCAGGCGGAGGAGCCGGCCGAGGTGCCGCCAGGAGCCCCGGCGCCAGGGGACGAGCGGGCCGACGCCCATCATGACGATGATGACGAGCGCGATGGGCGTCGTCACCCAGTTGAAGTATGGCGTGCCGACGCTCAGCTTGACCCCGGTCACGGCCTCGGCCAGCAGCGGAAAGAGCGTGCCGAAGAAAACGGTGAAGCAGAAGGCGACGAGCAAGAGGTTGTTCAGCAGGAAGACCGACTCCCGGGAGAGGAGGGCGTCCAGCTCTGCCCGGTCTCCGAGCCGATCCCACCGCCAGGCCAAGAGCCCGAGGGATCCGAGCAGGATGAGGGCGAGGTAGCCGAGGAGAAAGGGCCCGACGGCGCCGCTGGCGAAGGCGTGGACCGAGGCGATGACGCCACTCCGGGTCAGAAAGGTCCCGAAGATAGTCAGCGCGAAGGTGAGGGTGACGAGGGTCAGGTTCCAGATCTTGAGCATGGGACGCCGCTCCTGGACCATGACCGAATGCACGAACGCCGTCCCCATGAGCCAGGGCATGAACGAGGCGTTCTCCACCGGGTCCCAGGCCCAGTAGCCGCCCCAGCCGAGCGTCCGGTACGACCACCAGCCGCCGTAGACGATGCCGCTAGTCAGGAACAACCAGGCCGTCACCGTCCAGCGACGGGTCACCGTGAGCCACGTCCCATCCAGTCGCCCGGCTAGCAGCGCCGCGATGGCGAAGGCATACGGCACCACGAAGCCCACGTAGCCCGTGTAGAGCAGGAGCGGGTGGACCAGCATGTCGGTGACTTCGAGGAGCGGATTGAGCCCGCGCCCCTCGGTGGCCGGCACCGGCAGGCGCTGGAACGGGTTCGCGACGATCCCGATCAGCACCAGGAACACGCCCGACACCGCGAACAGCACGGCCAGGGCATAGCCGGCCAGCTCGCGCCGCAGGCCGGCAGCCCGGCGGGCCACCAGCACGACGAAGAGCGCCTGAAGCCATTCCCAGAGCAGGATCGACCCTTCCAGGGCCCCCCACAGCCCGGCGACCCGGTAACGGAGCGGGCTCCGGGAGTTGCTCACCTCGGCGACGTAGCGAACGCTGAAGTCCCCGGTCACCAACAGGACCTCGAGCGCGAGGGCAGCCCCCGTGACGAGCAGGAGCTGGGCGACGGCAGTGCGGCGCGCGCTCGCCAGCCAGGCCGGGTCGGCCGAGGCGGCGGCTCGGGCGGCGACGGTGGCGCCGTAGATCGCGAGGCCGAGCGCCACCAGGACTGCCGCGTGCCCGAACGCGGCGATCATCGCGACGCCGCTCCGCTCTCCGCGCGCCGCGCCCGGGCCTCGCCGATGAGACCCAAGGCCTGCTGTCGCGAGGCGGCGTCGGGCGCCACCGCGACAAAGCGTTCCCAGGCCGCGATGGCCCCCGCGTAGTCGTGCCGGAGCTGGTAGAGGATGCCCGCCTTGAACCACAGCGCCTCCGGGTCATCGGGGCGGAGGCCGAGGGCGCGGTCGAAGTGGCTGAGCGCCGCGTCCACGTGGCCGGCCATGGCGAGGAGCGCGCCGACATGGGTCAGCGCGTCGACGTTCTCCGGCTGGCGCTTGAGCACCGCCTGGTAGGCGGCGGCGGCCTCGTCGTAGCGCCCGGCGTCGAAGCTCGCCCGCGCCGCCTGGAGCATCCCCTGGAGCATCGCGGGAGGCAGTGGCTTCGTCGGTGCCGCCACCGACGGGTCTACCGCCGCCGTGGGCTCGGGCGGCGCCGGCGCCGCGAAGCGCATGGCGAGGATTCCCAGGGCGATGCCGAAGAGGAGCAGGGCGAGCCCGCCGGCGGTGAGCACCGCTGGGCGCCGGGTCCAGGGGAGGCCGGGGGTCGGCGGCGCGCTCGGGAGAGCGGGGGCGATCGGCCGGGGCGGGGGCAACGCGTCGAGCTGCTTCAACAGGGCGCTCGCTCGCGCTTCGTAACGCAGGCGCAGTTCGGCGTAGTCGTCCTCGGCGAGCAGCCCCGCCTCGCGATCCCACGCCAGCTCGCGGATCGCGTGCAGCGCGAGGAGCTTTTCGGCTTCCAGCGCGGCGCGCGGAGAGTCGGCGGGATCGGCCGGCGGCGCCGGTCGGCGCCCGAGCAGTGGCCACGCCACGAACAGAGTGATCGGCAGGCTCAGGACGAGCATGGCGAGGGCGAGCGTCACCGGCGTCGACTCTTCAGGGCCGGGCCGACGCCCGAGGACACCCAACGGCGACGGGTATCGGCACCGCGCTACTCACCGAGCCGCTCGAGCTCGTGACGGATGCGCTCCCGGTCAGCCGGGGACAGCGCCTCCAGGCGGGCCTCGCGGGCCCGCCGGCTCCAGCGCAGCGCGACCAGCAGTACCACGCCGAGGCCGGCGAAGAGACCGACGAAGGGCAACACCCAGACGAGCCAGTTGGTCGGTGACAGGCGCACCCAGGGTCCGTAGCGCTGCTCGAAGTAGCGGAGGATCTGCTCCTCGCTCTCGCCGCGGGCCAGTCGCTCGCGGATCACCTCGCGCATCTGGCGGGCCATGTCGGAGGGGGAGTCCGCGACCGAGAGGTTCTGACACACGACACAGCGGAGCTGGCTCGCGATCCTGGCGACCGCCTCGTCGCTCGGCGGAGCGGCGGCGCCCGCGACCAGGAGCCATCCGGCGAGCAGGAGGCCGAGGGCCCCCCGGCTCACGACGCGGTCTCCCCCAACAGCGGCTCCACCTTCTCCCGCAGGTAGGCCTCGGTGAGCGCGCCGACCTTCTTGTCGCGGACCACGCCCCGGCGGTCGATCAGAAACGTCTCGGGGACGCCGTAGACCCCATAGTCGATGGAGACCTTGCCCGTCGGGTCGGGCGCGTTGGGAAACGTGAGCTCGAACTGCTCGATGAATCGCCGGGCCGCCGTCTCGGTGTCCTGGATGTCCACGCCGACGACGGCCAGGCCCCGCTGGCGATACGTGCGCCAGGCGGCTTCCAGGATCGGCGCTTCCTCGTAGCAGGCCGGATAGCACCAGGACGCCCAGAAGTTCAGCAGGACGACCTGGCCGCGGAAGCGTTCGAGGCCGAGCGGCGTGCCATCGAACGCGGTGAGCTGGAACCCCGCCGCCGGCCGTCCCACCAGGGGCGATGGGATGGCGCGGGGATCGCTGCGGAAGCCGTAGGCGAGCAGGACCAGGATCGGGAGCGCGGCCAGCGGGAGCAGCCAGCGCCGGGCCACCACCTCAGGTCCCCGGCTGGCCGCCGCGCGCCGGGTCGTTGCCGCGCAGGGTGCGCAGGAGTTCCTGGTAGCCCGTCTGCGCATCGCGCGGGGCCCGATACTCCTCGGAGTGCTTGGCCATGATGGTGCTGGCCTGGAACGTCCCATCGGACGCCAGCGTGCCCTCGACCACGGCCCCCCGTCCCTCGGCGAAGAGGTCGGGTGGAATGCCGCGGAAGTGAACGGGCAACGTCGCCTTCCCGTCGGTCAGGACGAAGTCGTGGCGGAGGGTGGCGGCGTCCGTGCGCAGCGAGCCGGGAACGACCATGCCCCCCAGCCGATACGCGCGTCCGACGGCCTGGCTGGTCGCCGCCCGCAGCTCGGACGGGGTGACGAAGTACACCACCGACTGACGCACGCCGGTCAGCACGAGCCCGCCCAGGGCCAGAGCGATGACGGCGCCCCCGAGGACGAACCGGCGCGCGCGGCGCGTCACGGCCCCCGGTCTCCGCTCCGCGTCTCCAGGGCGCGAATGCCACGCTCCACCCGCCACCAGTAGCCGAGCAGGATCGCGGCGGCCGCCGCATAGGCGGCCAGGACGAATCCCCAGTGATTCATGCGAGGTTGGCTGTGAGGATACCCCACGCCCGGAGCCCCCACAAGGAAGCGTCGGGGCTCGCGCTAGCCGCGCCGGGACTCCTCGGGCACGACGGCGAGGGTCACCTTCTCGGCCCGCCGGAGGACGACGATCGGAACCTGCGCCGTGACCCGGGCCTCCGTCAGGAGACGGTGGAGCGCGTCGATGCTCGGGACCGGCTGGCCGTCGAAGCCTACGACGACGTCGCCGTCACCCAGGCCGGCCTGCTCGGCCGGGCTTCGGGGCTCCACCGAGAGGACGAGCACCCCGGTCGCCGCCGGCAAGGCGTGGGCGCGGACGAGCCGGCGGGGGAGGGGCACCGTCTGCCCGGCCACGCCGATGTAGCTTCGCCGCACCCGGCCATCCCGGATGAGGCGTCCCGCCACGAACTTGGCGGTGTCGATGGCGATGGCGAAGCAGATCCCCTGAGCCGGCCGGATGACGGCCGTGTTGACGCCGGCCACCTCGCCTCCCGCGGTCACCAGCGGCCCGCCGGAGTTGCCGGGATTCAACGCGGCGTCGGTCTGGATGACGTTGTCGATGAGGCGTCCCGACGTCGCCCGGAGCGTCCGGCCGAGGGCGCTGACGACGCCGGCGGTGACGGTCGTCTGGAACCCGTACGGGTTGCCGATGGCGATGACGAGCTGACCCACGCGGAGCGCGGCCGAGTCGCCAAGGCGGGCGGGGACGAGATCGGCGCCCGGAATCCGCACCACGGCGAGGTCGGTGTCGGGATCGTCGCCGACCAGCTCGGCCGCGAAGGTCCGACCGTCGGCCAGCGTGACCTCGAGGCGGACCGCCTGGTGGACGACGTGGCTGTTGGTCAGGACGAAGCCGTCGGGGGTGAACACGAAGCCGGAGCCGCTGCCCCGCACGGCGTCGGGCCGTCGCCCATCGCCCGGCGGCCCAGCGCGTCGCTGCGTCGCCTCGATGTTCACCACCGCCGGACTGACCTGCTCGGCGGCGCCGATGACCGCCCGGGAGTAGGCATCGAGCGCCTGTTCGGTGCCGCTGTGTGCGACCAGCTCGACGACGGGTGTCACGGCCTCAGTATCCCACTCGTGTAAAGCCCCGAGCGGGTCAGCGCCAGGCCCGGCTCGCGGCCTCGGCTTCGAGCGTGAGCAGGCGGTAACGCCGGCTGGCGAGGTAGGCGAACGTGCAGAGGAACGCCGCCACGTTGACCGCCAGGGCGGCCAGCATGGCGCCGTCCATGGTCGGCGCCTGGGGACGGAGCACGGTGGCCGGCTGGTGGAGCGTCCGCCACCACTGGACGGAGAAGTGGATGATCGGCACGTCGAGCGCGCCCGCGATGCCGACCACCGCCGCGTAGGTGGCGGCCCGCTCCCGGTCGTCCACCACGCTCCGGAGCAGGAGGTAGCCCAGGTAGATCACGAAGAGGAGCGCGGTCGAGGTCAGCCGGGCATCCCAGGTCCACCAGGTGCCCCAGGTCGGCTTCCCCCAGATCGAGCCGGTCACCAGTGTGAGCGCGATGAAGCACACCGCCAACTCGCCGGCGGCGGCCGCCACCCGATCCCAGACGGCGTTGCGACCTCCGAGGTAGGCGATGCTCGCGATCAGCACCACCCCGATAGCCGCGTAGGCGGTCAGGATGGCGGGGACGTGGAGGTACATGATCCGCTGGACGTTTCCCTGCACGGCGTCGGGCGGGGCATAGCCGAGGCCGGCCGCCAGCCCGGCCAGGACCAGGAGCGCCGCCAGCGTTCCCAGCGCGCGCGAGCGCGTCACGCTTCCAGCACGAACTCGAAGGTCAGCAGGCCGGCGACCAGGAAGACGACGTCGAACCCGAGCAGCAGCCGCCACCATGGCGACGATGCCCACGGCTCGCTGGCCAGCGCCGCCTCGGTCAGCCGGACCGCGGCCAGCAGCACGGGGACGACCAGGGGCAGCAGAAGAACGGGGAGGAGCACCTCGCGCGCCCGGAGCTGGGCGGTCATGGCGGCGAAGAGGGTGCCGACGGCGGCGAAGCCGACGGTGCCGACCGCGGCGACGGCCAGCAGTCGGGGGATCGCCCCCCAGAGGTCGAGGTTGTAGAAGAGGCCGGCGCCGACGATGAACGCCACCTCCATCGCCAGCATGAGCACGGTCGTCCCCGCCACCTTGCCGAGATAGACGGCCCCCTTGTCCCCGGACGCGAGGACGAGGGCGTCGAGGCAGTCGTTCTCGCGCTCGAGCGCGAAGGACCGGCCGAGCCCGAGGAGGCCGGCCAGGAGGAACGCCAGCCAGAACAGGCCGGGCAGGGCGGCCCGGATCCGGTCGCGGTCGGGGCCGAGGGCGAAGTAGAAGAGAAAGAGCAGGAGGACGGCGAAGAAGGCGAGGGCGTTGGCGCCCTCCTTGGATCGGCGTTCGACGATCAGGTCCTTGCGGAAGACCGCCCACGCCTCCCGGGTGAATGTCCCGCCCGTCGCCATCAGGCCTCGCCCTCGACCGCCGCCAGGTAGAGCCGGTGAAGACCCTCGGGCGTGAGCGTGCCCCGCGGTTCGTCCACGGCCAGCCGGCCACGGGCGAGGATCGCGACGCGGTCGGCGAGGGCGAGGCCACGCCCCAGGCTGTGGGTGACGAAGACCGTCGTCCCGCCGGCGGCCTTGAAGGCGTGGAGGGTCGCCTCCAGCCGCTTGGCGCCATCGTGATCGAGGCCGGCGAAGGGCTCGTCGAGGAGCAGTACCTGCGGCCGCCGGAGGAGGGCTCGGGCCAGCGCGACCCGCCGCCGCATCCCGCTCGACAGCTCGCGGACGCGGACCGTCGCCTGTCCTTCGGCTCCCACGCTGGCCAGGGCCGCCATCAGGGTGACGCGGTCGGCGGGGAGGCGGACGAGCGCGGCGGCGAAGGCGAGGTTCTCGATCGCCGACAGATCGTCGTAGAGGTGACTCCCGTGTCCCACCAATCCCACGAGCCGGCGCACCGCGTCGCGGCCGTCCACCAGATGGTGACCCCCGATACGGCCGGAACCGGCGGTCGGGCGCGCCAGCGTGGCCAGGAGGCGGAGGAGCGTCGTCTTGCCGGAGCCGTTGGGGCCGAGCAGCGTGAGGACGGCGCCGGCCGGCACACTCAGGCTGACGTCCCGCAGGACAGGCTGCGTCCCGTAGACCTTGGTGAGCCGGGAGACCTCGATCATGGGCGAGCCCGATACCATCGGCTCTGCTCCACTCGTCGGTTTACGCCGCTCTGGGGTCGCTCGATCTCGGGCCACTCGACGGTCCACTTCGAGCGCGGGCTCTGCCCGCGCGCCCTCCGGGGGGGCTTTTCCAAGGGGGGCAGCGCCCCCCTTGGACGTCAGTCCCGTAGACCTTGGTGAGCCGAGAAACCTCGATCATGGACTCGCCGGACACGATATCACCGGCGAGCCCGGTCGCGCGGACGGCAGACCTGCGCCTCAGACCCTCATGGCCCGCAGGCGGGCGATCCGCTCTTCGATGGGCGGGTGTGTCGAGAAGAGCTTGGCGAGGGTCTGCCCCGACAACGGGTTCACGATGAACAGGTGCGCCGTCGCCGGGTTGGCGTCCATCGGCGCCATCTCGTTGGCCTGCTGCAGCTTGGCCAGGGCCGATGCCAGCCCGAGCGGCTGGCGGGTCAGCCGGGCGCCGGAGGCGTCGGCCTGGTACTCCCGGGCGCGCGAAACCGCCATCTGGATCAGCATGGCGGCCAAGGGCGCCACGATGATGGTCACCAGCAGCGCGATCGGGTTCATGCCGCGCTCGTCGTCGTCGCGGCTTCCGCCGAACATCGCGCCCCACTGCGCCATGTGCGCGAGCATGCTGATGGCGCCCCCCAGGGTGGCCGCGACGGTCGAGATGAGCACGTCACGGTTGAGGACGTGGGAGAGCTCGTGGGCCAGCACGCCGGCCAGCTCCCGCTCGTCCATGATGCGAAGGATCCCCTCGGTCACGGCCACCGCCGCATGCCGGGGGCTCCGGCCGGTGGCGAAGGCGTTCGGCGTCGCCGACGGGATGAGGTAGAGCCGCGGCATCGGAATCCCCGCGGTGGTGGCGAGGTTCCGCACGATCCGGTAGACGATCGGCGCCTCGGCTTCCCCGATGGGCTGGGCCCTGTACATCGCGAGCACGATCTTGTCCGAGAACCAGTAGGAGACGAAGTTCATCACCAGCGCCATGACGAAGGCGACCAGCATGCCCGAGCGGCCGCCCACGAACCCGCCGATGGCGACGAACAGAGCGGTCAGCAGCGCCAGCAGGACGGTCGTCTTCAGCGTGTTCACCATGGGCCCGCCTCCTCGGGGGACAAGCTGCTCCCCCGACGTCGTCAGGGTTCTCACCGGTGAGCGTAACAAACCCCCTGGGGGGCGTCAAGGAACGCGCTTGTCAGATGACGAGTCCTCCCGGGGCCTTTTCCCTTGACGCCCTCCGAGGCGGCCTGTACAATGCGATAGTTTCGGAACCCCTGATTTTTCCTGCGTTTCCGAGGTGGCCGATGATCGTGCGCGTCTCCGAGATTCCCGAGGAAGGTCTTCAGATCCACGCGCCGGCCGACGTCGCCCCGGTGTTCACCGACGAGGGGTGGAGCCTGGACCGGGTCGGTCTGCGGATCGAGCGGCGGAGCGGCGAGGTCATGGTGACCGGAAACTACCGGGCCACGGTGCGCCTTCAGTGCGGCCGGTGCCTGGAGGGGCTGACGACGCACGTCGGCTCCGACGTCGACCTGCGACTGTTGCCGTCGACCGGTGCCCGCCACGAGGAAGTGGAACTGGGGCCGGACGACCTCGAGCTGGACTTCTACCAGGGGGACTCGCTCGACGTCGGGGGACTCCTCCGCAGCGAGACCTTTTTGGCGCTGCCCATGAAACCGCTCTGTCGCCCCGACTGCCGGGGGTTGTGCCCGGCCTGTGGAGGCAATCGCAACGTCACGGCCTGCGCCTGCGCGGCGGGGGCCGCCGATCCTCGCCTGGCGCCCCTGGAGGCGCTCCGGCGCCGCCTATAAGGAGATCCCACGGATGCCCCTTCCAAAGCGCCGTCACTCCCGGACCCGCGGGCGCAAGCGTCGCACGCACTGGAAGCTGACCGGACCGACCCTGTCCACCTGCGCCCAGTGCCGGGAGGCCAAGCCCCCGCACCGCGTCTGCCCGCACTGCGGGTACTACAAGGGAAGGGAGGTCCTCTCGGTCGAGGGTGCCTAGCGGCGGAGGTCCGCCGGTGGCATCGGCGTCGCGGTCGGAGCCGCGGTCGGCTTGACAGTCATGCGCATCGCCGTTGACGCCATGGGCGGCGACGCCGGCCCGCCGGTCACGGTGGAGGGCGCCGTGGACGCCGCCCGCGACTACCAGATCGAGGTGGTCCTCGTCGGCGACAAGGCCACCGTCGAGGGTGAGCTGGCGCGGCACCAGGCCCGGCACCTCCCCGTCGCGGTCCGCCACGCCTCCCAGGTCGTCGCCATGGACGAGCCGCCGTCCCAGGCGCTGCGCCGGAAGCGGGATTCCTCGCTGCGGGTGGCGGCCGAGCTGGTCCGGGACGGCGAGGCGGCCGCGTTCATCTCCGCCGGCAACACCGGGGCCGCGATGGCCATCGCCATGTTCACGCTGGGTGTGCTGCCCGGGGTGGACCGCCCGGCGATCGCGGTCGTCCTGCCGAACTTGCGGGGCCGCACGATCCTCCTCGACGCCGGGGCCAACATGGACCCCAAGCCTCGCCACCTGGTCCAGTACGCGCTCATGGGCCACGTCTACGCCCAGGACATCCTCGGGGTGGCCCGTCCGCGGGTGGGTCTGCTGTCGGTCGGCGAGGAAGAGGGCAAGGGCAACGAGCTGGTTCGCGAGGTCTTCAAGACCCTGGAGGGAATGCCGCTCAACTTCGTGGGCAACGTCGAGGGGCGCGACATCTACAACGGCAGCGTGGACGTGGTGGTCACCGACGGCTTCACCGGCAACGTCGCCCTCAAGATCTCGGAGAGCCTGGCCGACATGATCCTCCACCTGATCCGCGAGGAACTGACGCGGACCCCGGTGGCCAAGCTCGGCGCCCTTCTCGTGCGGCCGGCCTTCCGTCGCTTCTGGAAGCGGGTGGACTACGCCGAGCTGGGCGGGGCACCGCTTCTGGGGATCAACGGCGCTTGCATCATCAGCCACGGCGCCTCTCCCGCGCGGGCGGTCAAGAACGCCATCCGGGTGGCCGCCGAGTGGGTCCGCATGGACGTCAACGCCCACATCCGGGCGGCCCTGACCGGTGAGCTGGCCCGCACGGCGTCCGGTCTGCGGACCGCTTCGACGTCACGTCCCTCGGAGCCCGACGCCGGGGCGCGTGACGACGCCCGACGCCCATCGGCGCCCGCCGCGCGTCCGGCCTCGCCCGCCCGGGAGGCCGACCCCGAGGACCAAGGGCCTGGCCCCGCTGGCGGGCCGCGGCCGGCGTGACGGGGGCCGTCCACCGGTGAGCGCTCGGGCTCCGCTCGCCTTCTGCTTCCCCGGCCAGGGCTCGCAGGCGGTCGGCATGGGGCGCGGCTTCTACGACGCCTCGCCCGGGGCGCGGGCGGTGTTCGAGGAGGCCGGCGACACCCTCGGCCTCGACGTCGCCAAGCTCTGCTTCGAGGGCCCGGAGACCGCCCTCCAGCTCACCGCCAACACGCAACCGGCCATTCTCACGGTGAGCGTCGCCGCCGCGGCCGCGCTCGCCGAGCGGGGCCTCCGCCCCGGCATCGCTGCTGGCCACAGTCTGGGTGAATACGCGGCGCTGGTGGTTACCGGGGCGCTCGTCTTCGGTGACGCGCTGCGGATCGTCCGCCACCGCGGGGAGTTCATGCAGGACGCGGTGCCGGTGGGCACCGGGGCCATGGCGGCGCTCTTCGGCTTGGAGCTGCCGGTGGTGGAGGCGGTCTGCCGGGAAGCGGCGGCCGACGAGGTCGTCGAGGTCGCCAACATCAACTCCCCGGGCCAGGTCGTGATCGCCGGCCACAAGGCGGCGGTCGAGCGGGCGGTCGCCCTCGCCGGGACCCGAGGCGGCAAGCGCAGTATCGTGCTGCCGGTGAGCGCGCCGTTCCACTGCCGGCTCATGGCGCCGGCGGCCGAGCGGCTGGCCGGGGTGCTGGCGGGCGTCGCCTGCCAGGCGCCGCGAGTTCCGGTCGTCCGCAACGTCGACGCCGGCCTGACGAGGCAGGCCGACGAGGTCGTGCCCTTCCTGGTCCGCCAGGTCACGGCGCCGGTGCGCTGGAGCGACTGCGTCGTCCGGATGGCCGCCGAGGGGGTGACGGCGTTCCTCGAGGTCGGCCCCGGCCGTGTGCTCACCGGCCTCCTCAAGCGGATCGACGGCAGCCGGACGGGATTCGCGGTGGAGGACCCGGGCGGCCTGGACCAGGCGACGGCCGCGCTCGCCGGCTGAGCGATGGGCGAGCAGTCCCCGAGCCGGGTGGCCATCGTCACGGGCGGGACCCGCGGAATCGGGCGAGCGGTCGCCCGCGCCCTGGCCGGTGACGGCTGGGCGGTGGTCGTCAGTGGCCGGGAGGCGGGGCGCCTCGAGGAGAGTGCCCGCCAGCTGGCGGAGGCGGGCGGTGGCCAGGTGCTGGGCCTGGTCGCCGACATGGGCAAGAGCGAGGACGTGCAGCGGTTGGTGGGGGAGACCCAGCAGCGCTTCGGGCGCATCGATCTCCTGGTCAACAACGCCGGCATCACGCGGGATGCCCTCCTGATCCGGATGAAGGACGCCGACTGGGACGACGTCCTCGGCGTGAACCTGCGGGGCGCCTTCCAGGCCCTGCGGGCGGTGGCCCGGGTCATGATGCGCCAGCGCGCCGGCCGCATCGTCAACATCGCCTCCACCGCCGGGGTCATGGGCACCGCCGGCCAGGCCAATTACTCGGCGGCCAAGGCCGGGCTGATCGGGCTCACGAAGTCGGCCGCCCGGGAGCTGGCCCACTGGGGTATCCTGGTGAACGCGGTGGCGCCCGGCCTGATCGAGACGGACATGAGCGCCGCCCTCCCCGGCGAGGTGCGCGAGACGTACGTCGCCCAGATCCCATTGAAGCGGATCGGGACGCCGGACGAGGTGGCCGAGGTCGTGCGTTTCCTGGCCTCGGACGGCGCCTCCTACATCACGGGTCAGGTCATCCACGTGAACGGCGGCTTGTACATGTGAGGAGGAGGGAGCTCGGGCATGACCACCAAGTCCATCGAAGAGCGGGTGAAGGAGATCATCTGCGAGCAGCTCGGGGTCGAGGAGAGCGAGGTCAATCCGGCGGCCAAATTCATCGAGGACCTCGGGGCCGACTCCCTGGACACGGTCGAGCTGGTGATGGCGTTCGAGGAGGAGTTCGATCTGGAGATCCCCGACGAGGACGCCGAGAAGATCACCACGGTCGGGGACGCCATCCAGTACATCAAGGACAGTCAGTGACCCGGAAGGAGTGATGCGGGGTGGACAGCGTGAAGACGCGGGTCGTGGTCACCGGGCTGGGCGCGTTGACGCCGGTCGGGAACACCGTCCCCGAGTTCTGGACGGCGGCCTGCGAGGGCCGCTCGGGGGTCGGGCCCATCACCCGGTTCGACGCCCAGCGTCTGGATTCGCGCATCGCCGCCGAGGTCAAGGGCTTCGACCCCCTCCGGGTCGTGGAGAAAAAGGACCTCAAGAAGCTGGACCTGTTCATCCAGTACGCCATCGCCGCCGGCGTGGAGGCGGTGGAGGACGCCAAGCTCGACTTCACCCAGATCGAGGCGACCCGGGCCGGTTGCCTGATCGGCTCCGGGATCGGCGGGATCCAGACCATCCTGGACTGGCATTCCGTTCTCCAGCAAAAAGGCCCCAGCCGCATCTCGCCGTTCTTCGTCCCCTCTCTCATCGTCAACATGGCCTCCGGCCAGCTCTCGATGCGCTACCGGCTGAAGGGGCCGAACTCGGCCGTCATCACCGCCTGCGCCACCGGTAACCACGCCATCGGCGACGCCTTCAAGATCATCCAGCGCGGGGATGCCGACCTCATGCTGGCCGGCGGCTCGGAGGCGATCATCGTCGAGCTGTGCGTCGCCGGCTTCTGCTCGATGAAGGCCCTCTCGACCCGGAACGACGACCCCGAGCGCGCGTCGCGGCCGTTCGACGCCCAGCGGGACGGCTTCGTGTGCGGAGAGGGGGCGGGGGTCGTCGTCCTGGAGAGCCTCGAGCACGCCCGCCGGCGGGGCGCCCGGATCTACGCCGAGCTGGTCGGCTACGGGATGACGGCCGATGCCCACCACATGACGGCGCCCGATCCCGAGGGCGACGGCGCCGCCCGGGCCATGGCCGGCGCGCTGCGGGACGCCGGCCTCGAGCCGAGCATGATCGGCTACATCAACGCCCACGGCACCTCCACGCCCTACAACGACAAGACCGAGACCATGGCCATCAAGCGCGTGTTCGGCGAGCACGCGCCGAAGCTCGCCGTCTCCTCGACCAAGTCCATGATCGGTCACCTGTTGGGGGCGGCCGGAGGGGTGGAGGCGATCGCCACCGTGCTGGCCCTGCATCACGGCGTGCTGCCGCCGACGATCAACTACGAGGTCGCCGACCCCGAGTGCGACCTCGACTACGTGCCGAACGTCGCCCGCAAGGTCGAGGTCGAGGCGGCGCTGTCCAACGGCTTCGGCTTCGGCGGGACCAATGCGACCTTGGCCTTCCGACGCTACCGGGGGTAGCCGGGCCGATACCATACTCGGGTCCCGTGGCTGAGCCCACTCGGGCCGAGCTGGCGGCCCGGCTCGGCCACCGCTTCGCCGACCCCGAGTTGCTGGCCCGGGCGCTCACCCACCCCTCCTATGCCCACGAACATCCGCCGGCCCCCCACAACGAGGCGCTGGCCTTCGTCGGGGATGCGGTCGTCGGCCTGGTCGTGGCCGAGCTGCTCTTCGCCCGAGCGCCCGAGGACGGCGCCGGCCCCCTGACCCAGCGCCGGGCCGCGGTCGTCTCCGAGTCGAGCCTGGCCGCCTGGGCGACGCGGCTCGACCTGCCGCCCCACCTCCAGCTCGGTCGCGGCGAGGAGCAGGCGGCCGGGCGGACCAAGCCCTCCATCCTCGCCACCGCCTTCGAGGCCGTGGTGGCGGCGGTCTACCTGGATGGTGGGCTGGCCCCGGCGCGCAAGCTGATCGCCCGGCTGCTCGCCGACTGACGACGCCGCCGGCGGGGGCCGCGCCTCCCCTGACTTCGTTGTGAGGGCCTCCCCGCCGTGTTAACGTGAGCGTGAGGCTGCCTGCTCGTGCGATTCTGGCCCCGCCGCCCGCCGGCCGACGATCCCCCCCGCTGGGAAGAGCTGCTCCCCCTGGAGGCGTTGCTCCGGACGCAGGTGGAGGAAGTCCTCGCCATCGAGCAGCGCCAGCTCTGGGGGCGGGCGCTGGCCTTTGGGGGGCGGCTCCGGCTGCCACCCGGCCCGGCGCTCGACCACCTTCGCGCGCGGCTGGAGGTCCAGGGCTACACGCCGTTTCTCCGCGAGGAGCGGGGGACCGCCTGGGTCTATGCCCTCCCGCGCGCCGAGGTCACCGATCGGCCCAATCCGCTGATCAACCTCGGCCTCTTCCTGGCGACCGTGCTCACGACGCTGCTGGCGGGGGCGTTCTCGTTCGGCAACGTGCCGCTCGCCGAGTTAGTGAGGCGTCCGACCAGCCTGCTGGTCGGGTTCCCCTTCTCGGCCTCGCTCATGGCGATCCTCGTCGTCCACGAGTTCGGCCACTACACCGTCGGCCGGCGTCACGGCATGCCGATCACGCTGCCCTACTTCATCCCGGTGCCGCCCCCGTTCCTGGTCGGCACCCTCGGCGCGTTCATCCGCCTCCGGGGGCCCGTCCGCGATCGCCGGGCGCTCTTCGACATGGCGGTGGCCGGTCCCCTGGCCGGGCTCCTGCTGGCGATTCCGATCTACGCGCTCGGGCTCCACTTCTCGACGGTGGCGCGGGTCCCGGCGGAGCTGGAAGGCGGCGGCTACCTCCAGTTCGGGGACGCGCTGCTGCCCAAGCTGATCGAGTGGCTGGTGCTGGGGCCGCTGCCGCCAGGCTACGACGTCCTGCTCCACCCGGTGGGGGTGGCGGCCTGGTTCGGCTTCTTCGTGACCGTGCTGAACCTGGTGCCGGCGGGTCAGCTCGACGGGGGGCACCTCGTCTACGCGCTCTTCGGGCGCCGGCACAGTCTGATCTCCAAGCTGGCGGTGGGCGCCCTGCTCCTGCTCGGGATCGTCGCCGGAAGCCCGACCTGGCTGGTGTGGCCGGCGCTCATCGTCGCCCTCATGGGCTTCCACCACGGCCCGCCCATGGACGACATCACTCCGCTCGACGGCAAGCGCCGGGCGCTGGGAATCTTCGCGCTGGTCCTCGTCGTGCTGCTCCTGCCGCCAGTCCCGCTCGCGGTCAAGTAGGGCTTGCCGGCCGCACCTGGCCATCCGGCCTGCCCTGCGTTACGATGGCCACGCCGAACGCGATCGGTCGCCAATCCTTGTCCGACTGGCCGCGCGCACCGCGAAGCTGTACGCCGCGCGTCTGGTGGTCCGCTCAGAGCGGCGGCTGTTGCCGCCGGCCCACCCACGCGACCCGAAGAGGTGGGGAGGTTTCGGAGGGGGGTCGTTGAGACCCCCTCCGACGATTGACGGGAGGTCGCCGTGAGAGTCGCACTCGTGCAGATGAACAGCCAGGACGACAAGGCGACGAACCTCGAGCGCGCGGAGGGGCTGGTCGCCCAGGCGGCGGCCTGGGGCCCGGATCTCGTCGTGCTGCCCGAGCTGTGGACGTACCTCGGTCCCCGCAAGCGCCACCCCGAGGTGGCGGAGCCGATCCCCGGCGAGACGTCGGAGCTGCTGGGTCGCCTGGCCGCTCGCTATCGCTTCTGGCTCGTCGGGGGGTCGTATCTGGAGGCGGTCGAGGGATCGGAGCGCTTTTTCAACACGAGCGTGGCGCTGAGTCCCGACGGGGACCTGGTCGCTCGCTATCGGAAGCTCCACCTGTTCGACGTGGAGGTGGACGGCCGCACCTACGCGGAGTCCGCGACCATGGCCCCGGGCAGCGACGTGGTAGTGGCGTCGCTGGGTCGGGCCCAGGTCGGTCTCACCATCTGCTACGATCTCCGCTTCCCCGAGCTCTATCGCCGGTTGACGGTGCAGGGCGCGCGGCTGGTCACCGTGCCCTCCGCGTTCACCATGGAAACCGGGAAGGATCACTGGGAAGTGCTCCTTCGGGCGCGGGCCATCGAGAACCAGGTCTACGTCCTGGCGGCGGCCCAGTGCGGGCCGCACCCCCCGGCCAACGTCTGTTACGGCAACGCGATGGTCGTCGACCCGTGGGGGGTCGTCCTCGCCCGCGCCGGGTACCGCGAAGGCGTCGTGGTGGCCGACCTGGACTTCGGCGAGCAAGAGCGCATTCGCCGGACGCTGCCGGCGGTGGCGCATCGCCGGGAGGACCTCTTCACCTTCTGATCCTGCCTCGGGAGGGCCCATGGCCGGAAACCTGGACCTCAAGGCGCTGGAGGCCCTCGTCCGCCGGGACGAGATCGACACCGTCCTCGCCGTGTTCCCCGACCTCCAGGGCCGGCTCATGGGCAAGCGCGTGGTCGGGCGTCACTTCCTCGAGCACATCGCCGGCGAGGGCGTCCACGCCTGCGCCTACCTCCTGACCGTGGACGTGGACATGGAGCCCTTGCCCGGCTACAAGTTCGCGTCGTGGGCGACCGGCTACCAGGACATGAAGGCCGTCCCCGACCTGGCCACCCTTCGTCGCATCCCGTGGCTTCCCAAGACGGCGCTGGTCTTCTGCGATCTCTACACCGAGGAGGGCGAGCCGGTCGAGGTGAGCCCGCGCTTCATCCTCAGGCGCCAGGTCGAGCGGGCGCGGAAGGCGGGCTACCGGGTGATGGTCGCCTCGGAGCTGGAGCTGTACATCTTCCAGGAGTCGTTCGCCGAGGCGCGGGCCAAGCGCTACCATGGCCTCACCCCGGTCTCCCAGTACCTCGAGGACTATCACATCCTGCAGACGACGAAAGAGGAGGAACTGGTCCGGGCCATCCGCAACGGCATGGAAGGGGCCGGGGTGCCGGTCGAGTTCTCCAAAGGTGAGTGGGGATGCGGCCAGGAGGAGATCAACCTCCGCTATGCCGAGGCGCTCGAGATGGCCGACCGCCATACCCTCTACAAGCACGGGGCCAAGGAGATCGCCCACGCCCAGGGTCGGTCGATCACCTTCATGGCCAAGTACGACATGGGTGCGGCCGGCTCCTCCTACCACCTCCACTCGAGCCTGTGGGACGCGGCCGGCAAGCGGAACCTCTTCCACGAGAAGGGAAAGTCGGCCGGCTCGACCCTGTTCGGCCACTGGCTGGCCGGACAGATGGCGATGGCGCGGGAGTTCGCGTACTTCTACGCGCCCTACGTCAACTCGTACAAGCGCTACCAGGCCGGCTCCTTCGCGCCGACCCGCATCGTCGTCGGGTGGGACAACCGGACCTGCGGGTTCCGGCTGTGCGGGGAAGGGAACGGCTTCCGGGTCGAGAACCGCATCCCGGGCGCCGATGCCAACCCTTACCTGGCCTTCGCGGCCACGATCGCGGCCGGCCTCCACGGGATCGGCAAGAAGCTGAAGCCGCCGGCGATCTACGAGGGGAACGCCTACGAGGACGCCAGCCTGCCTCAGGTGCCGAAGACGCTCCGGGAGGCCGTCGACGAGCTCCAGGGCTCGCGAGTGGCGCGGGAGGCATTCGGGCCGGAGGTCGTCGAGCACTACCTCCACACGGCTCGGCTCGAGCAGCAGGCGTTCGACCAGGCGGT
>DASYUM010000179.1:0-19920 GCA_036001225.1 Candidatus Methylomirabilota bacterium | reverse complement strand
CGGCGGAGGCGGCGGGGGCGGCGGCGGCGATCCCGGCGGCGGAGGTGGCGGTGGGGGCGGCGGTGGCGGTGGCGTCTGCTGCGCGAACGGCGGCGGCGACGCCCGACCCGGGTTCTGACTCAGCACCTCGGCGGCGCGGGCGGCCTCCTGGCCGAAGACGTTGAGGAGCTGATTGACGACGTTCGGCGGCGGCTGCCCGGGCGTCCGTGGGCCTTCGAACGCGTGTCCGATGCTGGTGATCTGGCCTGGCTGCAAATTGGACGGCGGCGTGATCGTGATGCCGGGCCCGCTGCCGCGGACGACCGTGATCTGCTGGGAACCCAGGGCCACGGCGCCGGCGCCCGTCACGATGGTGACCTGGACCGGCGCCGACACGTGCAGGGTCGCGACGATCGTCCGAAAGTCGCCCTGGTCGTCGCGGGTGACGTCCACGTAGACGGCGCTCCCGCGCACCGCGGCGATGGCATTCGGGGTGCGGATCTCGATGGACTCGCCGGGACGGATCAGCCGCCTGGCGACGCCGAGCGCGAGCTTCCCGGCTTGCAGATCGACCGTGGCCTTTCCGGGCTCTTCGGTCACCGTGAAGCTGGCGAGCTCCCGGACCGTGACGACCGCCTTCCCGCCGAGGAGCAGCCGGACGATGGAGTTCTCCCGGGTGTCGATACGGTCGCGGACGAGCACGTCGTCCTTGAACTTCAGGGGGAGCGGGCGGGGCGCGGTCGCGCGGTTCACCGTGCTCTGGCCCTGAATGGCGGTGACGACGCCGGCCTTGGAGGACTGGGCGAGAGCCGACGGAGCCGGGATCAGGACTGACCCGGCCGAGAAGACAAACGAAATCAGCAACGCCGGCAGGAACCTTCGCGGCAAGAAGACGAGCCTCCCCCCCGACCCCGGTGAACGCTGGCAGGACGGCTTATCTTGGGGCACCGCCCGGCCTGCCGTCAAGTGGCTTCTGGCGGGCAGCGGGGCCGGAACCCGCCGGCTACGCCCCCGGCCGGTCGGCGTGGCTCTTCAGGAAGGCGTCGATGAGGCGCTCGTTCTCAGGGCCGAGGTCGAGGAACCGGATCCCCGCCTGGTCCTCGCCGGCCCGCATGACCCGGCCTTCGGTGCTGATCGTTATCGGACGCGGAAGCCCGGGCAGGTCGAAGCGGAGCCCGACGACCTGGCCTGCCGTCAGCGGCTTGGGAAGCTCGGTGGCGCGCAGGCCGGTGACGCTCAGGTCACTCAGGGACGCCGGCACCGACACGCGCAGCTCCCCGATCGCCTCGGTGATCGTCAGCGGAGCGGCCACGGTGACCCGCTGGGCGCGGCGCTGGGCCAGGCCCTCGACCCCGTAGATCTTCACCGGCAGGGACTTGCCCTTGACCGAGACCTCCCCGAGCGACCGGCACTGGAAGAGATCCTTGGCGAGCTGGTAGGTCGTGTCGCCGATGATGATCGCGGTGGCGAACTCCTTGGTCAGGCCTTCCAGCCGCGAGCCGAGGTTGATGGTGTCGCCGATGGCGCCGTACTCCACGCGCTGCGCGGAGCCGATGACGCCCACCACGGCCGGCCCGGTGTTGATGCCGACGCCGGTCCGCAGCGGACTGCCGCAGCGGACCTCCCAGCGCTTCGATAGCTCCTTGACCCGCTCCTGGAACTCGAGCGCGGTGTGGACGGCCTGGACCGCGTGATCGGCCTGATCGAACGGCGCGTTGTAGAGGGCCATGATCTCGTCACCGACGAACTGGGTCACCGTCCCCCCGTGCTTGAAGACGATCTCGGTCATGCTGGTCATGTACTCGCGCAACAGCTCGGCGATCTCCTCGGGCGACAGTTTCTCGGAGATCGGGGTGAAGCCCCGGATGTCCGAGAAGAGCACGGTGATGACCCGCCGGGATCGGCCGAGCTCGCTGCCGTGCCGGACAATCTCCCGGAGCACGGCCGGCGAGAAGAAGCGGGCGAGCCGCCGCTTCTCCCGCTGGGCGCGCATGTAGCTCTCGACCAGCGTCCCCCCGTAGCCGAGGGCCAGCGCCAGCGGGACCGGCACCTGGTCGACCCACAGGTTGCCCCACGCGAAGGCCGCGAAGCCGGCGGCGGCATGGGCCAGCCCGGCGCCGAGGATCAGCCCCAGCGCCAGCAGGGGCGCCGCGCGATTGGTCAGCCAGAGGGCCAGCACGCCGGCCAGCACGAGCAGGCCGCCGGTCACCGCGCGCGGGACGCGCGCGAGCGCGAGTCCCTGGAACAGGGTCTCCAGGATGTTGGCGTGAATCTCCACCCCGGCCATGCCGTGCCGCGCGAACGGCGTGGGGAAGATGTCGTGGAGGGTCGGGCTGGTGGCGCCGACGAGGACGATCTTGCCGGTGAACTCTTCCGGCCCGACCTCGCCGGCCAGGATCCGGTAGTACGGGACGGTGGGGAACGTCTTCGGCCCCCCTCGATAGTTGATGAGGACGGCCGTCGTGGTCGGCAGCGGCGCCGAGGGGACCCCGGCGGCGACGGCGAGCCGGTGCAGCTCGCGATCGAAGCTGGGCACCTCCGCATCCTGGTGGGACAGGGCCAGCAGCCCGCTTCGGACGAAGCCGTCGCTGTCGAAGCCGAAGTTGACGGTCCCGAAGCCGGCCGCGCCATCGCGGATCGGGCGGATCGGTGGGTTCAGATCCTCCTTGACGAACGACGCCTGGCTCACCACCGTCTGGGCGGCCGCCAGGACCACGTTGCCGGCCCGCCCGACGGCCTGGGCCAGCGCCTCGTCGTCGGCCGGGCCGCGCGAGGACGGCTCGGGGAAGAGGATGTCGAGCCCGATCGCCGCCGGCTGGCCCGGGCGGAGGGCGTCGAGCAGCCGACCGTGAAGGGCGCGCGGCCAGGGCCAGGCCAGGTCCAGCTCGTCGAACGAGTCCTCCTCGATGGAGACGATGACGAGCGGTGTCCGGGGCGCCCGGGCGCCGCGCAGATCGAACTGGCTGTTGAGGGCCTGGAGCTCCAGCCACTCGAGCTGGCCGGAGAGGAAGGCCGCGAGGACGAGCACCAAGGCGAGGGCGCCCCCGCGCCACGCGATCGATGCGCCGAGACGGGGCAGGGCCCGCAGAGTGTTCAGCGGGGAAAACCGGCCCGGACGCGCGCCGGCCGTCGGCTCGACGGGGGCCGACCGGCCCGCGGGGTAAAAGCGGATGGAGAATGTACCGATGCCAGCCTCCGATCGGGGCTCGACTGTATGCCCCGCCCCGGGGGGTGTCAAGGCGTGCGGACAGCGGTCGGTCGATTCGGCGCCGGCCCCTCTGCTATGATCGGACCCGCTGTCTGGCATCCAGACGCCCGGGGAGGAGTCGACGCATGTCCTGGCCCCGCCTGCGCATCCTGACCGCCCTGCTCGGTGTCCTGCTCGCCGGCGGCACGGCCGTCCCCGCCGCGGCCCAGCACGCGGGCCACGAGGCGCCGGCGGCGCCCGCGGCCCCGGCGCCGTCCGCGGCCTCGCTCTACGAGCGCCTCGGCGGCTACCGTGCGCTGGCCGCGGCCATCGACGACTTCCTGGCGGGGCTGGATACCGATCCGACGCTCGCGCGGTTCTTCGTCGGCCACAGTCGGGATTCCCGCCAGCGGATCCGGCAGCTCATGCTGGATCAGCTGTGCGCGCTGACCGGCGGGCCCTGCCTCTATCGCGGCCGGAGCATGCGGACCGCCCATGCCGGCCTCGGCATTCGCGAGGACGACTGGCTGCTCACCCTGTCGCACTTCGGGAGCAGCCTCGAGAAGGTCGGGGTGGGGGCGCGCGAGAGGGAGGAGACGCTGGCCGCCCTGGCCCGGCTCAAGGACGAGATCGTCGAGCCGGCGGCGGCGGCCGGCGAAGCGCCGGGCGGCGCCTTCGCCTGGAGCGCCGTCGGGGAGTGCCTGGCCAAGGACTCGCACGGGGGCGACTGTCTGGACCGGCTGGTCGAGGAGTTCCTGCGCGGGCACTCCCTGGCCGAGCTGCTGGCGCTGGTCCAGAAGCAGGAGGCGAGCGATCCGGGCTTCCGGCTGAGCTGCCACGTCGTCGTGCACGCGATCGGGCGCGAAGCGTTTCGCCTGAAGGGGACGGTCCACGACGCGCTGGGCGCGTGCGATCAGACCTGTCACTCCGGCTGCTACCACGGCGTCCTCGAGCGCTTCCTGGGCGCCGCGTCCGGTCACGCCGGGCACCATGGGGGCGGAGTGGACCCCGCCCTCCTCGAAGCCCGGGCCGCCCAGGCCTGCGACCCCCGGGTCCCGCGCCGGCTGCTCTTCCAGTGCCTGCACGGGCTCGGCCACGCCGTCATGTTCTTCTCGGACTACCGGCTGCGGACGGCGTTGGGGATCTGCGATCGCCTGGCCGACGGCTGGAGCCAGCGCTCCTGTTACGGCGGGGTCTTCATGGAGAACCTGTTCGCGGCGGTCCCCGACAAGCGGGACGTCAGCCCCTCCGACTTCCACTATCCGTGCGACGCGGTGGAATCCAAGTACCGGGGGGAGTGCTATCTCATCCAGACCTGGCGCATGTGGGAGATGGGGCTCACCACCGAGCAGCTCTTCGAGCAGTGCCGGAAGGTCGCCGGCTTCCAGACCGAGTGCGCGCAGTCGATCGGACGGGACCTGTCGATCGACGTCCGCACCGGCGGTCCCCGCCCGGCCGCCCAGAAGTGCGAGTCGGGGCAGGGGGACGCCAGCCGGGCCTGCATCCGGGGGGTGGTGTACGCGCTCATCGACACCACCTGGGACGGCCGGTACGCCTTGCCCTTCTGCGGAGCCCTCCGGGCCGAGGACGACGTCAGGTATTGCTTCGATCTCGGCGTCAGGTATCTCAGCCAGACCTTCGCCAAGCCGGCGGAGGAGATCCGGAGCGAGTGCCTGACGCATCTGGCGCGGCCCGACGGCTGTCTCGACGCCGCCCGGCGCTGAGCCGGGCGAGCGGCCACCAGGCCAGGATGCGCGCCGGGACGGGGGGTCGGGGAAGCAGCCGACTGCGCACCGGCCTCGGGTCCTGGCTCCTGGCGCTGCTCCTGGCCCTCACCCCGGCCGGATCGGGCTGGGCCCAGGCGCCCGAGGCCGATGTCTTCGTCGCCCGGGCCATCCTCGCGTACGACGATCGGCAGTTCGAGGAGGCTCTGGCGGCCCTCCGCCAGGCGCTGGAGCTGGCGCCCGATCACGTCGACGCCCTCTACTACACGGGCCTCACCCTCTTCGCCCTCGGGCGGACGAACGAGGCCATCGCGTCGTTCGAGCAGGCGCTGAGCCGGCAGCCCGACGACGACGCGATCCTCTTCCAGCTCGGGCTCGCCCACCTCACGCGCGGCGACTACGACGCGGCCCAGCGCCCACTCGAGCGGGCCTTTGCCATCAACCCCGCGCGGGACAGCCTGGGGTACTACGTGGGCCTGCTGCGGTATCGCCAGCGGGACTACGCGGGCGCCGTCCGGGCGTTTCGCGAGGGCGTCATCACGAGCCCCGAGATCCAGCAGCTTGCCCATTTCTACACCGGGCTCGCCCTGAGCGGCCTCGGCCAGCGGGAGCGGGTCGCCTCCGAGCTGGAGGAGGCGCTGCGGGTCCAGCCCGCGTCGCCGCTCACGGGCCCGGCCGAGCGCCTGCGGCAAGCGGTCCTGGCCGCCCGCGAGCGCGAGCGGCGATTCCGCGCCGAGCTGCGGGTGGGCGGCTTCTACGACGATAACGTCCCCGCCGTGCCCGCCCATTCCAGCGACCCGTTCATCCAGGACCTGCGCCGGAGCCGGCGCGAGAGCACGGGGGAGCTGGGCGCGCTGCGGCTCGACTACGCCCTGCTCCGCCGGCCCTCGCTCGAGACGACGCTGACGTACTCGTTCTTCGCGACGTACAACAACGACCTGCCGAGCTTCAACCTCATGAGTCATCTGGGCGGCCTGACCACCACCTATCGGGGCACGGTGGCCGGCCTCCCCGTCTATCTCTCCCTTCCCTACACCTACGACTACTTCACGCTGGGCGACGACCCCTTCATCCAGCGACACATCGTGGCGCCCTGGGCCAGCCTGGCCGAGGGCCGCTACCATCTGACGACGCTCCAGGCCCGGTACATGAACAAGGACTTCTTCGAGAAGTCCGACGTCCTGCCCGAGGACAACCGGGATGCCACCAACTGGATGCTGGGGGTCAACCACCTCTTACGCTTCCAGCGGGACCGGCACCTCCTGCGCGTCGGGTACCAGTGGGACGTGGAAAATGCCAAGGGCCGGAACTTCAGTTACGACGGCCACCGGGTGCTGGCCGGCGCCCAGTACACGTTGCCGTGGGCCGGCGTGCGCCTGAACTACGATTTCGACGTCCACCTCCGCGGCTATCGGCACCCCCACAGCACGCTGCCGGCCGACGCGCCGAACACCACGCGGCGCTCCGACACCGAATATACGCACGTGGCGAGCGTCACGGTGCCGCTTCCCCGGGATCTGGCCCTCGTCGTCCAGTACCAGGTCTCGCGGGCCCGCTCGAACCTCGATCTGTTCACGTACAACCGGAACGTCGTGTTCGTGTACCTGATCTGGACCTACTGACTGCAATCGCCGAACCGCGCCGCAGGCGAGCGGGCCGTCGACCTCCGATTCGATCTGTACTGCTCAGTGCTGACGACTATGTCGCCCGACGACGAGGGATCCGCCCACGCGAGCCACCGAGCTTGCCCCGCGCCTGGCCCCGCTCGACCTGCCTTCTCAGCGTGTCGATCGCGATCGGCTTCCCCCGCCGAGCGCGGGCAATCATCTGCCAGAGGCGTTCGGAGCGCTCGAGCAGCAGGTCCTCGATATCGTCGTCGTCGATGCCCTGAATGGCGGCAACCGGCTTGCCGTTGCGCGTCACGATGATGAGGTCCTCTTTCGCGGCCTCCAGGGTCCTCGCAAAGTGATTGCGAGCCTCGAACACCGTCATCGTCTTCATCGCGGCTCCTCTCGGTAGAACCCCGCCGTTTCCCGTTTTTGTGAAGCACGGAAGTCACGATCACCTGCCCGTCGAGCACATCGTAGACCGCGCGATCCTCGCCAACGCGAGGCCCGGCGTCAACCCGCGCCGCTCGGCCGAGCCGTCAGACCCCGATCAAAAATGGCGGAGGCGGTGGATTGCCGTCGAGAGCCGTCGGCGGATATGATGCCGGCCATGGCGACGGCGATGTCAATGCCGGTGAAGTTCGGGTTCATCCCCACCGAGGGCGGGGCGTTCTATCCGGAAGCGCTGGCCGAGGTCGAGCGGGGCGAGGCGCTCGGCTTCGACTCGGTCTGGATGGAGGAGCACCACGGCGTCCGCGACCACTACTGGCCGTCGCCGCTCCTGGTCCTGGGCGGGTTCGCGACCCGCACCGCCCGGCTCCTGCTGGGGACCGACATCGCCGTCCTGCCCTTCTACGACCCGGTCCGGGCCGCCGAGGACGCCGCGCTGCTCGACGTGATGTCGGCCGGCCGGTTCGTCTTCGGGGTCGCCATCGGCTACAAGCCCGACGAGTTCGCGCTCTACCGGACCGCGCTCGAGGGCCGGGGCCGGCGCTTCGAGGAGGCACTGACGCTGATCCGCGCCCTGTGGACCCAGGACGAGGTGAACCACCCCGGCCCCCACTATCCCCTCCGGAATGCGCGCATCGAGCCGAAGCCGGTGCAGAAGCCGCATCCGCCCCTGTGGCTCGGCGGGTGGGGGGAGCTGGCCCTCCGGCGGGCGGCCCGGCTCGGCGACGCCTGGATCCCGGGGCCGACGGCCAACCTGGCGAAGCTGCTCGACGCCAAGCAGGCCTATCAGCGGGAGCGGGCCGCCGCCGGCCGGCCAGGGCCCTCGACGTGGCCCCTGACGCGGGACACGGTCATCGCCGACACCGACGCGCAGGCCCGCGAGCTGGCCGAGCGGCACCTGCTGGTCAACTACCGCGACGAGTACGGTGGCGGCAAGTGGAAGCACCCCCTCATCGGCGCCGAGGACGCCACGCCGGTGGACCGCCTCGATGCGCTCGGCGCCGAGCGGTTCATCGTGGGCGGGCCCGACCGCTGCATCGCGCAGATCCGCCGGTTCGTCGAGGCCTTCGGCACCGACCACCTGATCTTCCGCCTCTACTTCCCGGGCATGCCCCACGCTCACATCGTGCGCGAGCTGGAGCTACTGAGCCGCGAGGTCTTCCCGGCTTTTCGTTAGGCGGGGCTACTTCGAGGGCCGGAGCGCGACGGGGCCGGAGCCGAGCAGGAGCAGCGCGATCGTCGCCACCCCGAGGAGGAGCACGTACTCGTAGCCGAGCACCGCGCGCTCGGCGCCCCGGAGGAAGAACCCTTGGGGGACGTGGATGCGGACCAGGGTGACCAGGGTGAGGAGGCCGTTGGCGGCGGCGGCCGGCCGGGTCAGGATCCCGGCCATCAGCGCGAGACCGCCCAGCCCGTGCACCGCGATCACCAGCCAGGCGATCGCCCCCGGGTACGGCAGCGCGAACGCGCTCTCGACGAAGCGGGCGACGCCCGCCGGCGTCGTGATCACCAGCAGCCGGTAGGCGTGCATGAGGTAGATGGCGCCGACCGTGAGACGCAGCAGCGTGATCCCATAGCTCTTCATCGGGTTACCCCCGGAATGATCTCCCGACTCGCCCGCTCGGCGTTGGCCAGCTCGTCGGCGACGAAGTTCAGCAGGATCAGCTCCGCCCCCGCCGCCCGCACCTCGCGCAGCCCGGCCACGCACTCCTCGACGCTCCCCACGACGGCGACCTGATCGGCGAGTCCGGCGTTGCCGTAGAACCAGCCGAACCACTCGCGCAGGCGCCCGAGCGCCCGGCCCCGGTCGGGGTCCACCCACAGGTAGACGCGCTTGGCGAGCGCGAACGTCGCCGGATCGCGCCCGGCCTCGGCCAGGCACGCCCGCACGTGGGCCACCTGCTGCTTGAAGTCGATGGTGGAGCTGGAGCCGGCCCCGATGAAGCCGTCCCCGTGCGCCACCGCTCGGCGGAGCGCGTCGGGGTGGCGGGCGCCGAACCAGATCGGGGGATGGGGTTGCTGGATCGGCTTGGGTGCCATCGCCGCGTTCTCGAGCTGCCAGAACTCGCCCTTGAAGGTGACCCGCTCCTCGCGCCAGAGCCGCTTCATCACCTCCAGCCCCTCGGTGAAGCGGCGGACGCGGCGCTCGGGGGTGATGCCGAAGGCCGGGTAGATGTGGGGCCGGGCGCCGAGGCCGACCCCGACGATCAGCCGCCCGCCGCTGAGCTGGTCCACGCTGGCGAGGCTCTTGGCGAGCTGGACCGGGCTCCGGAGCGGCGTCAGCAGGACCGCCACCCCGAGCCGCACCCGCCGGGTCAGCGCCGCCGCGTAGGCGAGGAGCGTCACCGGCTCCAGGCTTCCCGCCGCCCCCAGGATCTGCTCCTGCGTCCAGACGCTGTCGTAGCCGAGCCCTTCCACGCGGCCGAGGAAGGCCTGAAGGGCGGCAAGGTCGACCCGAGGCTGGCTGAAGACCTGGGGAAGGGCGATGCCGAACCGCACGCCGCGCTCAGTCGTCATGGCGTCTCGTCGCGAACAGGGTAGCAGCAGACCCGCCGGGGAACGAAGCAATGCCGAGGCCCTCGGGGCAGGCCGTAGAATGGGGGCGAGGCGACAGATGGGGGTCCGGAAAGCGATCGGGTGGGCGGCGATCGGGGTCGCGCTCCTCGTCTGCGCGCAGGCGGCCCTCGATCGCTACCAGGCCCTCGGCCGTCCCTTCGCCGGCTTCATGGTGATGGACAACCTCTTGGTCGGGATCGGCGGAGCCGAGCGGGGCGGGCTGGACCCCTTCGACGTCGTGCTGGCGGTGAACGGCCGCGTCGTGGCCTCGGGGCGCGAGATCCAGGCCGAGGTCGCGAGCCGCCCGGTCGGGACCCCGCTCCACTACCTGCTCTACCGGCGGGGCGAGCTGGCCGAGGCCGACGTCGCCACCCGCACCTACACGGCCCGCGACTTCCGCCGGTTCCTGATCGAGGGCCTGCTGGCGGCACTGCTGTCGCTCGGCCTGGGCGCGCTCGTCTTCTACCTCCAGCCGGGGGCGCCGCGGAGCTGGCTCTTCCTGGCCTTCTCGATCTGCTGGAGCTTCATCAACGTCTGCTACGCCGACGCCCACACCACCTATCGGTTCACCCCCCTGTTCCTGACCGCGTGGGCCTTCTCGCCGGCGATCTTCATCCACCTCGCGCTGACCTTCCCGCAGCGGCGGACGATCGCCCGGCGCTATCCGCGGATCGTCTGGCTGCCCTACCTCGCGTCGGCGATCCTGGCCGTGCTGCTGGAGCTTCGCATGCATCCGCTCCGGTACGTCCTGGCGCCGGGGGCGGGGGCGGCCTACTGGGGGGCGGCGCTGCTCCTGCTCATCGTGGGCCTCATCCGGACCAGTCTCACCGGGGCCAACCCGCTCGTCCGCCAGCGGGCCCGGGTCCTGGCCGCCGGGTTCGCGCTCGGCTACCTGCCCGGCGTGCTGGGCACGGCCGTCGAGGCGGTCTTCCGGGTGGCGGTCCCGTACCTCAACGAGCTGTGGAAGCTCTCCTTCGTCTTCCCGGCCGCCGTGGCCTATGCCATGGTCCGCTACAACCTCTTCGACCTCCGGGGCGCGCTGCGCCTCGGTACCATCTACTCGGCGGTCACGGGGCTGGTGGTCCTCGCCTACGCCGGCGCCATCGTGCTCATCGACCTCCTCTTCGCCGGACTCTCGGTCGGGAGCTTCCCCGTCGTCCCGGCGGCGGTGATGGCGGTGGCGGTGGTGGCGTTCCTGAACCCGGTCTACCAGCGGACGCAGACGGTCGTGGACCGGCTCTTCTTCCGCGAGCGGTACGACGTCCAACAGTCGATCGAGCACGTGGCCGAGATGATGACGAGCCTGCTCGACCTCGACCGCATCGTGACCCTGATCCTCGGCACCGTGGAGCTGCTCCACCCGGTCCGGGAGGCCCTCCTGATCTACGACGAGGCCGCGGGAGTCTACGCTCGGCCGGGCGTCCACGGCGAGGGCGGACCGGTGCTGGCCGAGGACGGGCCGCTCCCGGCCTGTCTGACCCGCCTCCGGGTGCCGATGACGCGCGAGCGGCTGGAGGAGGACCCCGCCCTCGGGCCGACGCGCGTGGCCTGTCTGGCCGAGATGGACGCGCTCGGCGCCGAGCTGGTCGTCCCCATCCTGTTCCAGGGCCGGGTCACCGGGTTCTTCGCCCTCGGCCCCAAACGCTCGGGCGCGGCCTATACCCCCGAGGACCTCCGGCTGCTCCGGCTGCTCGCGAATCAGAGCGCGGTGGCGCTCCACAACGCCCGGGCCTACGCCGCGCTCCAGGCGGCGCTGCGCCAGGTCGAGATCCTGGAGAGCATCCGCTCCAGCCTCTCCAAGTTCGTCCCCAAGACCGTGCAGGACCTCATCGAGAAGGCCCCCGACGCGCCGGAGCTGGAGAAGCGCGAGGCCGACGTCTCCGTGTTGTTCGTGGACATCGTCGGCTACACGCGGCTGTCCGAGCGGCTCGATCCCGAGCGCGTCAACTACATGGTCGAGCGGTATTTCGGCTCCTTCCTCGACGAGATCCTCAAGCGGGGCGGCGACGTCAACGAGACCGCCGGCGACGGGCTGATGGTCATCTTCCAGGACCCCGACGCCCAGCGCCATCCCCGGGCCGCCGTCAAGACCGCGCTCGGCATCCTCCGCCGAACCCGCGAGATCAACGCCAAGCTGGCCGACCTGGACGAGCCCATCGCCCTCCACGTCGGCGTCAACTCCGGCGTGGCCACCGTCGGCGCCACCAAGATCGAGGGCCGGGCGGGGACGCGCTGGGTCTACACGGCCAGCGGGCCCGTCACCAATGTGGCGGCGCGGCTGGCGGCGCTGGCCGAGGGGGACACGGTCATGGTCGGGGCCGAGACCCGGAATCGGCTCGACGGCGAGTTCCCGTTCGAGGAGCTGGGGGAGCGGCGGCTGCGGAACGTGGAGCAGCCGGTGCTGGTCTACCGGCTGGCCACCCCCGACGTCGAAGTGCCCGACAGCCACCGCGACTGAGTCGGGCACGGGGGTTCAGCCGCCGGTGCCCTCTCGCACCCGGGACTACCGCCGGCGATGACGCTCCAGCACGGCGCGGTGGTGTCGCATGAGGTGGCGGTAGAGGTTCTCCGCCATGGCGGCATTCCCCTCGATGTTGGGATGGGAATCGTTGCGGGCTCGTGGGCAGGCCAGCTCCGGCTCCACGAAGCCGATGCCGTGGCCGGCGGCGAACTCGCGCAGCAGTACGGTTGGCGCCAGAAAGGCCGCCCGGGACGCCTCGTCGGGCGCGATCCGATACCAGTAACGTTCCCACTCGTACGCCCCGTCCTCGTTGTCAGTCACCAGGGCCAGGGGCGCGCCCACCGCGCCCGCCTCCGCCTGGATCGCCTCCACCAGGGCGAACAGCAGCCGCCAGCCCGCTGACCCGGGGTCGGGAGGTCGTGGACGGTAGTCGTCCTCCGTCCAGTATTCGTGGAACCAGCGATCCTCGGCGATCCGGAACACGATGTCCCGTCGCTCTCGGACTGGGGAACGTTCCACGGCAGCGCCGAGAGCTCCGGCGTCGAGTGGCCGCCCGAGATGCTCGGCGAGAAAGCGGGTCAGCGGATCATCCTCTCGCATGCCCAGCACGATCTTGAGCTGTGCCAACTGGTGGCTCCCGACCCGATAGGTCGCCTGTCCGTGAGAGGCGCGTATGGTCCGGTACGCGCGGTAAACGTGCTTCAGGACCTCGCTGCGGACGACAAGGGCTTTGGCGTAGTCCTTGAGGCTCGGCCTGGGCAGAGCCGGATTCTCGTGTCGGATCAGGCGGCCGGCGGCGTCGAGGCGATAGACGAAGGGCTTCACGTTCCCCAGGAACGAGTCCGCCTCGTTGTCGGTCACGTCGTTCGTCGTGAACTGGAGGACGACCAGATCGGGTCGATAACGCGTCCCCTCGAGGTGCAAGGCCTCCAGCTCTTGATCGGTTCCCCACCCGCCGTAGGCGATGTTGATCACCTCCGCGGCGTACCCCTCGCGTCGCAGGCGGTCCTCCAGGACGCGCGTGTACACGGCCTCGGCCGACACGACCGGCCCGAAGGTGACGGAATCGCCCAGAACGAGGATCCGGAACGCGCGGCTCGGGTTGTCGAAGCTTCGGTCGCGGTCGCGCCAGCCGTGGTTGTTGGCGGCGTCGACGTAGGTCCGGCCGCTGTCAGGATCCTCGACGATGATCGGCTCCCCGGGACTGTAGCCCCAACCATAGCGGCGGGCGTTCTCCGGCAGGCGGCGGCCGATTGTGACCAGTGGCACGGGCGCAAGCAGCCGCAAGCCGACCTCGAGGGCGGCCAGGCTCGCCGCTGCGGAGACGAGCGCGAGAAGTAATCCGACGCGAACGCCGGCCGCTGTGCCAGCCATGCGATCAGCGGCTCTGCCTGGCATCATGCCCGTTGAGAGGGCGCCAGCTCCTCGGAAGGACTAACCCTTCCCCATGCTCCAGAAGCTCTCGCCGAAGCGGTCCCAGGGCAGCCGCCACTCGTCAGTGGCCGCCGGATCCGACGTGAAGAACTGGTTGACCGCGTACAGCATCGCCTGCGGGCGCGTCGTGAGGTTCGCGACCCCGTGCGCCACGCCCCGCGGGATGAGCACGCGATGGCAGCGCCCGCCGCCGAGGGCGAGCCGCTGGACGGCGGCCGCGGTCGCCGACGCCCGGCGGAGGTCGGCGAGGCCGACGAGCAGCGTCGCGTCGGGCGGGATGATCCAGAGGTCGTCCTGGCCCAGGTGGAGGTGCCAGGCCTTGACGGCGCCCGGCTCGAGCAGGCTCCAGTTCCACTGGACAGGCTGGAAGCCGGGCACCCCCTCGGTCTGGTGCGCCCCGTCGAGCCGGAGGATCTCGGCGAACAGGCCGTCCGCGCTCCGGAAGACGGGGACCTCGGCGAGGACGACGCCGGCGATGGCCGGCTTGGCCGTGTACGACTGGCGCGTGAGATCGCGCGCCTCGTCGATCAGGTCGGTCGGGCGCAGGCGGGATGGTTCCACGGGTCGTTCCGTAGCCGCGGCATTGTAGCAGCGCCCCGCGCGGCCGCGCAAACCGGGCCGCGAGCCGGTGGCGGCGGGGATGCGTTATGCTGAAAAGCCGTGACCCACCTTCTGACGTCCGACAATCTCCTCGCCCTCGCCACGCTGACCGCCATGGAGGTCGTCCTCGGCATCGACAACGTGGTCTTCCTGGCCATCGTGGCCGGCCGGCTGCCCGCCCGCCAGCAACCGCTGGCCCGGCGCCTGGGACTGACCCTCGCCCTCGGTATCCGGATCCTCCTGCTCCTCACCATCACGTGGATCATGGGACTCACCACCCCGCTGTTTACGATCCTGGGGCGGGGGGTGTCCGGCCGCGACCTGATCCTGTTGGGGGGCGGCCTCTTCCTGATCGGCAAGGCCACCTGGGAGATCTACGACAAGCTGGAGGTCGAGCATCAGGAGACCCCGGCCGGCCGGGCCCGCCGGGCCTTCTGGTGGACGCTGGTCCAGATCCTCATCCTCGACATCGTGTTCTCACTCGATTCCGTCATCACCGCGGTCGGCATGGCCAACGAGGTCCCGATCATGATCGTGGCGATGGTGCTGGCGATGCTGGTGATGCTGCTTTCGGCCGGGGCCATCAGTGACTTCGTCGAGCGGCATCCGAGCGTCAAGATTCTGGCCCTCTCGTTTCTCCTGCTCATCGGCGTCATGCTGGTGGCGGAGGGCATGGGTACCCACATGGAGAAGGGCTACGTGTACTTCGGGATGGCGTTCGCGCTCTTCGTCGAGCTGCTGAACATGCGCTACCGGAAGAAGCGCGCCCCGGTCACGCTCCACCGGCGCTTCGAGGACGCGCAGGTCTGAAAGGGAGGCGGGCCATGGCCGGCACACTGACCGTCGTCGCGAAGATCTACCCGAAGGCGGGAAAGGAGGGCGAGGTCGAGGCCCTCCTGGTCAAGATGGCCGAGGCGGTGCGGCGGGCCGAGCCCGACTGCCTCGTCTACCGGCCTCACCGGCTGGCGACCACGCCGCCGGTGTTCCTCTTCTACGAGCAATACCGATCCGACGCCGCCTTCGAGTTCCACAAGACCGCGCCCCACCTCGCCGGCCACCGGGGCCAGATGAAGGAGCTGGTGGCCCGGCCGACCGAGATCGAGCTGTACCGCTCCCTGACCGACTGAGCGCCCAGCCGAAGTGCGCCGGTCTGTTCTAAATTAGACCCAGGCTCGCGCCGTGAACCCGAAGCGCGCCAGGTCGTCGAGGTGCTGCCGCAGGATGCGGACGACGATCTCCGCCTCGACCCGAGCATACTCATGGACGATCACGTTCCGGAATCCGACCATCCGCACCATCGCATCCCGTTCGGGTCCGGGTAGCATTCCGGCTTCGGCGAGCACGTCGAAGGCTTCCGCGTACGTGGCGGGGACTCGAAGACCTTGGTCCGCTATGACGTGGTTCGCAACGTCGACGCAGAGCTCGATGGCCATCTGAAGCGTCCGCTCGACGATGCGCTGGGTCTTCCAGTCGCCGCGGTAGTCCTCGAGGCTCACTGCCCGGTACTCCGCGACCTGCCGCAGATAGAGATCGAGGTCGGCCAGCTTCCGGAGGATGAGGTCCCGGTCAACCACTCCGGGCGCGCCGCTCGAGAAGCCTGCGCTCGAAGATTCGGAAGTCGGAGAACTCCCGCGACGCGAGGGACTCGAACCGGTGGCGGAGAAAGGGGTCGCGGTCGAGAATGACCCGCCGGCCCGTGAGGACACGGCCCACCAGCGCGGTGGGCGCGGAGTTGAGGACCACGAGATCCACGTCGTCGGTGGCGAGGTGGCGGACCACCGCCTCGGTCGCCTGCAGTCTCGCGGTGACCGGGTCCTCCGCGGGGTCCAGGTAGACCGCCACGTCGACGTCACTCAGCGGCGTCAGGTGTCCCCGGGCCGCGCTACCGAAGACATACGCGAAGACGACGGACGGGCAGCGCTCGAGAGCCTGGCCGAGCGTGCTCAAACGTTGCGCGATGTCGGGTGGCAGCGGTTTTCCTCGAATCATCGGCCCCATCATACACTGGAGGCTGAGTCAGGCGGGGGTGGGCGCTGGTTCGCCTACCACGCGCTCTTCGGCGATCGCCCACGCCATGAGGGCGGCGGCGCCGGAGGCCACGGCGGCGGCCGCGAAGAAGAGCGTGTAGCTGCCGGTCAGGTCGTGGATGACGCCGCCCGCGTAGGAGCCGGCGGCGGAGCCGATCTGGTGGCTGAGCGCGACCAGGCCATAGACGGTGCCGGCCGAGCGGCGGCCGAAGAGGATGGTCGAGAGCGCGGTGGTCGGCGCCACCGTCGAGAAGTCCACGATCCCGAAGACGATCGCGAAGACGAACAGCAGGACGGGGTCGCGGGCGAAGATCAGGAAGACCAGCGTCGCCGCCCGTCCGGCGTAGATCCACCCGAGCAGCCACCGGTAGCCCCAGCGGTCGCCCACTGCGCCCGACACCATCGTGAAGACCATGTTGACCAGCGAGAGCACGCCGAAGGCCGTCGCCGCGGTGACCGGCGAGATGTGGTGGTCCTGGGCGTACGGGATCAGGTGGGTGTCGATGAGGCCGGCGGTGGTCACCCCGCAGACGAAGAAAGACAGGGCGAGCCACCAGAAGTTGGCGTGGCGCGCGAGGGCCACCACGGGCAGGGGCCGCGCGCCAGCGGCCTGGCCGCCGCCGCGGCGACTGGCGGCGCCATCAGGATCATCGCGCAAGAACAGGAGGACGACCGGCAGCGCGACCAGCAAGATGCCGGCGCCGAGGCCGACGAAGGCCAGGCGCCAGCCGACGGCCTGGATGACCGCCGCCATGACCGGCAGCAGCACGAACTGGCCGGCGGCCGACCCGCCGGAGACGATGCCGAGGGCGAGGCCGCGCCGGTGGGTGAACCAGCGGGCGACGGCGACGGCGGAGGTCGGGCTGGAGGCGCCGCCGACGCCGACCATGATGAGGACGCCGAAGACCAGGTAGGCCTGCCAGAGCGCCACGATGGATGCGACGGCGGCAGTGCCGGCGCCGAGCACGACCAGGCTGGCCGCGAAGATGACCCGGGGCCCCGTCCGATCCGCCCAGCGCCCGGAGGCGGCCTGGGCCAGGCCGTAGACGACGAAGCCGACCGAGGCGGTCAGGCTGATCGCCGCCCGCTCCCAGCCGAAGTCGGCCTCCCACGGCTTGATGAGGAGCCCGATGGTGGAGCGCACGCCCATCGCGACCGCCTGGGCGAGAAAGAGGACGCCGACGACGACCCAGGCGCCCCGTGGCTCGTGCTCGTCGCTGCTCGACACGCCGTCTCCCTTCCGCCGGCGAGCGCGCCGGCCGTTCTGTGCCAGAATACTGGCCCGCGGGCGTTTTCGCCGCGGGCCGTTGCGTTGCGCGAGGCTGTGGTGGCGCTATCCTAGACTGCCCCACGCCCCGGGCTGAAGGCCGGCGGACGCCGCCACCGTTGCGGCCGCGCGGGTTTTTTGCTACTTTCTGATTTAGACAATGGTGGATCGTCGGGAAAACACCCGAGGGCGCGGGCGACCCTCTCTCCAGACAGTTCTGCGGGACCTGGACGAGGAGGTGGCCCTCCTCAACACGCGCCTCGGCGGTCTCCCGCGGGCGGTCGAGGCCGACCACATCCTACGCGAGATCTGGCTCGACGACGTCCACAACTCGACTGCCATCGAAGGCAATACGATGACCCGCGCCCAGGTCGCAGACCTCGTGGTGCGAGGTCGGGCATCGGCTAGCCTCGTCGAGACTCTGGAAGTTGAAGGATACGCCCGGGCCGCCGATTGGGTCTACAGACACGCTCCTGACTACGGTCACGTTCCCGGCTCGGTCGTATCGGAGATTCACAAGATCGCCGTAGAGCTGGCCTGGAAGGTCCGGCCCCCGGCCACTCAGGACGAGCCCGGCGCGTGGCGGAAGAGCCCAGTACAAGTGCGCGCGGTTCAGGTTGCGGTGCCGGCCGCCATTCCGGGCGAACTCGCCGCGTGGAGTGAGTCAACTGCGAAGCTGAAGGATGGGCATCCGGTGATCCATGCCGCGACGCATCACGCGTGGTTTGAACGCATCCACCCATTCGTGGACGGCAACGGGCGCGTCGGTCGTCTCATCCTAAACTTCATGTTGATTCAGCGAGGCTACCCACCCGCCGTGATTCTGGCCTCGCAGCGGCCTCGGTATCTGCACGCGCTTCAGATCGCCGACAACGGCAACCCGAACCCGCTGGCGGACGTCATAGCGCGCGCAGTCAGTGGCACATTGAGCCGGTTCCTGATCCCGAAGCTCGCGGGCGAGGCGAAACTCGTTCCGCTCTCGGCCCTCGCCGCTCAGTCGCCGTACGAGGCGGTCTATCTACGGCAACTCGCGCTCTCCGGTAAGCTGCGCGCTATCCGGGACGGGCACCTTTGGCTCAGCTCACGCGCGTGGCTTGCCGGGTACATGGAAAAGCGTGACCGGCGAGGCGCGCGACCTCGGTCTGCAGCGCGCTCGCGCAAGGCCGCCACCCCCGGCCGACTGCGCCCGTCGGCGTCCTGACCGACGCCGGGAGGTCACCGGCTTCGGCCTTTTCCTGCGGCCCCGGCGATATGCCAGAATACCCCACGTGTCCAGGGTGGCGGTGGACGGCGTGGCGCTGGCGGTCCACGAGTGGGCCGGACGCGGCCCGGCCATCGTGGGTGTGCACGGCCTCACCGCGAACCACACCTGCTGGGCCAGCCTCGCCGACGCCCTGGCTCCCGACTTCCGGCTGATCGCCTACGACCTCCGCGGGCGCGGCGACAGCGACAGGCCGGCGAGCGGTTACAGCCTGGCGATCCACGGCCAGGACCTGGGCGGTCTCCTCGACCACTTCGGGCTCCGGCGCGCCGTCGTCCTGGGCCACTCCCTCGGGGCCCACATCGCGCTCCGCTTCGCCGCCCGCGAGCCGCGGCGGGTCGCCAAGCTCGTCCTGGTGGACGGCGGACTCGACGTGCGCGCCGAGCTCCTGGACTCGCTGGCGCCGGCGATCGGCCGCCTCGGGCTCGAGTTCCCGTCGCTGGAGGCGTTCCTCGACCGCATGCGGAGCCTACCCATGTTCGCCGGGCGCTGGAACGACTACCTGGAGCGCTACTTCCGCTACGACGTCGAGGTCCTGCCCTCGGGCGCGGTGCGCTCGAAGGTCGCCCGCCACGCGATCGAGGAGGAGCTGCGCAACCTGGCCCGGGAGCGGCTCTGGGTCTATCATCACCAGGTCCGCTGTCCGACGCTGATCCTGCGCGCTCCCGACGGCCTGCTCACCGCCACCGACTGCCTGATGACCGCCGAGGAGGGCCGGGCCATGGCCCACGCGATCCCCCGCGCCCGCCTGGTCGTGGTCCCGCACACGAACCACTACACCGTGCTCCTCGGCAAGAACCCGCGGGCGGCCACCGCGCTCCGGCGCTTCCTCCGCGCGTGACGGCGGGGCTGGACGCGCTCCGCCAGCAGCTCTACGCGGATCCCTACGCCCGGTCGCTGGGGATCGAGCTGCTGGAGCTGGGGCCGGGGTACTGCCGAGCCGCGATGCGGCTCGGTCCGGCGATGCTGAACTTCCAGGGCTCGCCCCACGGCGGCGCGATCTTCTCGCTCGCTGACTACGCTTTCAGCGCGGCCTGCAACTCCCACGGCGAGCCGGCGGTGGCGCTGAGCGTGACCATCCAGTACCTGACGGCGGCGGCGCCGGGCGCCCGGCTGACCGCCGAGGCCCACGAGCAGCGCCAGGGGAAGCGGGCCGGCTTCTACGTGATGACGGTCATGGACGACGCCGGCGTTGTCATCGCCTCGTGCCAGGCCGTCGCCTTCCGGCGTGGCGCTTAACGCCGAGGCGTTGCCCGTCCCGACGCCCCTTGACGAAGCGCTCCGAGCGCGGGCTTTGCCCGCGCAATCTTTGGGTCCGCGCCCTCGGACGGCGGGGCCCCAGCCCCGCGACGTCCGGCGGCGCGCCA
>DASYUM010000178.1:0-2459 GCA_036001225.1 Candidatus Methylomirabilota bacterium | reverse complement strand
CCGCAGCGCGTGGCCGGTCGCCTCGGCGAGCACCGGACCGGCGGCGCCGTGAGCCACGGCGGCCGCGTGCGCCGCCTTCACCTGGCCGAGGATCTGCGGCTCCCCGACCATCATCGAATCGAGGCCGGCCGCAACGGCCGCCATGTGGGCAATCGCCTCCGGACCGCGGCGCACGTACAGATGCCCGGCCAGCTCAGCCGGCAGGGACCCATTCTGGCCGGCCAGCCAGCGAATGACCGCGCCGGCCGCGCCGGACGCGCGCTCGACGCCCCACACCTCGACCCGGTTGCACGTGGAGAGCAGGAGCGCCTCGCCCAGCCCGCTGGCGGCGGTGAGCTCCATGAGCGCGCCCGCCAGCTCGGCGTCCCTGACCGCGAGCCGCTCGCGTACCTCGACCGGGGCCGTGGTGTGGTTCAGACCAACGACGAGGAGCGCAGGGGTCATGGGCCGAGCAGGGCGACGTGCCGCATCGGCAAGAGCAGGCTCACGGTGAGGGCGGCCAGCGTCCCCGCGAACCCGGCCACGGCGAGGTACGCCCCGCGCCGGCCGCCCCACCCGGCGCCGGCGCGCAGGTAGAGCGCAACCGCGTAGATCGCCCAGGTGGCGATCGCCACGACCGGCGTCGGCTGCATGAGCCAGCCCGTCCCGTGGACGAGACCCGCCGAGACCGCCCCCACGGCGATGCCGAGCGTCAGGAAGGGAAACCCCACAACCAGGGTGTGGAAGGAGAAGCGGTCGAGAGCGTTCAGCGGCGGGAGGCGGCGCGAGATCCCGGTGAGCCGCCCATGCTTGATCGCGCGCTCCTGAAGGACGTACATGAGCGCGCCCGCGAAGTTCCCGGCCAGAATCCCGAGGCCGAGAATGATGAGGAGCGCGTGCCCGGACGGGCCGGGCCCGCCCGAGCCGCGGAAGACCGCGGCCTCCGGCATCGCCGCGGCGATGAGGCCCAGGACCGCCGCGGGGGCCAGCACGAACGCGGGAAGGGACTGCAACGCATAGCGCCGCTCACCCCACACGAGCAGGAGGATCGCGGCCCACACGAGCACGGACAGGGCGCCGTGGAGCCCACCCACCGGCGGCCCGCCGGCCGCGGCGGCCCGGAGGGCGAGGCCGACCGTGTGAACCGCCCAGGCGGAGACGATGAGGACTCGCGTGCGTACCGGCCACCCGCGCCGGCCCGCCAGCTCGGCGAGCGCCTGGACGGCCGCCCACAGGTAGCCGGTCAGCGCGAGGTCGACGAGGCCGCGGCTCCACCAGATCACGCGGGACTGCCTTCCATACACGCGCGCGGTTCAATCCCATTCATTCGGGCGAGACTCCAGTATAGCAGCCCGCTTCTCACACTCCCGGCACCCGGGCACCCGGGTAGTGTCCTAATTTCACTCCGGGCCGCGAGCGGCCGGGGCCCAGGGTCGCCTCGCGCGGCGCTAGAAGGTTGTCGGATGAACCAGGCGCGTCGCGATCACCCGACCGCCTACGGCTGGGGTTCCGCTCCGAGCGGCGGCGGAGCATCCGCAACCGAAGGGGGGGCATCGGGGGGGTCTCGGAAGACCCCCCCGAAGACCTAGCGGAAGCGGTAGCCGAGCGTGAAGGCCAGGATGTGGGCCGTGTAGTCCTTGAGCTCGTTGCCGAGCCAGATCGAGGTGACGCCGGGCACGAACGGGTTGAGGCCGTCGGTCCGGAAGTCGTCCTGGGTCCACTTCTCGAAGATGTAGCCGACACTCACCATCCAGTTCTTCTGGAAGTAGTAGCGGAACGCGGTGTCCAGGTGAAACAGGCTGTCCTTGAAGTCCGGGATCGGCTTGGCGGTCGCGCTGGCCCGCTGGGTGGCGTTGCCGCTCCTCGGGCGGAGCGGGTTCGTGGTGTCGGTCTCTCCGTCGGCCCGGGAATAGGCCACGTTCAGGACCCAGTCGAGCACCTTGGGGATGAGCGCGGCCCGGAGGCCCGCATAGATCGTGTGGACGGTGTCCACGTTGTCGGAGACCCAATCGAAGTCCGGGAAATCCAGCGTGGCCGTCCCGACCACCTCCCGGCTCCGCGAGCGCTGCTTCTGGTCGATCCGCTCGTACGTATAGCCGAGGGCGGCCGACAGCCACTCGAGCGGGGTCCAGTTCACGTCGACACCGGCCGTCCAGCTCTCCGCCTTCTGGAGGCCGAGCGGGGAATCGTGGTAGTCGTCGTTCCGATAGCCGAAGGTCGGGGCCACCGAGATCACGTCGGTGGGGGTGAGCTGGAGGAGCAGGTCGACGCGATGGCGGTCGCGGTCCGCCTCGTCGAACTTGCGGAGCAGGACCGACTGGCCCTGGGCTCGTTCCACCGGGCTGGGCTCCTCCTCGACCACGGTGTGCTCCAGGTGGGCGAACGTGTTGTAGCTCGAGATCCGCCGGAACGACGGCCGGTAGGTGAGCCGGCCGAGGAGCCAGTCGACCGGCGTCACGTCCACCGCGAGCTTTCCGGAG
>DASYUM010000177.1:0-3815 GCA_036001225.1 Candidatus Methylomirabilota bacterium | reverse complement strand
CTGACCCCATGAGCATCCTGGTCGACCGGTCGACGCGGGTGGTGGTCCAGGGGATCACCGGGCGCGAAGGGACGTTCCACGCGCTCCGCTGCAAGGAGTACGGGACGCAGGTCGTGGGCGGCGTGACCCCGGGCAAGGGCGGCACGGTCCACGAGGGCTTCCCGGTGTGGAACACCGTGGACGAGGCCGTGCGCGGGGCCGGGGCCGACTGTGCGCTGATCTTCGTGCCACCCGCCGCGGCCGCCGACGCGATCATGGAGGCCGCGGCCGCGGGCGTGCCGCTCGTCGTGTGCATCACCGAGGGAATCCCGGTGGGTGACATGGTCCGCGTCCGGGCGTTCCTGGCCGGCCGCCCGACCCGCCTCCTCGGGCCCAACTGCCCCGGCCTGATCACGCCCGGCCAGGCCAAGATCGGCATCATGCCGGGCCACATTCACCGGGAGGGTGCGGTGGGGGTCGTGTCACGGAGCGGCACGCTGACCTACGAGGTGGTCCACCAGCTCACGCAGCGCGGCCTCGGCCAGTCCACCTGCGTGGGGATCGGCGGCGATCCAGTCAACGGCACGAGCTTCGTCGACGTGCTCCGCCTCTTCCAGGAAGATCCGGGGACCGAGGTCATCATGCTGATCGGTGAGATCGGTGGAACCGCGGAGGAAGAGGCCGCGGCGTTCGTCCGGTCCCACGTCACCAAGCCCATCGTCGGCTTCATCTGTGGCCAGACCGCGCCCCCCGGGCGGCGCATGGGTCACGCCGGCGCGATCATCTCGGGTGGCAAGGGAACAGCCGCCGAGAAGATGCGCGCGCTGGAGGCAGCGGGCGTCACCACCGTCAAGAGCCCCGCCGACATGGGCGCCACGGTCGCCCGCGTGGTCGGCCGCGGGCGCTGACCAGCTTCGTCAGGGAGAGAGGACAGCCGATGGCGCTGGAGCGCACCCTCACCATCATCAAGCCCGACGCGGTCCAGAAGGGCGTGGTCGGCCGCGTCGTCGCCAAGATCGAGGAGGCGGGGTTTCGGATCCTGGCCGCCAAGCTCGTCCACCTGACCGCGGCCCAGGCCGCGGGGTTCTATATCGTCCACAAGGACCGGCCCTTCTACCGGAGCCTCTCGGAGTTCATGACGTCCGGTCCCTGCATGCCGATGGTCCTCGAGGGGGACCACGCCGTCCAGCGACTGCGGGACCTGATGGGGGCGACGGACCCGTCGAAGGCGGCGCCCGGCACGATCCGTCGCGAGTTCGCGACCTCGATCGAGGCCAACATCATCCATGGTTCTGACTCGATCCAGTCGGCGGCCTTCGAGATTCCCTACTTCTTCCCCGCGCTCGAGATCCATGCTCGCTGACCAGGTGCACCTGCAGCGCCACGGGCCCGGTCGCCGGCCCGCCACGGTCGGTGTCATCCGCCGCGTTCTCGTCGCCGCGCTCGCGCTCTTGCTCGGGTCGACGGCCGTGCCCGTCTCGGCGGAGGCGACCAAGGTCAAGGTCGGCGTGCTCAAGCTGAGCTCGTCGGCCCCGATCTTCCTCGGCGTGGAGCGCGGGACCTTCCGCGAGTTCGGGATCGAGCCCGAGCTCGTCTACTTCCAGGCCGCCCAGCCGGTGGCGGTGGCCATCGCCGCCGGTGAGATCGAGGTGGGCGCGACCGGCCTCACCGCCGGCCTCTACAACGTCGTCGCCGGAGGCGAGAAGGTCTGGATCGTCGCGGACAAGGGCCGCGAGTGGCCCGGCTACCCGCTGACGGCGCTCCTCGTCCAGAAGGACGGTCCCATCCGCTCGGTCCGCGATCTCAAGGGCCGGAAGGTTGGCATCACGCAGCTCGGGTCGACCTTCCACTACATGCTGGGGAACCTTCTCGAGCAGGAAGGGCTCTCGCTGGCGGACGTGGAGCCGGCGCCGCTCCGGACGCTGGGCGCGATGGCCGAGGCGCTCCAGGCGCGCCGGGTCGACGCGATCCTCATCCCGCAGCCGTTCGCGGGGACCGCCGTGGAGAATGGCTTCGGGCGAATCCTGCTCTGGGTCGGCGACAAGCTACCCTACCAGGTGGCGGCGATCTTCTACTCCAAGGCCTTCGTGCAGGACCGTGAGCGCGCGATCGCCTTCATGAAGGGATACGTGAAGGCCGCCCGGCTCTTCTTCGACGCGGTGCTCGCGGGGAAGGACGGCAAGCCCCCGGCGGGCCCCGCCTACGACGAGGTCGTGAGCATCACCGCCCGGTACACCGGCGCCACGCCGGAGGTCGTCCGCGTGGGCTTCCCGTACCAGGACCGGGACGCCCGGCTTGACGTCGCGGACATCGGCCGGCAGCTCACGTGGTACCAGAAGGCGGGCATGGTCACGACGCCGCTCCAGACACGCGACCTCGTGGACGGCTCGTTTCTCGAGGAGGCGCTACGCGCCCTGCCCCGCTGAGCGCCGTCGCCGCGGCGAGGCGAGAACCGCGGGACGGAGGCGAGCCCTAGGCCCATGTTCGGCAAGCTTCTGATCGCCAACCGGGGCGAGATCGCGGTGCGCATTATCCGCGCGTGCCGGGAGGCCGAGATCCGCACCGTGGCCGTCTTCTCCGAGGCGGATCGGGACGCCCTTCACGTCCGCCTGGCCGACGAGGCGCACCCGATCGGCCCGCCTCCGGCGGCCCAGAGCTACCTGGCGATCGACCGTCTGATCGACGTCGCCCGCCGGACCGGCGCCGAGGCGGTCCACCCGGGCTACGGATTCCTGTCCGAGAACGCGCACTTCGCCGCGGCTTGCCGGGCCGCTGGCCTGGTCTTCATCGGGCCGCCGGCCTCGGCGATCACCCGGATGGGGGACAAGGTGGCGGCCCGCCGCGCCGCCGCGGAAGCGGGCGTGCCGGTGGTGCCCGGCACGCCGGAACCGGTGGCGTCCGACGAGGCAGCCTACCGGGCGGCCCGCGATCTGGGCTTCCCGGTCATGATCAAGGCGGCCCGGGGCGGCGGCGGGAAAGGCATGCGCGTCGTCGCCGGTCCCGGGGACCTCGAGTCGGCGCTGCGGCTGGCCCGCTCCGAGGCGGATTCCGCGTTCGGTGATGGCACGGTCTACATCGAGAAGGCGATCGTCGAGGCTCGCCACGTCGAGATCCAGGTCCTTGTGGACGCCCACGGCCAGGTCCTGCACCTGGGCGAGCGCGAGTGCTCGCTCCAGCGGCGGCACCAGAAGCTCGTCGAGGAGTCGCCGTCTCCCGCCGTGACCGAAGCGCTGCGGGCCGAGATGGGAGCGGCAGCGTGCCGGCTCCTGGCGTCGGCGGGCTACCAGAACGCCGGAACGGTGGAGTTCCTTCTCGACCCCGACGGGCGTTTCTACTTCCTCGAGGTCAATACGCGCCTCCAGGTCGAGCACCCGGTCACGGAGCTGGTGACGGGCATCGATCTGGTCCGGGAGCAGCTGCGCCTGGCGGCCGGCGAGAGGCTGGGGTACACGCAGGCCGACGTCGCCGCACGCGGCTGGGCGATCGAGTGCCGGATCTCGGCGGAGGACCCCGCCGCGGGGTTCATCCCGTCCCCGGGGCGCATCGCGACGTGGCGACCGCCGGGCGGACCCTGGGTGCGCGTGGACGCCGGGGTCTACGAGGGTGGGGAGGTGCCGGTCCACTACGATCCCTTGATGGCGAAGCTCATCGTCTGGGGCCGTGACCGTGGGGAAGCGGTGCACCGGATGAGGCGCGCGCTGGCCGAGTTCAGCGTGGCCGGCATCCGGACCACCATCCCGTTCCACCGGGCGATCATGCACGACCCGGACTTCCTCGCCGGCCGCCTGTCCACGACGTTCGTGGAGCGTACCTTCGCCGGCGGGCGTGGGTTCCCC
>DASYUM010000176.1:0-3657 GCA_036001225.1 Candidatus Methylomirabilota bacterium | reverse complement strand
TGCCGGCGTGTCCGGTGGAGAAGGCGCCCACCAATACCTCCCGCGTCTTCACCGGCGTCCTCGAGCTGGAGGGCAAGCGGCTCGACGACGGCTTCGACAAGCTGCGCAACATCACGGTCGCCTATAACCGGGCGGCGGCCGACGCCACCATCGCGCTGGTCAACTCGAAGGCCGCCGGTGGCGAGGTCCCCACCGCGGGCTTGGCCGAGACGCTGCGGACCCTCAACGAGCAGCTCTCCGACGTGCGGGCCGATCTCGACGAGACGCTGAACCGGACCAAGGCGTTGATCGAGGCCGTCAACCAATACCGCCAGAACGAGCGGTCGATGCTGGCCCGGCCGCGTTACTTCTTCGCGCCCCGGTAACGAGGGAGAGGGCGTGCGGCAGATCACCATCCACCTCGGACCCCGGACCTACCCGGTCCTGGTCGGCGCCGGCCTCCTGGCCGAGGCCGGTCGCGAGTGCAGCCGCCTCGGCCTCGGCCGGAAGGTCGCGGTGGTGACCCAAGCGGCGATCGCTCGCCATGCCCGGGTGGTGGCGGAGAGCCTCGGCGGAGCCGGCTTCGCGCCGGTCGTCATCGAGGTGCCGGAGGGCGAGATCGCCAAGTCGCTCGAGCAGGCTGGGGCCCTGGGAAACGCCTTCCTCGGCCATGGCCTCGATCGGGGGTCGACGGTGGTGGCGGTGGGCGGCGGGGTGGTGGGCGACCTGGCCGGGTTCGCCGCGGCCACGTACATGCGCGGCATCGGCTACGTGCAGGTACCGACGACGCTGCTCGCCCAGGTGGACGCGTCGGTCGGCGGCAAAGTGGCGGTCAACCACCCGCGGGCCAAGAACCTGCTGGGCGCCTTCCATCAGCCCCGGCTGGTCCTCATCGACCCGGCCACTCTGGAGACGCTGCCGGAGCGGGAGTACCGCTCGGGGCTAGCCGAGGTCATCAAGACCGGCGCCGCGCTCAACGCGGAGCTGTTCACGACCCTGGAGGCGAACCTGCCCGCCCTCGGCCGCCGCCAGCCCGACGTCCTGGAAGCCGTGATCGCGAACTGCTGCGCGGAGAAGGCGACCATCGTCGAGCAGGACGAGCGGGAGGAGAGCGGGCTCCGGATGGTCCTCAACTACGGCCACACGGTGGGGCACGCCCTGGAGTCGGCGGGCGGCTACCGGACGTGGCTCCACGGCGAGGCGGTGGCGGTCGGCATGGTGGTGGCGGCCCGACTGGCCGTCCGGCTGCGGCTCACCGACGCCCGCACGGGCGAGCGACAGGTCGCCCTGCTGGCCGCCGTGGGCCTGCCGACCGCCTTCGAGACGCCGTCGCCGCGGGAACTGTGGGAAACGCTGCGTCACGACAAGAAGGCGCGCGAGGGGCGGGTCCCGTTCGTGCTGCTGAAGGCGCTCGGGCGGGCGGAGGTGTGCTTCGACGTACCGGCGGACTTGGTCGTGGAGGTGCTGGAGGAGGTTCACGGAAGTCCCACGCCCCGGCGCGGGCAATAGAGGGGAAGGCGATGCGAAGGACGCTCTGGCGAGCCGTCTCGGTGGTGGTCGTCCTCGGCCTGGCCCTGCTGAGCTGTAACGGGCCCAACCGCAGCCAACAGCCCAGCTCCGCATCGGGCTTCTTCATCACGGTCCAGATCTCGCCGAACGCGCTGCGGGGCGCGACGGCGGGCACCAACGAGGCCCAGGGCGGTTGCGGCTTCATCACGGTCAAGGTCTTCGATTCCAGCGGCCGGCTGGTGGACGGCGCACTGGTCCGCCTGACCACGACACTGGGACGCTTCCCCGGCGCCCAGGCCGGGGAAGAGTTCGTCGCCGTGGGGCTCGTTACCACCCGCGGCGTCGCGACCGAGCCGATCTGCGCGAAAGCCGAGCGCGGCACCGGTGTCATCACCGCCACCACGGAAGACGCGGTGGCCACCGTCCAGTTCACCGTCTTCTAGGGGGCCTGACCATGCGTGCGAACCTGCGACACAAATCGACGGGAAGCACCGGTTCCAGCAGATCCTGGGTCTGGCTGGTGATGGCCCTCCTGTGCGTCGTCGCCCTGATCGACGCCTGCACGGATCAGAAGGACACTAAGGGACCGACCTTTCCGGCGGGCCAGACTGGCGTCGTCAACCAGGTGTTCCTCTTCCCGACCCCCGGTCCGGGGGGTGATCAGATCACGATCACGGTGGTCGCCCAGAGCGCCAACGGCCGGCCGGCGGAAGGCCGGGACGTCTTCATGACCACCACGGCGGGAAGGTTTTCCAACGGGCAGAGTCAGATCTCGGGGGTCACCGACGCCGGCGGCCAGTTCTCGACGACCCTGAGCTGCGACGGCACCAATGCGAGCACCGTCAGCGCCCTGGTGGAAGGGTTCCTGAAGACCGTGTCGGTCTGCTCGGCGGCCTCGGGGGCGACGGGGGCGACGGGCCCCTGACGCCCGCGCCGCCCGACCCGGCCGGACAACGGGGGAGCCCGCGCTCCCCCGTTTCTTTCAGTCGGGCCGGGGGGGGAGCGGCGTGCTCCTCCCCCGGACCCCCCCTCCGAGTGTCTCCCTGCTCACCCAGAAGGGGCGATTCCTTCACGGGTTTTCAGCCGTCCTCGAAGCGGCCGCCGCGCCGGCGGGCCAGGGCCAGGGGCCCGGCTACCACCGCCATCGAGACCGCCAGCGCGGCGAGCGCGATGACGCCCACCCGTTCCGCCGGCGCCCCCGTCAGGACCGCCAGGATCAGCCGGTAGCCGAGCCAGCCGCTGACCGCAACGTAGCCGAGGCAGAGCGCCGTGGTGAGGAGCCCGCCGGCGCTGGTCGCCAGCGCCTCGGCACTGCGGCCCCGGAAGTCGGGCCAGCAGACCCCGAGGGCCAGGGCGATCGTCATGATGGTCAGGCTCATGAGGGCGAGCTCGGCCGCGAAGAGGGCGAAGCCGATCGGGGGAAGGCCGAGGCGGAGGCCTCCGGCCAGGGCCAGCGTCCCGAGCCCGACGAACCCGACCGCGCTGTAGACGGCCAGGCGGGCCCAGAAGACGGCCCGCAGCCGGATCGGGCTCGTGAAGAGGATCCACGCCGCGCCCCCCTCCAGCGACAGCGCGGGGAAGACGAAGCGCAACGCCACCGTCGTCAGGAAGTAGCCGGTCGCGAGGACCGAGAAGGCGATGAGGCGCGCCGTGACGTCTTCGGTGCCGGCCTCGCCGGGAACCGGCACCCTCAGGAAAAGGAGCGTGAAGAGCCCGAGCAGGAAAGCGAAGAAGGCGCCCCGGCCCAGCTCCTGGGGACTCCGGAGCACGCTCACCAGCTCCTTTTCGAGGAGGGCCCCCACGGGACCCCGCAGGGCCACCGGGAACGCCGGCCACCCGCGGGGCGGCAGCGCCCGGCCTTCCGGCCGGGCCAGGAGCAGCCCCTCCGAGGCTCGCCAGATCACGCGCCGGAACAGCGCGCCGCCGGCCCAGTAACTGCCGACCGCGGCCAGCACCGGCAGGGCGAGGCTCACCAGCAGCGCGCCCTGGGGATGGCTGCCCTGCCCGGTGGCGAGGCCGAAGACCGAGGCGGCGAAGGCGTGCGAGGGCCAGCGGGCGAACTTGTCCTCGACGAAATGGAGCGCGACGGTGGTGCCGTTGAGCAGCCCCGGCTCGAACATCGTGTTGAAGTCGGCGCGGGTCGGGACCACCGAGCGGCCGACCAGGAGC
>DASYUM010000175.1:0-2650 GCA_036001225.1 Candidatus Methylomirabilota bacterium | reverse complement strand
CAGCTCCGGGTGGCCAACCTCGACTGGGACGACTACGTGGGCCGACTGGTGATCGGACGGGTGGTGAACGGGACGATCCGGCCCGCCGAGCGAGTCGCCGTCGTCCGCCGCTCGGGTGCCGCCGAGCCGGCCAAGGTGACGGTCGTCTACACCTACGAGGGTCTCCGCCGGGTCGAGGTGACGGAGGCCGGTCCCGGTGAACTGGTGGCGGTGGCCGGAATCGAGGGCATCGAGATCGGCGAGACCCTGGCCGATCCCGAGCAGCCGGTCGCGCTGCCTCCGATCCGGGTGGACGAGCCGACGGTGACCATGCTCTTCTCGGCCAACGTGTCCCCCTTCGCCGGGCGCGAGGGCAAGTACGTCACCTCCCGTCACCTGCGCGAGCGCCTGCTCAAGGAGGCGCGCGTCAACGTCGGGATCCGAGTCGAGGAGACCGACTCCCCCGACACGTTCCGCGTCTCCGGCCGGGGGGAGCTGCAACTGGCCATCCTGATCGAGATGGTGCGGCGCGAGGGGTACGAGCTGGAGGTCGGTCAGCCCGAGGTCATCACCCGCGAGACCGACGGCGCGCTCCTGGAGCCGGTGGAGCACCTGGTGGTGGACTGCCCGGAGGAGTTCATCGGGATCGTGACCCAGAAGGTGGGCGTGCGCAAGGGTCAGATGGTGAAAATGGTGAACCACGGCACCGGGCGGGTGCGCCTGGAGTACCGGGTCCCGGCCCGCGGCCTCATCGGCTACCGCTCGGAGTTCCTCACCGACACGCGGGGCGCTGGGCTCCTCAACCACCTCTTCGACGGCTGGGCGCCCTGGCACGGCGACATCCCCCGCCGGCTCACCGGGGCCCTGGTGGCCGACCGCGACGGCCGGGCTACCGGCTACGCCATGGACCACCTCCAGGCCCGCGGGGAGTTCTTCGTCCGCCCGGGCGATCCGGTGTACGAGGGGCAGATCGTGGGGGAGCACGCGCGGGAGAACGATCTCGACGTCAACGTCACCAAGGAAAAGAAGCTCACCAACATGCGGGCCTCGACGGCCGACGAGGCGATCCGGCTCACGCCGTCCCGGCTGATGAGCCTCGAGCAGTGCCTGGAGTGGATCCGGGGCGACGAGCTCCTCGAGGTGACCCCGCAGGCCCTCCGATTGCGCAAGAAGGTCCTGAAAGGCCGGCGACGGTTCTGAGCGCGCGGGCTCTCGTGGCCCGGGTCGGATGCCGGCCGGGCGAGCGGGTGCTGGTCGGGGCGCTCCTGGCGACGGCCGTGCTAGGACTGCCGGCGCGGACGACGGCCCAGATCGATCCTGAGCCGCGCCTGAACCTCGAGCTCGGCCTCGAAGGTCCCCTGCGGGGTGATGGCCCCCTTTCCGGCTACGCCTTCTTCCTCTGGAACCAACCCCACTTCCTCGAGGAAGACTGGTATCTGCGCGTGGTGTTCGCACCGACGTACGTGATCTCCGACCTGGTGCGCGACCGCTGGCCGGGCCCCGGCCACGCCATCGGGTTCGGGCTGGGCGGCGGGTTCTTTCCCTACAACTTCGACGAGTTCCGCAATGGCAGCCACCTCGAGAAAGAGTCGTTCTGGGGGCACGGTGGCGAGTCCACCCTGAGCTACTACCGCCGGCTCAAGCTCTTCGACAAGTTGCCCGTCGAAGGCCAGCTCCGCTTCCACCCCCAGTACGTCGTCTACCAGCGCTCCGGCGACACCGATCATCGGTTTCGGCTCCCGGCCGACACGGCCATCTACAGCAGCCGGGTCGGGGTCCGCGTCGGGGGCGAGCCCCCCGAGTTGTTCCCCGACTTGGCCGTCGAGGTGTCGGCCTGGTACGAAGCGAGCCGGCGCCAGACCGCCGAGGTCTACGGGTTCCCGGAGGCGCCGATCCGGGCGGAGTCCACGCCCCAGCAGGCCTGGGCCCGCGCCGGCGGCGTCTTCACCGTCTCCACGAACCAGAGCGCTCGCCTGTTCGTGACCGCGGGCACCAGCCGCGACGTCGACGCGCTCTCCAGCTACCGCCTGGGGAGCGCCCTGCCCTTTCGCCGGGAGTTCCCGCTGGTCCTCCACGGCTACTACGTGGATGAGGTGTTCGCCAGCCGCTTCTGGCTCCTCAACGCCAGCTATCGCTTTCCGCTGTGGCCGGGCAGCCGACGCGTCCGGCTCCAGCTCTCCTTCGACTACGCCCGGGTCGGCTACCTGGAGGGCCACGCCCTCCCCCGCCGAAACCTGCGCGGCGTGGGCGCGGACTTGAGCATCGCGCTGACCAAGTGGGCGACGCTGGTGCTGGGCTACGGATACGGCTGGGACGCGCCACGCGGCCGCGGTTTCGGCGGCCACGAGGCGAACTCGCTCATCGAGTTCAAGTTCTAGATTGTCGGAGGGGGCCTCAACGGCCCCCTCCGAGGCCTCCCCCAGGAGAAGGGCGCGCCGCAGGACGTCGCGGGGCTGGGGCCCCGCCGTCCGAGGCGCGCGAACCCAAAGACCGCGCCGCAGGACGTCGCGGGGCTGGGGGGCGCGACGAGGCGCGCGAACCCAAAGATTGCGCGGGCAAAGCCCGCGGGCGGAGCGGACCACTTGGCGGTCGGCGGTACTGCCGGCGCTCGGCGCCCGATTTGCCCGACAGGCTCCTACGCGGGGACCGGCGGCTCAGTCGAGCGACGGCC
>DASYUM010000174.1:0-3803 GCA_036001225.1 Candidatus Methylomirabilota bacterium | reverse complement strand
GGTCACCGCCTCGACGGCGGCGATCATCCCCGCGGCGTCGGGGATCTCGCCGTCCTCGACCGGGCAGGTCCGGTCGGGGTTCGTCCCCACCAGCCGGGCGCCGTGGCGTCTGACCGCCTGGAGGGCCACGTTCAGCTTCCGGTAGTCGAAGGTGCGGTCGAAGGCCACGACGACGTAGTCCACCTCCGGCCCCTCCACCGGCCGGAGCCCCGCCCCCGCCAGCTCGGCGAGCAGCGGCGGCTCGCCGATCACGAAGCAGCGGGCGCCGGGCGCCTCCCGCGCCAGCCAGCGGGCGAGAACGTAGGAGGAGTTGATGACCTCGTCCACGTCGGCGGGGACGCCGAGGCGGGCCAGCTTGGCCGCGTAGTCGGCGCGGCTCGCGATCGGCTTGTTGGAGAGGAAGCAGAGGCGCCGGCCAGCCTCGCGCAGGGCGGCGATGGCGGCTTTGGCGCCGGGCAGGAGCCGCTCGCCGAGGTAGACGGTGCCGTCGAGATCGAAGATGAAGCCCCGATACGGATGGCGCGGCTCCATGAGCCGAAGCTTACACCAGGATCGCGGCGGCCCGCCGAGCCGACGATCTCATGCACGCGGAGCATCCGGGTGACGTCGCGATCGAGCGCGATCCGGCCGCCGCGCCGTCAGCGAGCCGGCGCCACCGCGACGGCTTCGATCTCGATCAGCATGCCGTCGATGGCGAACTGGCCGATGCCGATCAGCGTCGAGGCCGGCTGGTTGGCGCCGAAGTAGGCCTTGCGGACCTCGTTGACCCGGGGGCGGTCGGCGCAGTCGGCCAGGTAGACGGTCACCTTCACCACGTCGTCCAGCGTGGCGCCGGCCGCCTGCAGGGCCCGCGTCATGTTGTCGAGCACCTGGCGGGTCTGGGCCACCACGTCCCCGCGCCCGACCAGAGTCCCCTGGGCGTCCACGCTCGCCTGGCCCGACACGTAGACCGTGTCGCCGGCCCGGATCGCATCCGAGTAGTGACTGATCGGCTCCGACAGGCCCTCAGCGCGGATGAGGCGATGCCGCGGCATGCTCGACCTCCCTTCGGCGTGTCTGCCAGATGGTGAAGATTCCGGCCCCCAGTGCCGCTCCCGCGAGGACGAGCGCCACTCGATAGCCGCCGGTCCGGTCGTAGAGCGCTCCGCCGCCCCAGGCGCCGAGTGCCTCGCCGGGGCCGCTGGCCACCGCGATCCAGCCGGTGACGGCGCCGACGGCCTGACCCTGGAACGCGGCGGTGGCGGTGGCCGTCGCCACGATCCCGCCGCTCCCCTGGGCGAGACCGTAGCAGAGGACGAAGGCCGCCAGCCAGCCCGGATGCCCGGTCGCCCCGAGCAGGCCCAGGCAGGCGATGCCGGCCAGCCCGCTGGTGAAGCTCGCGGTGAGCGCCACCGGGGGCCCCCGCCGATCGGTGAGCCAGCCGACCCCCAGCCGCCCGGCCACGCTGACCAGGCTGACGCTCCCCAGCGCGGCCGCCGCCTGCAGCGGGGACACGCCCGCTTCGACGGCGAGCGCCACCGCGTGCGTGTTGATCACGGTGAACCCGATGCCGGTGAGGAAGCGCAGCGCGGCCAGCCACCAGAACGTGGGCGTGCGGGCGGCCGTCCGCACCGGCCGGGGGTCGGCCGGCCGCCCCTCCGGCGCCGTCGGCAGCCGCTGGAGCGCGTTGGCGGGGACGACCAGTCCCACGAGCAGCACGGCCAACAGCACGAGGGCCGCGCGCCAGCCGGCCCGCTCGACGACGAGCTGGCTCAGCGGGACGAGGAGGAAGGCCCCGGCCGGCGTGCCGAGGTCGGCCAGCGCGATGGCCTGGGCCCGGCGGCGCGGAAACCACTGGGCGACCACCACCATGTTGGGCGAGCTGGCGAGGAGGGCCAGCCCGGCGCCGCCCAGGACCCCGTAGGCGACGACGACCAGCGGCAGGCTGCGGGCGAGGCTGGCCAGGAGCAGGCCGGCGGCCGCCAGGGCGGCCCCCGTTTGGAACAGTCGACGGGGGCCCCAGCGATCGAGGGCGGCGCCCGCCACCGGGGCGCCCAGTCCGCCCAGGAGCACCACCGCCGATTGCACCGTCGCCACCGCCCCCCGACCCTCGCCGAACTCGCGGACGAGCGGGAGGTAGAGGACGCTGAAGGCCATGACCGTGCCGTTCTGCACGGCCAGGGTCAGCGCGGCGACGGCCAGGCTGACGCGCGGCTCGGCCGACGCGATGGGCGTCTAGTGGAGGATGGGCGCGACGGCGCGCTGGGCGGCGGCCAGGACCGAACCGGGCAGCAGGCCTAGGTGGACCGTCGCCCACACGGCGACGGCCAGCGCCACGCCGGCGGCCGGCGTGAGGGCCGCGTGCACCGGCTCGGCCTCGGGGTCGCGCATGTACATGTAGACGATGAGCCGCAGGTAGTAGTAGGCGGCGGCCACCGAATTCAGCACCGCAATGATCGCGAGCCACACGTAGCCGCCGCGGATGGCCGCGCTGAAGAGGTAGAACTTCCCGACGAAGCCGGCCGTCGGCGGCAGCCCGATGAGCGAGAGCAGGCAGATCGTCAGCACCAGGGCCAGGACCGGGTGCCGCACGGCCAGCCCGCCGTACCAGGTCAGGTCCACCGCCTCGACCCCCTCGCGTTCCAGGAGCAGGATCACGCCGAACGCCCCGATCGTCGCGAACGAGTAGACGACCAGGTAATAGAGGATGGCCGCACTCCCCAGCGCCGGCCCCGCGGCCACCCCGACCAGCATGTAGCCGACGTGGGCGACCGAGGAGTAGGCGAGCATGCGCTTGAGATTCCGCTGGGCGAGGGCGACCACGTTGCCGACCGTCATGGTCAGCGCCGCGATGAGCCAGAAGAGGGTGGCCCAGTCGGGCTGGAGCCCGCGCATCGCCAGCAGCACGCGGAGGAGCGCAGCGAAGGCCGCCGCCTTGGAGCCGGTGGCGATCAGGGCGGCCACCGTGGTGGGCGCGCCTTCGTAAACGTCGGGGGCCCACTGGTGGAAGGGCACCGCCGAGGTCTTGAAGCCGAAGCCGACGAGCAGGAGGGCGAGGCCCGCCAGCACCAGCGGCTCGCTGGCGGCGCCGGGGGCGGCGAGGGCGGTGGCCAGCCGGCGCAGGTTGGTGGTCTCGGTCGCGCCGTAGAGGAGCGCGATCCCGTAGAGAAAGAAGCCGCTGGCGAAGGCGCCCAGGAGGAAGTACTTCATGGCCGACTCGTTGCCGGTCGCCCGCGTGCGGAAGAAGCCGGCCAGAACGTAGAGCGAGAGCGACATCAGCTCCAGCCCGAGGAACACGACCAGCAGGTCGAGGGCCGAGGCCATCAGCATCATCCCGAGGGCGGCGAAGAGCACCAGGATGTAGTACTCGCCGGCCTCGATCCCTTGTCGGCGGAGGTAGCCCACCGAGAGCAGCATCACCAGGGCGGCCGAGACGCAGAAGATGCCGTTGAAGAAGAGGGCGAAGTCGTCGAGGACGACCATCGTCTGGAAGGTGACCGCCGGCCACCCCCAGCGGAGGGCCGACGCCAGCAGCGCGCCGGCGAGCCCGAGCACCCCGACGGCCGCCAGGTCGCTCTTCCCCCGGGCCGACGGCACCAGGTCCAGGCAGAGACAGGCGACGGTGGCGGCGGTGACGATGAGCATGGGAGCGAGGGCCGGCCAGGCGAGGACGGGGGCCGCGATGGGCGTCATCAGGGCGCCCACTCCGACACGCGTGGTGTGGTGCCGCCGGGCCGAGAACCGAGCAGCGCTAGGACGCAGGAAGGCGCGCCGCCGGACGTCGCGGGGCTGGGGCCCCGCCGTCCGAGGCGCGCGAACCCGAA
>DASYUM010000173.1:0-8249 GCA_036001225.1 Candidatus Methylomirabilota bacterium | reverse complement strand
CGATCCGCCCTACCGGCCCGAGCCGGCCCCGGCCGTGGCGCAAGTGGCGGCGCCTCCTCAGCAGCCCATCGAGTTCAGCCACGTGATCCACGCCGGGTCCTACCGGATCGACTGCCAGTACTGCCACGCCGACGCCCGCCGCTCCCCCTACGCGGGCCTCCCGTCCGTCGAGCGCTGCATGGGGTGCCACAAGATCGTGGCCGCCCAGGGCAACCCCGAGGTCCAGAAGCTCCACGGGCACTGGAAGGACAAGCGGCCGATCGAGTGGGTGCGGATCCACAAGGTGCCCGGCTTCGTGCACTTCCCGCACAAGCGGCACATCGCGGCCGGCCTCGCCTGCCAGACCTGCCACGGGCCGGTCGAGCGGATGCAGCGGGTGGCCCAGGTGGCCCCGCTCACGATGGGCTGGTGCATCGATTGCCACGCCCAGAGGAAGGGCCCGCTCGACTGCGTGGTCTGCCACCACTAGGCCGTCAAGGACGCGGCCCGCGCGCGGGCGTCGCCAAGCCGGCGAGCTGCCGCACGTTCCGTCACTCGTTCGCCACTCACCTCCTCGAGGACGGCCACGACATCCGAACGGTCCAGGAACTCGATCTACACGCACATCCTGAACCGCGGGCCGGCCGCCGTCCGCCGTCCGCAGTCCGGCCGACCGGCGTTCACCCCATGATGGTCCCGAGCGCAACGCCCAGGCGCTCCGCCTCTCCCGTGTTAGGCTGCGCCTCGCCGCGTAGCTGGGCACGAAGCCGTGTGGCCTGAACATGCGCCTTGCCGGTCGGTTCATTTCGCGCGAGGCGATCTTGGCCGCCGTGGACACGTATCAGGTGGTCGAGGGGTAGCCTGAGGACAGGTACCTTCCGAGCTACCTGATCCTCGCTCGGCACGGACCGGAGGCGTTCCACGTGCTGTTCGCCGTGGACGTTGAGGGCGATAATGTGCGGGTCGTCACGTCGTACCGCCCAGACCGTGGCGAAATGGCAGGCGACATGAAGACCAGGAGCCCGAGGCGATGAGGTGTGATGAGGTGTGAGGTCTGTGGAGCTGAGCTGAAGGCGACGAAGACCGACCTGCCGTTCAAGGTCCGCGACGCGGGCATCGTGATCCTCGAGGGTCTCCCGGTCTTCCAGTGCGCGAGCTGTCCGCACTATCTGATAGAGGACGCTGTGCTCGCTCGCGTCGACAAGATCCTGGAGCGCGTAGACCGGGGAATCGAACTGGAGATCATCCTCTACGCCGCCTGAGCCAATGGCGGCCGATCGCCGAACCGCACGCTGCAACAGACCGGGGCTCGGGTTGCTCGCCCCCGGCTGCTGACCGTGGGCGTTGAGCGCGCTCCCGAAGTGCGGGATGGCCGTGATGGCCCGCTCCGGCCGCCGACGATTCCACCTGGGCGGCGCGCTGCGCTAGATCGTTTCGGGGGGGTCTCGGAAGACCCCCCGATGCCCCCCCGTCGTGGCGGCGGCGGAGCCGCCGCTCGGAGTACTCCTCGATGCACCACGCGCTCGGTGGTCGGCGCCGAGGTGACCCCGACACACTCCTAGGCGGGGGCCCGGCGGGCGGCGGTGATGGCCTGCCAGACCTTGTCGGGCGTGAGCGGGATGTCCAGGTGGCGGATGCCGAGGGGGCCAGGGCGTCCATCACCGCGTTGGCGATGGCCGGCGTGGAGCCGATGGTCGCCGACTCGCCGATCCCCTTGACACCGAGCGCCGTGCGGGGCGAGGGGGTCGCCGTGTGGCCGGTCTCGAAATCCGGCAGGTCCTCGGCCTTCGGGATGGCGTAGTCCATCAGGGAACCCGTCACGAGCTGCCCCGCCTCGTCGTACCGCCCGGCCTCCCAGAGCGCCTGGCCGATCCCCTGGGCGAGCCCGCCGTGGACCTGCCCGGCCGCGAGCAGCGGGTTCACGATCAGCCCGCTGTCGTCCACCGTCAGGTATCGTCGCACCGCCACCACCCCCGTCTCGGGATCGACCTCGACCAGCGCCAGGTGCGCGCCGAACGGATAGAGGAGGCCCTCCCCGACGAAGTCCTGCCGCGCCTCGAGGCCCGGCTCGAGGTCGGACGGCCGCCGCTCGCCATGCGCGGCCGCCGCGACGTCGGCCCAGAGGACGCGCCGGTCGGGGACGCCGCGGACGTGAAAGACCCCGCCCTCGAGCACCACGTCGTCGGGGCGGGCCTCGAGCAGGTGCGCCGCGATCCGCCGCGCCTTGTCGGCCACCAGCCGGGCGTTGACCAGGGCGGCCATCCCGCCGCGCGCGATGCTGCGGCTCCCGAAGGTGCCCACGCCCTTGCGGACCTTCCGGGTGTCGCCGTGGACGATCGTCACGTGCTCCACCGGGACCTGGAGCTCGTCGGCGACGATCTGGGCGAAGCTCGTCTCGTGTCCCTGGCCGTGCGGAGACGAGCCGGTGAGCACGGTCACCCGGGCGTCCGGCCCGACGACGACGTCGCTCGTCTCCGCGTCGACGAAGCCGCACATCTCGACGTAGGAGGCGAGCCCGACGCCGACGAGCCCGCCGGCCGCGCGGGCGCGGGCCTGCTCGGCACGGAGCCCCGCGTAGTCCGCCTTCTGCAGGAGGGCGTCGAGGGCCCCGGCGTAGTTCCCGCTGTCGTAGTGGGGCCCCATCGGCGCCTGATAGGGGAAGGCCGAGGGCGGGATGAAGTTCCGCTTGCGCACGGCGGCGGGATCGAGGTCGAGCTCCCGGGCCAGGAGGTCGATCATCCGCTCGATGAAGTAGGCCGCTTCCGGCCGCCCGGCCCCCCGGTACGCCGCCGTGCCCATCGTGTTCGTGTAGGCGCCGATGACCTTCGCCCGCACCGCGGGGATGTCGTAGCAGCCCGTGATCATCTGTCCGCAGAGGACCGGGAGCAGGGGGCCGTCGCTGAAGAGGGTGAAGCCCAGGTTCCCCACGATCCGGGCCTTGAGCCCGCGAATCCGGCCGTCCCGATCCGCCGCCAGCCGCATGGTCGCCACCACGTCCCGGCCGTGGGAGGTGGCCAGGAGATCTTCCCGGCGGCTCGCCGCCCAGCGCACGGGGCGCCCGAGGCGGCGGGCGACCCAGGGGACCAGGAGGTCCTCGGAGTAGAGCGCGATCTTCGCGCCGAAGCCGCCGCCGACCCGGGGGGCGATCAGGTGGACGCGCTCGGCCGGGAGCTTGAGGTGCTCGGCGATGGCGTCCCGGAGCCCATGGGGGATCTGGGTGCATCCCCACACCGTCAGCTCGCCGCGCCCGGCGTCCCATCGGGCCGCCACCGCCCGCGGCTCCATGGCTACCGCCAGCAGCCGCTGGTTCCGGAGCTTGGCCTCGACGACGACCGGGGCGTCCCGGAACGCCGCCTCGAGGTCTCCGTGGATCCGCTCCCAGCGGGTCGCGCGATTCGTCTTGAAGCGCTCGTGGATGCGGGGCGCGCCGGGCAGGAGCGCGGCCTCGCCGTCGGTCACGGCCGGGAGGACGTCGTATTCGATCTGGATCAGGTCGGCGGCGTCCTGGGCCAGGTACGGGCTCTCGGCGACGACGATGGCCAGCGGCTCCCCGACGTAGCGAGTCTTCCCCTCGCACAGGACCCGGCGCGTGCGCCAGTTGACCTCGTCGAAGGCTTCCTTCTCGATCACCATCGGGATCTCGCCCAGCTCGGTCGTGAAGTCGGTCGCCGTGAAAATGGCGGCGACCCCCCGGAGTTCCTGGGCGTCGCCGATCCAGACCCGGCGGATCTGCGCGTGGGCGTGGGTGCTCCGGACGAAGGCGGCGTGGAGCGCGCCCTTGAGGGGGATGTCGGCGACATAGGGGTCGCTGCCCGTGAGGAGCCCGAGGTCCTCCTTGCGCTTGATCGGCTGCCCCACCTGTCCCGCTGTCGTCATGGCGCTCCTCGTGTTCGAGTCGGCGACGCGCTCGGCATCGCGGTCAGCGCGCGGCCAGCCAGACGTTCCAGAAGAACGGCCGGTAGCGGTTCGCGTAGCCGCCCACCGCCTTCTGCTTGATCCGCAGCGTGAAGAAGTCGCCGAACTTGATGACCGGGACCTCCTGCCAGAACCAGCCCTGGATGTCACGCCAGATCGCCATGCGCTTCGGGGTGTCCGTCTCCGAGGCGAGGCGGCCCATCATCGCCTCGAGCTTCGGGTCGCAGGTCCAGCCGGGCCAGTCGCAGCTCAGGATCACCTGGAATGTCGGGTCGGCCGCGAACCCGACGCCGGTGGTGAAGATCTCGTAGTGCCGGGGATCGCTGCGCCGCTGGACGACCGTGGCCCACTCGAGCACCTGGAGATCGATCACGAAGCCGACGTCCTCGAGCTGCTGCTTGGCCGCCAGGGCCGACTTGTACATCCAGTCGTAGAACTGGGTGCACATCCAGCGGATCGGCTCGCCCTTGTAGCCGGCCTCCTGCATGAGCCGCTTGGCCCTCGCCTTGTCCGGCCGGTTGTAGGCCTCCTTGCCGACGTCGGTCCACCAGACCTGCTCCCGGAACTGGATGCTCGAATCCAGCCGGTAGAACTCCGGGCGGCCGACGGCCGCCTTCATGATCGGCTCCATGTCGAGGGCGGACATGACGGCCTGGCGGAGCGTCCGGTTGGTGAACGGCCCGATCTTCTTGTTGAAGACGCCGGTGATCCACTCGTTCGGCTTGACCACCATGACGTCGAGGCGCGGGTTGGCGCTGAGGCGGTCGTAGGAGTCGGGGGCGATCCAGTCGCTGAAGTGGTACTCGCCGGACTCGACCCCGGCGGCGCGGGTGGCCACGTCCGGCACCGGGATGAACTGGATCTCGTCGACATACGCCGTGCGCTTGCCGCCGTAGCCGCTCGGCGGCTCGCTCCGCGCCGCGTAGCGGTCGAAACGGGCCATCCGCACGTAGCGGTCGGGGATGCGCTCGACGAAGCGGAACGGCCCGGTCCCGATGAACTCCTTGATCTGTCCGTCCCCCGCCGCCTCCACGACTTCCTTTGGATAGATCGCCGGGAACTGGCTGGCGTTGGCGAGGGCCGAGAGCACGATGCCGGACGGGGTCGCGAGCCGCAGCTCGACGGTGTGGCGGTCCTTGGCCTGGATCGACTGGACCGACTTGAAGAGGAGCTTCCCGACCGAGGCCATCTTGCCCCAGCGGCCGAGCGAGGCCACCACGTCCTCGGCCGACAGCTCCTTCCCGTTGTGGAACGGGACGCCACGCCGGAGGCGGATCGTGTAGACGCGGCCGCCCTCGCCGACCGTGTAGCCCTCGGCCAGCATCGGGACGACCGCGTACTTGTCGTCCAGCGTGAAGAGCGGCTCGCAGAAGTGGGAGGTGACGTCGTAGGTGAGGGAGGCGGTCGTGAAGTGCGCGTCGAGCGAGGGGGGCTCGCCGATGATGGCGACCTTCAGGATGCCCCCCGTGCGCGGCGCCTCCTGGGCCGCGGCGGTCCGCCGCCGCGGCCCAGGGGCCAGGGAGACCGCGCCGGTGGCCACCGCGCCTGTGAGGAATGTCCGCCGTGACGTCATGGGCTCTCTCCTTGCGTGGTCATGGCGCTCGAGCGTGAGCGGGGGGACCATAGCCCGGCCTTCTGCCCGTTGTCAAGGCGCGGCCGAATCAGGACCGGGACGGCGGACGGCGGGCGAGGCGGCGGGCCGACTGCCGGAGGAGTTCGACCAGGACGGCGAGGGCACGCCCGATCGGCGTGGGGAGGAGCCCGACGCGGCGCGCGGCCTGGCGGGCGACCCGGACCCGCAGGGAATGGAGCACGTAGGGCGAGCTCACGACGTCCACGACGCGGTCTCGGTCGAGGCCGAGCTCGGTCAGCGCCCGTTGGAGCGCCCACACATCCCGGAGGCGCCGCACTCCCGTGGTGACACCCTGCCCGGGGTTGAGCGGCACGAAGCTCAGATCGAAGCCCCCGCTCTCGCGCCACCGAATGACGAGGTTCCCCTCGATCTCCACCCACGGGCCAGCATAGCACGTGGCCGTCGGGCCGGCGTCCCCGGCGTACAATGGGGAACCATGAAGGAATCGATGCGGATGTGGCCGGGCAGGAACGGCGGGAGGCAGCGGGCGGCAGCCGGCGCTCCCGTCCCGAGCTGAACGGGGCGGCCATGCCGTCGGTCCGCCCGCGTCCCTGGCAGCGCCTGAGCGTTCGCGTGGCCGCCGGCTTCGTCGCGGTCACCGTCCTCGGGATCGGCCTGGTCGGCTACCTGATCTACGAGCGCCAGAAGCAGATTCTCCAGGACACGCTGGCCACCTTCCTGCTGAACATCGCGCGGACCGGCGCGCTCCTCATCGACCCCGCGCTCCACGCCGAGGTGGAGCGGACGCTCACCCAGGACTCGGAGGCCTACCGGCGCGTGCGAGCGGCCCTGGCGGCCGTGCAGGATCAGAACGAGGTCGCCACCCCGATCTACACCCTCACCGGGTTCGAGGAGTCGGGGCGGCTGGCCCACTTCATGGTCACCAGCCGCGGGCCTGGCGCCCCCGGCGAGCCCTATCCGCTGGTCCCCGCCCTCCTCGAGCCCATCGGCCGCGCCTTCCGCGAAGGCGTCGCCACTCACACCCGGGTCTACCAGAACCAGTCGGGGACCTGGATCACCGCCTTCGCGCCGGTACGCGATCCCGGGGGCCGGGTCTTCGCCGTCCTCGACGTGGACTATCGGGTGGACGTGTACCTAGAGCGGCTGACCGACCTCCGCCACCTGATCCTCGGCGCCTCGCTGCTCGGCAGCCTGATCGCCCTGGCGGTCGGCCTCGTCCTCGCCCGGCGGGTCACCGGGCCGGTCGCCGCGCTCACGCGCGGAGTGACGCGCGTCGCGGGCGGCGACCTCTCGGAATCGCTGCCCGTCCGGTCACAGGACGAAGTGGGGCAGCTCACGCGGGCCTTCAACGACATGCTGGAAGGTCTGCGCCAGCGGGACTTCATCCGCGACACCTTCGGTCGCTACGTCTCCCCGGAGATCGCCCGGACGGTCCTCGAGTCCCCGGGCGGGCTCCGGCTCGGGGGCGAGAAGCGCGACGTCACCATCCTCATGTCGGACCTCCGCGGCTACACGCGGTTCGCCGAGCGGGCCGACCCGACCGAGGTCGTCCAGGTCCTCAACGGCTACCTCGGCCGCATGGCCGAGATCGTCATCGAGCACGGCGGCACCATCGACGAGTTCATCGGGGACGCGGTCTTCGCCGTCTTCGGGGCGCCGCTCGACCACCCGGACCACGCCGAGCGCGCGGCCGCCTGCGCGGTCGCCATGCAGCTCGCCATGGAGGAGGTGAACCAGCGCCACGTCGCGCGCGGCCTCCCGCGGCTCGAGATGGGGATCGGGCTCAACACGGGCGAAGCCGTCGTCGGCAACATCGGCTCCGAGAAGCGGACCAAGTACGGCGTCGTGGGGAGCGTGGTCAACCTGGCCGCCCGGGTGGAGGCCTGCACGGTCGGGGGCCAGGTGCTCCTGAGCCCGTCCACCTACGCACGGGTTCGCGACCTGGCGGAGGTCGCCCCGCCGATGCCCGTCGAGATGAAGGGGCTCGGGGAGCCGCTGCTCCTCTACGAGCTGCGGGCCATCGGAGGGCAGTATCCCCGCCGCCTGCCCGAGGTCACGGCGGAGGGCGGCTCCGACGTTCCCGCCGCCCTGCCCCTCCGGTGCTGGGTGATCGAGGGCAAGGCCGTCCGCCCCGATCCGATCGCGGGCGAGGTGACGCGGCTCGGGCGGGGGCGGCTCGAGGCGCGGCTCGAGACCCCGCTGCCGCCGCTCACCAACGTGCGCCTGCGGCTGCGCTTCCCGGCCCTCGCGCAGGACTCGGGCGATCTCTACGGCAAGGTGCTCGTCGCCGAGGCGCCGGCGGGCTCGGGGCTCGTGCGGATCCGGATCACCTCGGTGGACACCGCGGATCAGGAGATCCTGGAGGGCCTCGTGAAGGCGGGCAGCCCCACCGAGGCGCGCACGGGGTGACGCCGCCGGCCCGGGAGCCCCGGACGGCGGCGGCGCTCATCCCCGAGCGCCCGACGCTCCCGCGCGTCCGGGAGGCGGCCCGGGGGTGCCGCGCCTGCGACCTCTGGCGTCGCGGGACCCAGACGGTCTTCGGCGAAGGCCACGCCAAGGCCGACCTCATGCTGGTCGGGGAGCAGCCGGGAGACCAGGAGGACCTTGCCGGGAAGCCCTTCGTCGGGCCGGCCGGACGGCTCCTCGACCGCGCCCTGGAGGCGGCCGGGATCGACCGCGCCCGGGTCTACGTGACCAACGCCGTCAAGCACTTCAAGTGGGAGCCCCGGGGAAAGCGCCGCATCCACCAGAAGCCGAACGC
>DASYUM010000172.1:0-3837 GCA_036001225.1 Candidatus Methylomirabilota bacterium | reverse complement strand
CCAGGGTGGCGATCGCCACCGTCAGCCCGGCCAGCCGGAGGCTCCGGCTGAAGGCATCCATGAAGTCACGGGAGGTGAGGAACTTCTGGAACCAGCGGAGCGAGAAGCCCGTGGGCGGGAAGACGATGAAGGCGGCCGAGTTGACCGCGAAGAGGAGCACGATGGCGATGGGGAGGAGGAGGAAGGCGACCAGCCCCACCACCAGGCTCCGGAACAGCCAGCGGTCCCAGTGGCGCATCGGGCTAAATGCCGACCCCGCGGGCAACCCGGGCCATGGTCCGCTGGTAGAGCGCGACGATCACCAGCGAGACGACGAGCAGGATCAGCCCCAGCGCCCCCGCGAAGCCGAAGTTGAAGACCCCGCTCACCTGCTGGTAGATCAGGATCGGCAGCGTGATGATGGAGAAGCCGCCCATGAGGATCGGCGTCACGTAGGCGCTGATCGAGAGCGCGAACACCAGCAGCGACCCCGCCACCACGCCGGGCAGGCTGAGGGGCAGCGTGACCTCGCGGAAGGCGCGCAGCTTGCCGGCTCCCAGGTTGCGAGCCGCCTCCTCCCAGCGGGGGTCGATCTTCCCGATCACCCCGCTCAGCGTGAGCACCATGAACGGCGTGTAGATGTGGACGAGCGCGACCACGATGCCGAACTCGTTGTACATGAGCCGGACCGGCTGGCGGGTCAGCCCGAGTCCCCGCAGCACCGAGTTGATCACGCCCTGGTCGGCCAGGAGCGTCATCCAGGCATAGGTGCGCACCACCACCCCGACCAGGAGCGGGGAGAGCACCGCCATCAGCATCAGCGTCCGCAAGGTCGGGCTCCGCAGGCGGGCCAGCTGGTAAGCGAGCGGGTAGCCGACCAGCAAGGAGGCGATCGTCGTATAGAGGCCGACCCGGAGGGTCACCAGCAGGACGTCGACGTAGTAGCGATCGGAGAGGAGCTTCGCGTAATGCTGCCCGGTGAGCCGGACGTCGGGATCGTTGACCGGGCTGCCGGTGAGCACGCTGACCAGCGCCACCACCAGGAGCGGGGTCACGAAGAAGGCGAGGAAGAGGAGGAGCGCGGGCGCCAGCAGGAGATAGCTGCCGACCCGCCACCGGCGGCGAGAGGGAGCCCCGGCCGGCGCCAGGCTCCGCTCGGCGAGGACGCCCGACTCCGTGGACTGCATCGCGGGTATTCTCGCCCGCCCGTCGGGCCCCTCTCAAGCCCCCCCGCCGACCGCGGCGGAGGCGCGGCTACGGGGTGAAGAAGTACCGCGTGAGGTGGAAGAAGACGGGGGCGGCGAAGCAGATCGAGTCGATGCGGTCCAGGATGCCGCCATGGCCAGCGATCGCCGCGCCGTAGTCTTTCACACCCCGGTCCCGCTTGATGGCGGACATCGTGAGGCCACCCGCGAACCCGCTCAGCGTGATGGCCAGCGACAGGGCCATCGCCTGCCATGGGCGGAACGGGGTCGCCCACCACAGCGCCCCCCCGATCAGGCTGGCGCAGACGATGCCACCGACGAACCCTTCCCAGGTCTTGCTCGGGCTCACGCGAGGGGCGATCCGGTGGCGGCCGAAGAGCTTCCCCCACACGTACTGGAGCACGTCGCTCGCCTGGACCACCAGAACCAGGAAGAGCAGGAGCTTGGCGTTCTGCCCCTCGTAGCCGGGGATGCGCAGCATGAGCAGGCCCGGGGCATGGCTCACGCAGTAGACGCAGACCATGAGCCCCCACTGGATCTCGGCGACGCGCCCCAGGAAGCCGTCGGTGTCGCCGGCGACCGCGCTCGAGGTCGGGATGAAGAGGAACGCGTAGACGGGGATGAGGACGCTGAACAACCCGTACCACTCGGTCGCCACCAGGTAGTACTGGACAGGGACGGCGACGAAGAAGCTCCCCAGCAGCGCCCGGTGGTCGGCCCGCCGGGTCGGGGTCAGCGTGATGAACTCGCGCAGCGCGAGCAAGGAGAGAAGGGCGAACAGCATCACCGCCCCGATCCGGCCGCTGAGGACGGCGACCGCGAACACCGCGGCCATGACCCACCAGGCGCGGATGCGGGCGTTCAGGTTCTCGACGGTCGCGCGCCCAGCGTCGCTCCGGACCCGCCGCGACAGGGCGAACCCGGCCGCGCTCGCGACGAGCAGCGTGAGGAGGATGCCCGCGAACAGCTCGACCAGCTGCCGGTCGACGATCAGGCTCACGGCCGTCGAAGCGCCGTCACCGCCGCCCGCGCCCGCTCGAGGAAGGCCGCTTTGGACTCCTCGGCGCCGACCCGGATCGGAACCCCGAAGGTGACCGAGCTGAGGAAGGGGACCGGCAGCAGTTCGCCCTTGGGCAGGATGCGATTGAGGTTCTCGAGGTACACCGGCACCAGCTCGACATCCGGGCGCAGCGCGCAGAGGTGATAGAGCCCGCTCTTGAACGGCGCCACCTCGGGCCCCGGTCCCCGCGTGCCCTCCGGGAAGATGATCAGCGAGTGCTCCCGGCCGAGCGCCGCCGCCACCCGCTCCACCGTGCGCCGGGCGGCATCCACCTGCGCACTCCGCTCGGCGGCGCGGCCGCTGCCCCGCGGCACCAGGACGCCGTCGAAGACCCGCGTGATCACGTAGTGCCGGAGCCCCGCTCCCCAGTAGTCCTCCGCCGCTACCGGCCGGGTCAGGCGCCGAAGCGTCGGCGGCAGGGTCGCCCACAGGACGACGAAGTCGAGGTGGCTCGTGTGGTTGGCGAAGTAGATGCGCTGCCGGGGCTCGGGGCGGCAGCCGACCCAGCGCCCGGTCGCGCCGCTCACGAGCCGAGCCAGCCCGGCCAGGCCGCCGGCGATCACCGGGCCTCGAGCGCGCGGACGAGGCGGGCCGTCCGCCGGACTACGGTGACCGCGCAGCCGACCACCACCACGGCCAGCGCGACGCCGATGACGCGGCCGGAGAGCCCGAGGGCCGCCTCGGCCGCCGCCAGCACCGAAGCCGCGGTCATGACCGCCATCCGGTGCTGCTTGGCCATGGGCCCGCCGAAGTCCTGGGCGAGCCCGAGGGCGCCGCCGAGGACGCGGACGTAGGCCGTGAGCACGGCCAGGAGCCCGGCGGTCCAACCGAGGCCGGGTCCCCACGGCACGCCGCTGACCCCGTAGCCGGCCGGGACGAAGACGAGCGCGTCGGCCAGGCGGTCGGGCATGTCGTTCCAGACCTCCCCCGACTTCGTCTTTCGCCCGCCCTCGATCGCCACCATTCCGTCCAGCAGGTTGCAGAGGAGGCGGAGCTGGATGGCGGCGGCCGCCGCGAGCAGGAGGGCGATGCGCCGGCCGGGTGGGCCCCCGGCCGCGCCGAGCAAGCAGAGGCCGGCCAGGGCGGCGAACACGACGCTGGCCCCCGAGATCGCGTTGGGAGAGACGCCAGCCCGGGTGAGCCAACCGGCGAGGACGGCCGCCCACCGGGTCTGGCGCGAGCGCAGCGGTCGGCGAGGCGTCTCGGTCGTCATGCGGAATCAAGCGGTGATCTACCACGACCCAGCGGTTCCGCCGCCAGGAATTCGCGGCACCTTTTCAACCCGGCCCACCCACCGTATCATGAGAGCCCATGAAGGCGATGCTGGCGACTCACTGGGGCGAGCCCGCGGAGCTCGAGTACGCCGACGTCCCCGAGCCGCGGCCGGCGGCGGGCCAGGTCCTCGTCGAGACCCGCGCGATCGGGTGCAACTTCCCCGACATCCTGATCGTTCAGGGGAAGTACCAGGTGAAGCCGCCGCTCCCGTTCAGCCCGGGCCACGAGCTCGCCGGCATCGTGCGGGCCGTGGGCGACGGCGTCACCCGGGTCCGCCCGGGCCAGCGCGTGCTGGCCATGGTCGGCTGGGGCGCCTAC
>DASYUM010000171.1:0-15874 GCA_036001225.1 Candidatus Methylomirabilota bacterium | reverse complement strand
TTGAAGGCCGGATCGCGCGGGTCCCACAGATCGGGCCGGATCTCCCGCGCCAGCTCGCCCGGGATCGAGACGTCCCGGCCCCCTCGCGCGGCCTTGCGCCCCGCTCTCTTCGCCTGCCGTCTGGCCATGCCCGTCCTTTCCGCCGCGCGACCGCGGACGCGAATCGGCCCTCATCGTATCAGAGCGGGTCCGTACCTTGGGGGCCGTCCTCGATCTGGTTCAGCGTTATGCAGCCGGCCGGCATCACCGCCCGACGCCGATCTTCTACTAAACCATATGGTCGAGTTTTCGCTTGACAACTGCGCCGGGACCGGCGAGCGTAGATGGTGAACCGTATGGTTCAGGATTCAGGTCGCCAGCTCGACCATGTGTTCTCGGCCCTGCGCGATCCCACGCGGCGGGCCATCCTGGCCCAGCTCCGTGGGGCCAGCGCGACGATGACGGAGCTCGCCGCGCCCTTCCGCATGTCGCTCACCGCGGTTTCCAAGCACGTCCGGGTGCTGGAGCGGGCCGGCCTCGTTCACCGTCAAGTCCGAGGCCGGGAGCACCACTGCCGCTTGAATCCCGCGCCCCTCCGGCAGGCCAGCCGCTGGGTGGAGGACTACCGCGCGTTCTGGGAAGGCCGCCTGGACTCCTTGCAGCAGTTTCTCGCGAAGAGGCGCTCCGGTCCGCGTACCCGGAAGTCGTGATGGCACACGCGAGCCAGCCGCCTCCGCTCCGACTGGTCCGTGTCCTTCCGGCCCGCCCGCAGGAGGTGTTCGAGGCGTGGACGGATCCTCAGAGCCTCGCCCAGTGGATGTGTCCCGGCGCCATTCGAGAGACCGTGGCCGAGCTGGATGTGCGGGTCGGGGGCCGCTTCCGCATTGTCATGCGGACCGACGTCTACGAGGTGGTGCATACGGGCCAGTACCGGGAGATCACGCCGCCCCGACGCCTGGTTTTCACCTGGAGCTCGTCGAGCACGCGCGGCCGGGAGACTCTCGTCACCGTCGAGCTGTCGCCACGTGAATCGGAGGAGACCGAGCTCGTCCTCACTCAGGAGTCGCTCCCCGATGCCGAGGCCTTTGACGCGCACCAGCGGGGGTGGACCCAGATCCTCGAGAAGCTCGCGAGCCGACTTCGGAACGAACGCCGACCTACCTGACTCGTTCACCCGTCAACGACAGAGGTGAGTGCATGAAGACCGACAGCAGCGCTCTCAAGAATCACCCGGTGGTATCGCACAAGGAGTGGCTCGCGGCGCGGACGGCCTTCCTCGCCAAGGAGAAGGAGTTCACCCGCCTCCGGGAGGACCTCGGCCGCCAGCGACGGGAGCTGCCGTGGGAGAAGGTCGAGAAGACCTACCGCTTCGACGGATCGGCCGGTCAGGAGACGCTGGCCGAGCTCTTCCAGCAGCGAAGCCAGCTGGTCGTGTATCACTTCATGTTCAGCCCGGAGTGGGACGAGGGGTGCCCCCATTGCTCGTTCTGGGCCGACCACTACGACGGCATGGGCGTCCACCTGAATCAGCGCGACGTGACCTTCGTGGTGGTCTCCCGCGCGCCGCTGGCCAAGATCGAGTCGTTCAAGAAGCGGATGGGCTGGCGCTTCAAGTGGGTCTCCGCGTTCCAGACCGACTTCAACCACGACTATCAGGCGTCGTTCACGCCGGAGGACATCGAGAGCGGATCGGTGTTCTACAACTATCAGCGGGTGGACATGGACATCCCCGATCGCGAGGGTATCAGCGTCTTCTACCAGGACCGGAGCGGCGCCGTGTTCCACACCTACTCGACCTACGCGCGGGGCATCGACATGGTGAATACCACCTATCAATTCCTCGACCTCGTGCCCAAGGGGCGCGACGAGACCCCGGCCGATCCCCAGGACTGGGTCCGGCACCACGACCGATACGGCACCTAAACCGCCGCACTAGGGCGCCCGTTCGGAACGCGGAGATCAGGGCGACGCGCTGGTCGGACCCCGGCATCTACCAGAGAAGCCTGTCGGAGAAATCGGGCGTAGCCCGCGGCACGACCGCCGAGGCTCGGGTCGGGCAGAGGACCTTCTCGAGGGTGTCAGGTCGGAACCCGGTCCTGGCCGCCCGCTCCCCGAGATACTCGCGGCTATACTTCAACCGCGGGGCGCTCCCGGGCCCAGCGATCGGGCACGATCAGGTTCCATCGCGCCAACGGGATCGAACCCGCATTTCAGCCTTAAGAGGGCGGTCTCATCACCAATAGCGGCATGCTTTACAGAAGGGTTGCCACGATGGGTACCCATTGCGCAAGCCAAATCAGGTCGACCGATCCACGTCGCCGATCTCGAAGGGCGCGATGAAGCGGCCGTCAGTCGTGGTGGCCCCGAACAACCTCAGGCGCGACGGGGCGACGGGGGCGGGGTCAGCTTGAAGATCCGGGCGGCGCGCGAGAAGACGACCTCCTCCCTGAGGGCCGGGGGGACGTCGGCGAGCATCTCCGCCATGACCCGGTCGAGCTGGGACCAGACCCCCTGGGTGTGGGGATAGTCGGCGCCCCACATGGCGCTCTCCTTCAGGTAGGCCCACTCCATCGGCAGGAGCCGGGCCCCGACGAGGTCGTCCTCGAACGTGACCGACATCTGGCGGGCGAAGTACTCGCTCGGCAGCCGGCTCAGGTGGACGGTGGGATCCGGCGGCCGCTCGCGCACCTGGCGGTCCATCCAGCTGATGACGAACGGGATCCAGCCGACGCGACACTCGGCGAAGGAGATGTGCAGCCGGGGATGTCGCTCGAGGACGCCGCTGAAGATGATCTGGGCGATGGCCGGGGCGGCCGCCAGGGGGACCACGGCGAAATGGGCGCGGGAGCGGCCGTGCGCGTTCGGGGGATACGGCGTTCCCGACCGGTCGCCGATGTGGCAGCAGATCGGGATGCCCAGCTCCTCGGCGGTGCTCCAGACCGGCTCCCAGACGGGGTCCCACAGCGGCGGATCGGCATCGAAGACGCTGTACTCGACACCGCGGGCGCCCTGCTCGACCACGCGCCCCATCTCGGCCACGCACGTCTCCGGATGCATCGTGGGCAGCGTCGGCAGGGCCACCAGCCGGTCGGGGGCCTGCCGGTTGAACTCGATCAGGAAGTCGTTGTAGGCGCGGTAGATCGCCTGGCGCAGCTCGGGATCCTTCACCTCCCACTTCCGGGTGTCCCCGTAGAAGACCCCGGCGTAGATCCCGGCCAGGTCGAAGTGCTCCAGGACCAGCTTGGGATCCGAGGGCGGCAGCGAGCCGCCGGGCGTCTCGATGCCCTTGACGCCGAACGTGGTCGAGCGGAGCTTCTCGTTCCGGCTGCCATCGGCGGCCTCGCCGCGCAGCCGGCCTTCCCACTGCCACATCGAGCCGTCGGGCGTCTCGATCACCCGGGGGCCGGCCTCCCGGAGCCGCCGGGGGAGCCGGTCCTGCCAGAGGTTCTTCGGCAGCCATCGGAGGTCGATGTGGTTGTCGGCCGAGATGTAGTCATACCGCATCGTCGCGTGCACTCCTGTGGGCGGGGTGGGCGTCGGCGGGCCCCGGGGCGGGGAGCGGCGGCGCGTCCTCGTCTTTCCCGGCCGTGCGGGGATCGGGGTCCTCGCCGGCCAGCACGTAGCAGCGCTCGGGCACGATGCCGACGAACACGGGCTCGCCCGGCGCATAGGTCGAGAAGGGCTCGCCCGACACCTCGATGAGCTGGTCCCCGAGGTCGATCTTGTACTCCACGCTCTGGCCGGCGAAAGCGGCGGCAGCCACGGTGCCGTGGAGCTCGTTGGCGGGCGGCGCCGGCGCCTCCCGCGACAGTCGCGCGTATTCGGGCCGAAAGCCGACCCGCACCCGGCATCCCTCGCTGGCCCACTCCGGCAAGGGGCTGGTGAGACGACCCCACCGGGTGTCCACCCATCCACGCCCGTCGCCGTCGGCGCTCCACCGGACGAGCCCCGGGATGAAATTCGTCCGGCCGAGGAAATTCGCGACGAAGGGATCGCGGGGCTCGAGATAGATGGCGCGGGGCGAGCCCTCCTGGACGATCCGCCCGTCGCGCATCAGCCCGACCATGTCGGACATGGTGAGGGCCTCCAGCTGATCGTGGGTCACGTACAGCGTGGTGATGCGCAGGCGGCGGACCAGCGCCTGGATCTGGAAGCGCATGCTCTCCCGCAGCTTGGTGTCCAGGTTCGAGAGCGGCTCGTCGAGGAGCAGGACCGTGGGCTCGCGGGCCAGGGCCCGCGCCAGCGCCACCCGCTGCTGCTGGCCGCCCGACAGGAGCGGAGCCGGGCGCGCGGCGTACGACTCGAGCCCCACCAGCTCCAGCACCCGCATGACCTTGTCCCGGACGACCCGGCTGGACAGTCCTTGCCGGCCGTGTCGCAAGGGAAAGGCGACGTTCTCGAACACGGTCATGTGGGGCCAGATCGCATAGGACTGGAACACCATCCCGATGTCGCGCCGGTGCGGCGGCACCATCCGCTTCGCGCCGCCCGAGAACACAACGGTGCCGCCGATCTCGATGCTGCCATCGGTCGGGGTCTCCAGCCCGGCGATGCACCGGAGCGTGCTGGTCTTCCCGCAGCCCGACGGCCCCAGCAGCGTGTAGAAGGCGGCCGGCGCCACCACGAAGCTGACCCCGGCCACGGCATCGACACGCTCGCGGTCCGATCGATAGGTCAGCCGGAGGTCGCGGACTCGGAGCACCGCGTCACGGAGCGCCGGCGATCGCCGTCAGCTCCACCTCGGCCGAGTCGGCCGGCTCGGCGCCGATCACGGTCATCGTGGGCGCGTCCTTTCCGAGCCGGTCGCGGACCAGCTCGAGACAGGCGTCCTCGAAGTAGATGTCCCGCAGGAAGATGTCCAGCCGGAGCAGGTCGCCGAGGCCGAGGCTGAAGCGGGCCAGCGCCGCCTCCAGGCGCTGCAAGGCCTGCCGGGTCTGGGCGGGCTTCTCACCGGACCCTTCGGGCCGCACGCGTCCGGTGCTGGCGTCGCCGAGGCCGGAGCAGCCCGAGACGAACACGAGCTGGCCGGCCTTCACCGCCTCGGCCACGCCGGGCCGATCCTCGCGCCACGCCACCTCCTTGGTCGCGCCGGGCGCCAGCGCGAGGCCGCCGATCTCGTGCTCGGCGCGGCCCCCGAGCGGGAGCCCGATCGCCGAGGTCGCGAAGGGGATCTCCCCGCCGAGCTGCTCCTGCCAGAAGCGGTGATAGGCCGGGGCCCGGTTGACGTCCCGGAGACACGCGTCCAGCCGCACGAGGTCGCGCGGGGCCACGCCGGCTCGATCGAGGTGGGCGGCCAGCCAGTCGGCCGCATAGCGGAGCTGGCGCTCGAAGGCCTCCGGCACTTCCTCGGGCGCGGCCTCGCCGGTGCGGGGATGCGTGAGGCCGCCGACCCCGATGACGTAGACGAAGGGCTCGGCCCGGACCACCCGGGCGGCCCGACCGGGCGTGGGCTGCGGCACCACGGCCACCCGTTCCACGTCGGGGGTCACGCCCATGACCGTGGTCGTGATCATGTTGATGCCGGACATCCGGGCCTGGGCCCCGAAGCTGACGGCCAGGCCATGCTCGGCCTCGCCGAAGTACTCCGGCCACAGCGCCATCCGCTGCAAGCGCCAGTCCTGCCCGCTGGTGAAGTTCTGGATGCGCACCGCACAGCCGCCGCCGTACCCGCCCTGCTCCAGCCGCCGCCGGATGCGGCCGTAGGAGTTGCGGCACTGCTCGACCGCCTTCCAGGCCAGATCGGGCACGATGCGCTCCGTCTTCGGATCGCGATGGCCGTCCGATCCGGAGACGAAGAGGTACGGCCCGAACCGGACGACGGCCGGGAACCCCCGCTCGCGCTCGTCGTCGAGCAGGACCTCTTTCTTGAACGGGCGCCGATCCGGGTGGCTCGTCCCTGACGCCGGGGTCGCGGTCGCGGCCGTCCGGACCTCGATCCCGGTGGTGCGTCCGCCGGCCGAGGCCGGACTCCCGGACGCGGGGGCCGCCCAGGCCGCTTCCAGCTCGTCGGCCGACACCACGCGGCCGAAGCTGCGCCGGATGCTCTCGAGGGCGGCCTGGTGGGCGGTCGCCGGCGAGGTGGCCGTGCAGTCGGACACGAACACGATGGCGTAGTCCTTCATGAACCCGTCGCGGGCCGTCGACTCGACACAGACGTCGGTGGTGGCGCCGGTCAGGATCAACGTCTGGACGGTCTGGGAGCGGAGAACCAGATCGAGGTCGGTGTCGATGAAGGCGCTGAAGCGGTGCTTGGTGACGACGTACTCGTGGGCGCCCGGCGTCCAGCGATCGTCGCTGACCGGCTCGAACCCGGCGTAGAAGTCGGCGCCCCAGGAGCCGGGGAAGCACTGCACGACGTTCAAACCGTGATGCCGGGTCACCCAGGACTCGGAGTTGGTCCACGGGCTGTGATGGGTCCGGACGTGGATGATCGGCAGCCCGCGCCGGCGGGCGGCGGCCAGCAGCCGGCGCAGCCGGGGCGCCATGGCCTGGATCGGCTCGACGTCGCCCCCGCGCCTGGCGACGGCGCCGTCCGGATGGCAGAAGTCGTTCTGCATGTCGATGACCAGCAGCGCGGCCCGGCGGCCCACGAGCAGCTCGTCGAGCGTCATCGGGCGCCCTTCCTGGCTCACCGGCTCACCGGATCGGCAGGCCGACCGCGTCGGCGTACTTGCGCGTGTAGCTGGCGATCTCCTGCTCGTACTTGACCGGCACCAGCCGGGGCGTGATCTTGTGCTTTTCCAGGAACCTGGCGGGGCCGGTATTGGCGCCGGGCATCGGGTTGCCGGTGAAGCGCTCGTCGAAGATGGCCTGGCCCTCGGGCCCCATGAACCAGTACATGAAGAGCTTGCCCGCGTTCGGATGGGGCGCGTTCGGTGGCCGGGTGTAGCCCGGTCCCCCGCCCGTCACGTAGACCTCGTCCAGGGGCACGTACCCCCAGGGCGCGCCCTGGGGGACGTAGCGCGGGTAGTTGGTGAGATAGGCGGGCAGCAGGATCGGGAACTCACCGGCGACCAGGAGCTTGTTGGAGGCGATGTCGCCCTTGACGAAGCGCGGCGCCTGGGTCCGCAGACGCTGCAGGTAGCTGATGACCTTCTCCTCGCCGCCCCAGAAGGGGGTGGCGAACACGAACAGCTTGAGGCGGCTCTCCACCGCCAGCTGGCCCTTCCACTTGGGATCGAGGAACCCTTCCCAGGTCCGCGGCAGCTCCGACTCCTTGACCAGGTTCGGGTTGTAGGCCGCGCCGTACACGAAGTAGGTCGGGTCGTAGGTCCCCTCGTATCGCAGCTCCTTGGGCACGCCGATCGCGTCGAGCACGTCGGAATTGTCGGTGACCAGCCCGGCCTTCTTGTACTCGAAGTAGTTGCCGCTGCTGGTGACGATGACGTCGAAGGTCACGTTCCCGGCGCGGCCCTCGGCCAGGGCGCGAAGCTTCGTGTCGTCGTCGGTGCCGAGGAAGGCCTCCAGGGTCACGCCCGGGTACCTCTTCATGAAGGCCGCCGCGAGCTTCTCGACGATGTCCTTGTCCCAGGCGTCCCACCAGACGACCTTGCCCTCTTTCCTCGCGCCCTGGTACCACTGCTCGACCTGCCGGGCGACCGCCGGACCCGGCGGGGCCGCCGGGGCCGCGGACTGAGCCGAAGCCCGGTCGGATGCCCGCCAGGGCCCCAGGGCGGCACCGGCGGAGGCCATGGTCAGGAGCCGGAGGAATCGACGGCGGCTCGCGAGGTGATTCATCTGACGACTCCCTTCAGCGCGGCGTTTCCCGAGGCCTATCCGCCCGCCCACTGCCGGGCCTGGCGCTGGTCGGCGATCCGGCCGGCCAGCGTGATGAGCCCGATCGCGAGCATCAGCACGACGCCGGTGGCGGCCGCCTTCGCGATCTCGCCCCCCTGCCAGTTGTCCCACATCAGCAGCGAGACCACCCGGCTGCCGGGGGAGTAGAGCAGGAGCGGGAGGGTGACGTAGCGGATGGCCGCCATGGCGATGAAGACCCACCCCGAGATCATCGCCGGCAACAGTAACGGCACCACCACGTGCGTGAACGTCCGGCCCCAGGCCACCCCCCCGGTGAGCGCCGCCTCCTCGAGCTCCTTGTGGATCTGCATCACGGCTCCGTGCATCGTCCGGGTCCCGTAGGGGAGGAGATTGCTCACCAGGGCGATGACGATGATCCAGATGGTCCCGTAAGCGGGGATCAGTTTCAAGGGCATGGTCAGGAACATGTAGATGAACGCCAGCGCGGTGATGATGCTGGGCGAGACCTGCGGCAAGAACGCCAGGATGTCGAGCAGACGCCGCCCCCGCAGCCGGGTCTTGACCACGAACCAGGAGATCAACGCGGCCAGCACCATGGTGGCCGCGGGGACCGTGACCACCAGGATGAAGGTGTTCTTCAGCGCGGTGAGGCCCCACGGATCGACGAACACGTACCAGTACGCCTTGAGAGTGACCCGCCGCAGCATCGCCAGGGACGGCACCTGGTAGAAGGGGACCAGGCTGGCCCAGACCAGGACGAGAAACGGGGCCAGCACGACGACCCCGAAGTAGGCGGCGACGCCGAGGAAGGCGACGTGGCGGAGCCGCCCGAGCCGCAGCGTCCGGGGGCGAAAGCCCTTGCCGGTCACGGTGGCGAATCGCTCGATCCGGCGCGTCAGCCGGCCGTACCACAGCACCAGGACGACGGCGATGGTCACGAACCCCACGCCCAGCGCGCTGGCCAGGCCGTGCTCCTCGTTCTTGACCAGGAGATAGATCTTGGTCGAGAGCACGAAGACGGCGGACTGCAGCCCGAGGACGGCCGGGATCTCGAACGCATCGAGGCTCTGCGCGAAGACGTAGACCGCCGCCGCCAGGATGCCGGGCACCATCAGGCGCATCGTGATGCGCCGGACCACCGTGCGCGTCGGGGCGCCGGACATCGCGGCCGCCTCTTCCAGGGCGGGATCCATGTTGCGGAAGACCCCCACCGTGATCAGGAAGACGAGCCCGACGCTCCGCAGACCCTCGACCACGATCATGCCGCCCAGCCCGTAGGGCTGGATCGGGGCCTCGCGGAAGCCGACGCCCGCCCAGCTGGTCAGCAGCCCGTCCTGTTGCGAGAAGAGCTTGAGGAGCGCGAGGTTGAACAGGCCGATCCGCGGGCTCACCAGGAGCACCCAGGCGATGGCGTAGAGCATGCCCGGCATGGCGAGGGTCGAGGTGATCGCCACGTAGGCCAGGGTCTTCAGCGGCATGTCGGTCCGCTCGACCAGGAAGGCGAACGACGCGCCGAACAGCACTGCCACCGCGGTCGCGCCCAGCGCGAAGACGACGGTGTTGGCGAGGGTCGTGTAGGTCGTCGGGCTGGACCAGGCCGTCACGTAGTTGAGGAGCGAGATCCCCAGATCCGGCTGGGCGATCGGCCCCAGGTTCAGGGTGGTCAGGAGCAGCATGATCATCGGCGCGAGGACCAGGCCGATCGTCACCGCGAAGACGGCCAGGTAGCAGAGGGTCTGGCCGCTCACCGGCCACCGGTCGCGGCGGTCCCCGACCGCGGGCCAATCGGAGGTAGTGGCGACTGGGCTCACGGAGTCCCCGGTCGGACGCGACCTGGACTACTGGGCCGGCGAGAACGCCGCCGGCACCAGGATCTTGTTGGCCTGGGTCAGCATCGTGTCGCCGCCGCCCGGAGCCGGCCACACGCCGGTTTCCCTCGCCTTGTTCCGGATCGCGGCTCGCTCGTCCAGGCTCCGGTAGGGCCAGATGTGAATGAAGCGATTCGCCTCGCCGATCTCGACGTGCCCGGCCAGCGCGAGCGGGGAGAGCTTCGTGCGCTCCCCGATCCGGGAGGCCCATCGCTCGATGAGTCCGGGCAGCGCGCCCGCCTTGATCGTGTAGTAGCGGAGCTCGTAGAACGGCCCGTGCCGGCCGGGGGTCAGCGCGGGGGAAAACGGAAACGGGACCAGGATCTCGGACTGCATGTTGAGGATGAACTCCTGGGTCTTGGGCGGCCAGTTGGGATCCTTGGCCGCCGCGGCGCGGATGCGGGCGCGCTCCTCCAGGCTGTCGTACGGCCAGACGTGGACGATCTCGTTCAGCGGCCCGATCTCGGTGTGCCAGAACGCGGCCAGCTCGGAGTACTTCTTCCGGTGCTCGTACGCCTCGGCGTAGCGCTTCTCGACCTCGGAGACGCTGCCGGCCTTCAGGCGGTACGTCCGGATCTCGTAGATCATCGGGGCTCCTTCCTCAGACCGTGGCCGATAGCCCGCCGTCGAAGTTGATCGCGGTGCCGGTGATGTAGCCGGCACGCTCGGACGCCAGGAAGGCGACCAGGTCGGCGAACTCGTGGGCTTCGCCGACCCGGCCGAGCGGGATGCGCCGGGTCCGCGCCACCTCCTGATAGTAGGCGGCGCGGTCGCCGGTGACCCGGCGCTCCCACTGGCCACTCTTCACCACCCCCAGGCAGATCGTGTTCACCAGGATCCCGTCGGCGGCGTACTCGTTGGCCAGGGCCTTGGTGAGATTGATCCCTGCCGCGCGGGTCACGGTGGTCGGCAGGGCCCGCACCCCGGGCGCCTTGCCCCCGACGGTCGTGACGTTGATGATGCGGCCGCCGCCGCGCCGCTTCATGTGGGGGATCACCAGGCGGCAGAAGCGGATGGCGGCCATGACCTTGAGGTCGATGTCGGCCTGCCAGGCCCGATCGTCGACCGCCTCGAACGCGGCGGCCGCCGACGTCCCCGCGTTGTTGACGAGGATGTCCACGCCGCCGAAGCGGGCCACGGTGGCGTCGAGGAAGGCCTGGATCTGGTCGGCGTGGGTGACGTCGGTGGCCTGGGCCAGGACGTCCGCCCCGGTCGCGTCACGGATCTCGGCGGCGGCGCGCTCCAGCACGTCCTTGCGCCGCGCGCAGATGGCCACGTGTGCGCCCGAGCGGGCGAACCGCTCGGCGCAGGCGCGCCCGAGCCCGTCGCTGCCGCCGGTGACGATCGAGACCTTGCCCTTGAGCCCGAGCTCGAGCGTGTCGCTCATCTGTGGCATGGGGTCCTCCTCGAGGCGGCCGCCGCTCCCGCGAGTGCCGGCTTCCCGCCAGGTTACCCGAGCCCGCCCCGCCGCGCCAGCGCGCGACGGCCGTGGCGCTCGAGCACCGCCACGATCTGAAGGAAGGGCGGGCGTTCCTCGAGCACGCGTGCATCGACACGACGCAGATCTACACGAAGATTCGGCCGCAGGTCAAGCGCGCCGTCGCGTTCTACGAGGCGCAAGCGCCGCAGATGCTCCGCACGTAAAACTCGAGAAGGCGCGTTTTCCCGGGTTCGAGGACATTTCGAAATGGACTAAAACCCGGAGGCAAAAGCTCAACGAAATTCGAGTGGTGGCTCCAACGGGATTCGGACCCGTGTTCACGTCCGCCACACGCTTTTTCTCAGTCGAATCCGCAACTTCCGCACTGTTTAGTCAACGCGGTGGACTCGGGGATTGAAACGCGGCGGGGGTCCGCAGCAAGTCCCGTATGTGGGGGCTTCGAAGGTCACGCGGCCGTGAAGGCCCTAGACCGGCCGCTGACGGCCCGACGACCGGCACCGCCGTCGCGCTGGCCATCGCGGCTGGCGGGGCCATTAAGGCAACCAAGACCTCCCCGCTGCTGAACGGCTCCCAGTGGGTAGCGCGCTGCAAGAGGCGCCTGCGGTTAGCACCCAGTAAGATTACTCGTGCGGTGCCAGCCGACCGCGTCCTCGAACATCGCCGGCAGCTCGACCTCGACGACCCGCGGGCCGAGCCGGGCGACCAGCCGGCCGAACGCGGCCCTGGTGTCATCGGCCGCCTGCTCCCACACCGGGGTCTTCACGAACGCGAACCGGGGCGCGCCGCGCGGCTCGGTGGCGAGCGCCTCGAGCAGGCCGGGGCGCCCGCGCGGCCGCGACGCCGGTCACGGTCGTCGAACCCCGCGAGCTGCTCCGCCAGCAGCGCGGCGTCCTCGACCGACCGGGCGAAGACCCCGATCTGGTCGAGCGGCGGCGACTGCCGCAGGATGCCGTGACGGGGGATAGCCCGTGGGTCGGCTTGTAGCCGTAGACACAACAGTAGGCCGGCCGGATCAGCGAGCCGTTGGTCTGGGTCCCGATCGCCAGGGGAACCATGCGCGCGGAGACCGCGGCGGCCGACCACGGTCGGATCGACGCCGCGCCGCCAGTCGCCAGGGACAAACGCGACGTCGAGCTCGAGCCGGCGCTAGGACAGGCGTCCTCGGGCGACTGGCGGCAGGGTCGGTCATGAGCGCTGTGGGATCCGGGTCGGGTCGGCCCGATCCGCGGCAGAGGCCGGCCCCCGTCAGGGGCGGCTCGAGCCGGGTCGGCCCCCCGGCCGCTTCAGCAGATGGACGCGGCGGGGAATCTCGATCGCGACCCGCCCGGCTTCCCGGAAGTGCCGGGCGTCGCGCGGGTTGTACTGGTCGATGATCATGGTCCGGCCGCCGACCGACACGGTGCACTTCGCCAGCGACCCCGCGTACATGTACGTCTCGAGCGTGCCGCAGAGGACGTTCCGCTTCGCGCCGGCGCAGTCCAGGGAGAGCGTGACGCCCTCCGGCCGGACGACCATCAGGACGTCGTCGCCCTCGTCGATCCCCGGCTGATCGAGCAGGACCTCGATCTCGCCGTGGGCGGTGTCGACCACGGCGAGGCGGCTCGCCGCGTCGATCGAGGTGATCCGCCCATCCACGAGGTTGACGTAGCCCACGAATCCCGCGATGAACTCGTTGGCCGGCCGCTCGTAGACCTCGATGGGGCTGCCGACCTGCTCGATTAGGCCGTCCCGCATGACGACGATCCGGTCGGAGATGGCCATCGCCTCGAACTGGTCGTGCGTCACGAAGACCGTCGTGATCCGCAGCCGCTGCTGGAGCTTCCGGATCTCCTCCCGCATGATGAGCCGCAGGTTCGCGTCGAGGTTGGAGAGGGGCTCGTCCAGGAGCAGCACCTTGGGCTCGACGCTGAGCGCCCGGGCGAGCGCGACCCGCTGCTGCTGGCCCCCGGAGAGCCGGTCGATCATCCGGTCGCCGTAGGCCCCCAGCTCCACCAACTCGAGGAGCTCCTGCACCCGGGCCGCGATCTGCCGCCGGGGCCACTTGCGGATCCGCAGGCCGTAGCCGACGTTCTCCGCCACCGTCATGTGGGGGAACAGCGCGTAATTCTGGAAGCAGATGCGGGTGTCCCGGAGGTTCGGGGGCAGGCCGTTGATCCGCTGGCCGTCCAGGACGATGTCTCCGGAGGTGACGTCGATGAAGCCGCCGATCAGGCGCAGGAGGGTGGTCTTGCCGCACCCGCTGGGTCCGACGAAGGTGACCAGCTCGCCCTTGTTCACCTCGAGGGAGACGCCCCGGATGACCTCGTGGCGGCCATACGACTTGCGGACGTCCCGCAGGACCAGCATCGGCCGCTCGCCGCCGGCGTCGTCAGCCATGGCCCGCCCGCCCTGTCCCGCTCATGCCGCCGTCCGGGCCAGGCCGCCGCCCAGGCGGGTCCTCCGGGCGACGTAGCTCAGGAGCGCCATACAGACCGCGACCGTCAGGACCAGCTTCATCGTGGTCGCCGAGGCGATGCCGATCTCCCCGTAGACGGCGGCGTCGAAGATCCGGACCGCCGCCAGCTCGAAGCCCGGGCTCACCAGGAAGACGACCGCGCTCAGGGAGACGACGGCGGTCATGAAGGTGTAGATGAAGCCCGCGACGAAGGCCGGAAACATGATCGGCAGGACGATCCGGCGGAAGGTGGTCAGCGAGCCGGCGCCGAGGTCCGCGGAGGCCTCCTCGAGCTCGATGTGGATCTGGTGCAGCTTGCTGATCCCCGCCTCCACGCCGACGGCGAGGAACCGGAAGACGCAGTTCAGGGCGATGATCATGATCCCGCCGGTGAGCCGCAGCGGGGGCGCGCTGAAGGCCAGGAGGTAGCCGATCCCCAGCACCGTCCCCGGCAGGGCGAACCCGGACAGTGACAGCATCTCCATGAAGGAGCGACCGACGAACCGCCCGCGCACGATGACGTAGGCGAGCAGGACGCCGACGAACGCGCCGATGAGGGCCGCCACGAGGCTCACGCGGATGCTGTTGTAGATGGCCTGGTTCGATGTGAAGTCGAGATAGTTGGCGAGCGTGGGCCGGGTGGTCACCCCGAGGATCTTGTAGAAGGACGCGACGCCGACGACCGCGAAGCAGACGAAGATCGCCCCGGTCGCCGCCGTGGTGACCAGCACGAAGAGCCCCTTGATCAGGGGCGTCATCCGCCGCGGCTCCGCGGCCACGGGCTTCCCCCCGATCGTCGTGAACTTCCTCCCCTCGAGCAGGCGGCCGTGCACCACGAAGGCCACGAGGCACGGGACGATCAGCACCACCGACAGGACGCTCCCCATGTTGAAGTCGGACTCCCCGGTGATCGCCGTGTACGTGTCGGGCGCCAGGAAGGGGGTCCGGCCGCCGAGGATCGCGGCGTTGCCGAACTCCGCGATCGTCATCACGAAGATCAGGAGCGCCGCCTTGAGCAGCCCCGGCGTCAGGAGCGGGATCGTGATCGTCCGGAGGATCGTCGCCTCGGTGGCCCCCATGTCGTACGCGCTCTCCTCGAGGTTCGGGTCGAGCGACATCATGGTGCTCTCGATCATCATGTAGGCCAGCGGCGTGAAGGCCAGCGCCTGGGAGATGACGACCCCGCCGAACCCGTAGAGCTGCCACGAGAGGTCGAGGGCGCGGGTGATCAGGCCGTTGCGGCCGAGGAGGATGATGAGCGACAGTGCGAACAGGTACGGCGGGGCGATCAGCGGTATCAGCGAGATGGTCCGGATCGGCCTCCGGAGGATCCAGGGTCCGCGCGTCGTCATGTAGGCGAGACAGAAGCCCACGGCCAGGCAGACCGCCGTGTTGATCACCCCGAGCAGGAGCGTGTTGTACAGCGACTGGTAGTAGTAGCCCTTGCCGAAGAAGGCCCGGTAGTACTGCAGGGTGAATCCGGACGGCCCCCGCACGGACTGGACGAGGACCGCCGCCAGGGGGTAGAGGAGAAAGAAGGCCAGCAGCAGGAAGAGAAAGGCCGCCAGGATGTTGATCAGGTGCCGGTTGACGAAGCCCGTCACCCCGCGGCGGCCGCCCGCGGCGGGCCGGAACGCTCCGCGGTCGCCGTCTCCCGCGGCCCGGCCGCCCGGCGGATGGGTCCCGTCGGCACGCGCGGGGCGGTCCGGCCGGGTCCCGCCCGGGCGCGCCGGCGCCCCGGCCCCGCCTCCCTGGCTCTCGCCCCGCGGCGGCGACACGATGCCCTGATGCGCGTCAGCGCGAGCCGCGCCGCCCGAGACCCGTCACCATCCGACCGGCCGACGCCCGACTACCTGAAGTCGCTCCGCAGCTTGGACTTCCAGATGTCGTTGTTCTTCGGCCGGTCCTCGGCGGCCTTGGCCAGGTCGATCTTGATGTAGCGCGGCGGCGTGCTCCCGTAAAGGGCGTTGGGCGCCGGGCGCGGGGTGATGTAGCCGACTCCCGCCAGGAGCGTGCTGAACTCGGGCGTGCCCAGGGCGTCGATGATCTTCTTCGTGGCCTCGAGCTTCGTCGTCCCCTTCAGGATCAGGGCGAACGTCCCGTCGTAGCCGGTCCCCTCCTCGGGAATCGACCAGAGCAGCGGGTAGCCGTCGTCGAGGCGCTTCTTCACGTTCTCGTCCGAGGTGAGGCCCAGCATGAACTCGCCGCGGCCGACGAGGTCGGTCGGGGCGTTCCCGCTGCGCGTGTAGTGGTGGATGTTCTTGTCGAGCGCCTCGATGAACTTCCACCCCTCCGCGTCCCCGTAGAGCGCCAGGAACGAGTAGCGCATCATGTTGGCGGTGCCGGAGCTGAATGGCGAGGGCATGACGATCTCGCCCTTCCACTTCGGATCGA
>DASYUM010000170.1:0-15578 GCA_036001225.1 Candidatus Methylomirabilota bacterium | reverse complement strand
GGCCGGGAAGCCCGGCGGCGGTGCCGACCACCGAGACCGAGCAGCCCGGCGTGGGGCCGGCCGTCGGCGGCGTCATCGGCGCGGCCGCCGGGGCGGCCGGCGGCATCCAGCTCGCGGCGGCGGCGACCTCGCTGATCCCGGGTATCGGACCGGTCGTGGCGCTGGGAGCGCTGGCGGGCGCGCTCGTCGGCCTGGGCGGCGGCGCCGCCATCGGGAGCGCCCTGGAGGAGTCGCTCGCCGAGGGGCTGCCGAAAGACGAATGGTTCCTTTACGAGGATGCGCTCCGGCGCGGCCGCACGCTGCTGATCGTGCTCGCCGAGGACGAGAGCCAGGCGGAGACCGTGCGTCGCATCCTCGCCGCGGCCGGCGCCGAGGATCTCGACAGCGCGCGGCAGCGCTGGTGGCTCGGGCTCCGCTCGGCGGAGGCCGAGGCCTACACTACCGGGGGCGGGGATTTCCCGCGTGACGAGGCCGCCTACCGTCGGGGATTCGAAGCGGCGCTGCGGCCGGAAACCCGGGACCGCGCCTGGGCGGACATCGTAGAATACCTGCGCCGGTGCGATCCGGACGTCGCGAGTCACGAAGCCTACCGTCGCGGCTTCGAGCGCGGCCAGGCCCACCGGCGGCGGCTCGCGGAGTCGACCCGGACCCCCTACGCGGCCTGAGCGCCGGCAGCCGCGTTCACCGGCAGGGCGCCGCGCCGGCGCCGGCGGAGGACCATCGGCCGTGTCTCGGGAGCCGTTGCCCGGCCTGCCCCGCCTGCTGGTGGGCATGGTTCATCTCCTGCCCCTGCCGGGCAGCCCGCGCTGGGGCGGGTCTCTGGACGCCGTCGTCGGGCGCGCGGTCGCCGACGCGCGGGCGCTCGTCGAGGGCGGCCTCCACGCCTGTCTGATCGAGAACTATGGCGACGCGCCCTTCAGTGCCGGGCGCGTCGATCCCGCCACCGTCGCCGCCATGGCGGTCGTCGTCGCCGAGGTCCGCCGCGCCGTCCGGACCCCGGTCGGGGTGAACGTCCTGAAAAACGATGCCGCCGCCGCGCTGGCGGTGGCGGCGGCGACGGGCGCGGCCTTCGTTCGCGTCAACGTCCACGTCGGAGCCGTCGTCGCCGACCAGGGGCTCATTCAGGGGGACGCCTATACGACGCTCCGCTATCGGCGGCTCCTCGGCACCGACACCCGCCTCTTCGTCGATGTCGGCGGCAAGCACGCGGTACCGCTGGCGCCGGTCGAGCTGGAGCAGGTCGCGCGCGACGCGGCCGAGCGCGCGCTGGCCGACGCGCTGGTGGTCTCGGGGCCGGCCACCGGCCAGGCCACCGATCCCGGCGACGTCAAGCGCGTCCGGGCGGCGGTGCCCGACCGGCCGCTGCTGGTCGGCTCGGGCGTGACCCCGGAGACGATCGGCCAGCTCCTCGCCCTCGCCGACGGCGTGATCGTCGGCACCTGGGTCAAGCGCGAAGGGCGCACGGCGAACCCCGTCGATCCCGCGCGGGTGACGGCGCTGGTCCGAGCGGCGGCGGCCACCGGTCCGCCGCCCCGCTGACCGCGCGCGCCGCGACACTCCGATGACCGAGACCGGGGCCCGCATGCTGCGCCTCATGGACCGGGCCACGACGCTCTGGCGCTTCCCGATCATCGGCGGCGCCAAGGGTCGCCTGATCCGGCGCCTGATCGCCCGCCATCGCCCGCGAGCGGCCGTCGAGATCGGCTCTCTCTTCGGATACTCGGCGATTCTGATCGCGGGATCGCTGCCACCGGGCGGGCGGCTCACCTGCATCGAGGCCGACGCGTTTCTGGCCTGGCTGGTGGCGTGGAACGTGGACGCGGCCGGACTCGGCCGGCGGGTCCGGGTCGTCACCGGCGACGCGCGCCGCGTCCTGGCCCGGCTCCGGGGGCGCTTCGATTTCGTCCTGATCGACGCCGCCAAGGAGCAGTACCTGGACTACCTCCGCCGGGTGGAGCCGAAGCTCCGGCCCGGCGCGGTCGTCGTCGCCGACAACACGAAGATCTTCCGGCAGACGGTCCGCCCGTACCTGAGGTACGTCCGCGAAAGCGGCCGCTACGAAAGCCGCGAGTACGACGTGGGCCCGGACGCGATGGAAGTGAGCGTCCTGCGGTCGGGCCGATAACCGTCGCATCCCGTCGTCCTCGGTCGTCGGCGGGCCTCAACGTATGCGGCATACGCCTCGGCCCGCCTCCTCCCTGCGTCCTAGGGCTGCTCGGTTCTCGGCCCGACCGTCCTTTCTCCAGCCGGCGAGCGAGGGCGCTAGTCGCGCGGCACGACCGGCCAGGTCGCGGCGCTCGCCCGGATCGCATCCATGATCCGCTGCACGGCGAGGCCGTCGGCGAAGGTGGCGGCCGGCGTCAGCGGGCCGCCGTCGAGCACCGCCGTCACCAGGTGGTCCACCAGCCGGCGGAAGGACAGGCCCCAGAGGGGCACGTAGTCCATCCCGGGGGCCGGGGTCAGCGTCTCCGGTTCGGTCAGCTCCTCCGGTTCGCGTCCCTGCCGCCCGCCCCAGAGCCGGTCCGCGTCGTCCAGCACGAGCGTCCCCTCGTCGCCCCACACCTCGAGCCGCGGCCCCCGGGCGTGCGCCGTGACCGAAGACAGGAGCACCGTGGCGAGGGCGCCCGAGGCGAAGCGGAGGGTGAACGTCGTGCAATCGTCGGCGGTGACCCGGCGCTGGCCGCGGCCGTCGGGATCCGGTCGCTCCTTGATGTAGGCCTCGGCGGTGCCGACGACCCGCTCGACCTCGCCCAGCCAGTAGCGGAGCAGGTCGATCTGGTGGGAGCCGAGGGCGCCGAGAAGCCCGCCACCACGCGCGGCATCCGACCACCAGGTCCAGGGCCGGCTCGGATCGGCCCGGCCGGGCCCGACCTGCGTCACCAGGACGTGGCGTGGCTGCCCGACGAAGCCCTCGGCGATCAGGGCCCGGACCTTCCGCCGGTTCGGGTTGAAGCGCAGCTCGTGATCGATGACGTGCCGCACGCCCGCCTGTTCGACGGCCGCGAGCATCGCCGCCGCCTCGGCCGTCGAGAGCGCCATGGGCTTCTCGCACAGGACGTGCCGCCGGGCAGTGGCCGCCGCCAGCGCCATGGCGCGGTGGAGGGAGGGCGGGGTCGTGATGCTGACCAGGTCGAGGTCGGCGGTGATCAGGTCGGCCCAGGCGTCGAAGGCGTGCGCCACCCCGAAGGCGTCGGCGACCTTGCGGGCCTTGCCCGGCTGGCCGCTGGCCACCGCCACGACCTCGACGCGGGGATGGGCCCGGAAGGCCGGGATCTGGACCGTGCTGCCGAATCCCGTCCCGATCACCCCCACGCGGAGCTTGGCGGTCATTCGGGTCCCCCCGCACCCCCGGCCCCTCCCACCCCGAGGGGGGAGGGGTGAGAATCCCGGGCGCGGCCCGAAGGGCTCACGGTTGACACAGGATCTCTCATCCCTTCACCTCGTGGCGCCCGAGCGCCGCCTCGTCGAACTCGACGCCGTGGCCCGGTTTCGGCGGCGGCACCCCGATACCCCGCTGGGGACGGATCGGCTCCGTGAGCACCCCGAGCTCGGTCAATCCGCTGCCGGTGACCAGCTCGGCCACGAGCGCGTTGGGCACCGCGCAGAGGAGCGACACCGCCAGCTCGTAGACGACGTGGGGCGCCATCGGCAGGTTCCAGGCCTGGGCGAGGTGGGCGATCTTCAGCCACTCGGTGATGCCGCCCACCCGGACGATGTCGGCCTGGACGATGTCCAGCGCGCCGCTCCGCACGTACTCGGCGAACTGCTGCTTGGTGTACAGCGTCTCGCCGACCGCGATCGGGATACGCACGGCTGCCCGCAGGCGAGCGTGACCGCCGACGTCCTCGGACGGGAGCGGCTCCTCCAGCCAGGCCAGGTCGAACGGCTCCAGCCGGGTCGCGCGGCGCAGGGCCTCGGCCACCGTCCACTTCAGGTTGGCGTCCACCATGAGCGCCACCCGGGGGCCGATCAGCTTGCGGACCGCGGCCACCCGCTCGACGTCCTCCTCGGCCTCGTCGCGCCCCACCTTCATCTTGACGCCCCGGTAGCCCTGGTCCAGGTAGCCCTGCATCTGGTCGAGGAGGGCGTCTGGCTCGAGATGGAGGTTCACGCCGCTGCCGTACACGGGGATGCGATCCCGGCAGCCGCCCAGCAGCTGGTAAAGCGGACGCCCGACCGCCTTGGCGACGATGTCCCAGATCGCGATGTCGAGCGGGGCGATCGCGAAGGTCGCGAGCCCGGTGCCCAGCCGCGAGATCCCCCACCAGAGCCGCTCGGCGATCCGCTCGATGTGGAACGGGTCCTGGCCGAGGACGAGCGGCGTCAGGGCGTCGCCGATCAGCGCCCGGATGGCGGAGCCGCCGCTCCCGAGCGTGTAGCACCAGCCGACCCCCGACACGCCGCTGTCCGTCTCCACGCGGGAGACGATCAGCTCCCACTCGGTCAGGCGGATGGTCGCGTCCACCAGCGGCTGGCCGAGCGGGATCCGGTAGAGCCCGGTGCGGACCGCGGTGATCTTCACGACCGCCTCGCCGGCTCGGCGGCCGCCAGGGCGGCCAGGATCTCGCTGCCGAACGCCTCCGTGCGCCAGCGCCGGAATCCAGGCACGACGCGAAGCGCGGCGGCATCGCGGGGCGGCTCGGCGGCCAGAACGTCGATGAGGCGCTGGGGCAGGAGGACGCCCGGATCGAGCCCGGTCCGCTCGGCGGCGGTGGCCCGCCAGCGCTTGAGGGCGTCACCGCGCTTCTGGACGACCGGGGAGGCGACCGGGCGCGGGTGGGACCGGCGCGGCGCCGGGACCAACCGCTCGGCCAGGCCGCGGTTGACGGCGTCGATGATCCCGTCGCCGTAGCGCTCCACCAGGCGGGGGGGCAGGCCGGGGATCCCCGCCAGCGCGCCGCGGGTCTGCGGCCGCGCCGCCGCCAGCGCGACCAGGGTCTCGGGGTTCAGGACCTTGAACGGCGGTCGGCGTTCGGCGACGGCCCAGGCCTCCCGTTGCGCGAAGAGCGCGTGGAGGACGGCGAGCCCCCGGCTGTCGAGCCGCGAGGCGCCGCGGAGGCGCCGGTAGGCGTCGCTATCGACCGCGCGCTCGGACGGCGGCGGGGCCGCAGCCAGCGCCTCGCACTCTTCGCGGAACCACGATTCGCGCCCCAGTGTCCGCAGCTCGGCGGTGAGCCGGTCGTTGAGCGCGACCAGGTGCCGCACGTCCTCGGCCGCGTACGCCTCCTGGGCCGGGCTGAGGGGGCGGCGGGCCCAGTCCGTTTTCTGCTGCGACTTGGGCGGCTTGACGCCGAGGCAGCGCTCGATGAGCGCGTCGAGGCCGAGCTCGCGAATGCCGAGGAGGCGAGCGGCGAGGGCGGTGTCGGCGAGGTGAGTGAAGGTAAAGCCGAAGCGACGCTTGAGGTGGCCGAGGTCGTTCTCGGCGCTGTGGAAAACCTTCAGGGTGGCCGGGTCGGCACAGACGGGGCGCAGGGGCTCGAGGTCGGAGAGCGCGAGCGGATCGACGAGGTAGACGTGCCCGCCGGCGTCGGCGAGCTGGACCAGGCAGAGCCGCTCGGGGTAGTGGTGGAGGCTGTCGGCTTCGGTGTCGAGGGCCAGCGCCCCGGTCCCCCCCAGCTCGCGCCCGAGCGCGGCCAACGCCTCCGGGCTTCGGATCCAGACCACGTCAGGCGTGGACACCCCCTCAGGATACCAAGGGCGCCGCGCGGTCGACAGGGCCGGCAGTCAGCCCGACCGGCCGGGCGTCGGGGCTCAGGCGCCGGTCGGAATGACCGCGCGCCGCCAAGGGTGGGTGTTCCGCTCCGAGCGCCGGCTTTTGCCGGCGCAAATTTTGGGTTCGCGCACCTCGGACGGCGGGGCCCCAGCCCCGCGACGTCCTGCGGCGCGCATTTCCTGGGGGAGGCATCGGAGGGGGTGTTCCGACACCCCCTCCGAGGTCTTAGTCCTCGCTCCAGCGCTCGAGCAGGCGGGCGCCGAGTGAGCGGTGGCCGAGAAAGAAGTAGAAGAGCATGGAGACGGCGGCCAGCAGGTTGGCGATGGCGATGTTCCACCACAGCAGCGCCCCCACCAGCGCCTCGTCGAGCGCGGAGACGAACCCGAGGAAGAACAGCTCGAAGCACCAGAACAGGATGAACAGCCCGAGGAGGACGCGGGGCTCCCGCTCGGCCGCCACCAGGAGCAGGGCGACCAGGATCCCGAACAGCGCGAACGCCAGCACGTGGAGCACCGTATAGCCGAGGACGAGGTCGAGCCGGATCTGGAGGAACCCGGGGTTCCGGAGGCCCTCGAACACGGCGGCCCCGAGGAGCGACGGCGTCCGGAATGGCTGGAACTTCAGCGTGTCGTAGATGAGGAACCACACGGCGACGACGGCGGCGCCGAGGAGGCCGGCCAGGATGCCTTCGCGGATCACCTTCGCCCACCCGCCCAGCAGCGTTCCCGCCAGCGCCCGGTGGCGCACGAAGAAGAAGGCGAGCATGGAGACGCCAGCCAGGAAGTTGCCGATGAGGATCGCCCACCAGGCAAGGACGCCGAGCACCGGCTCGGCCAGGAAGACGATCAGGGCGAGAAAGAAGACCTCGAAGGCGGCGAAGAAGATGAGGAGGGCGAGGAGCATCGCCGGCTCGCGCTCGGCCCCCGCCACCAGGAACGCCGCCACCAGGCCGAAGGCGACGAAGACGAGGGCGTGGGCGATGGTGTAGGCGATGACGGGGCCGACCACCGGCGAGACGGCCGACGGCGTGCGGATCCCTTGGAAGAGCGCCGCCCACAGGACGGCCGGCGTCCGGAGCGGCTGGCTCTGGACCACGTCGAAGAGCAGGAACCAGACGGCGACGACGGCGGCCCCGATCAGGCCGGCCAGCACGCCTTCCCGGACCACCCGTCCGTCGATGGTCATGACGCCTCCCCGGCTCCCTACGGCTGTCCCGGCAGCACCGCCGCCTGCTCGATGGGACTCTCCGCCGGCTCCTCCCGACTCGCCCACCGGAAGATCCTTCGGAGAGGGGCTCTGCCCCCCTCCGAGACCCTCCCCCGGGTTGCGCGGGCAAAACCCGCGCTCGGAGCGCTTCGTTCTGGAGCGTGGCGCTCGTCAACCCGCATCGGTGTCTCTCAGGGCTGTCCGAGGCTCGTGACTGCGCTGATTTCGGCTGGCTCTTCGCGGTTCGCCCACCGGAAGAAGACCACGGTGCCCGCGATCACGTAGGCGAGGGTCCCCCCGATCCACATGATGACCCCGGCCAGCTCCTGATCCGCCCGCGGCGCCAGCGGCCAGGCGGCGCCCGCCTGCACGTAGTACGGATAGAGGACGCGGTCGGCCAGCGTGATGGGCGCCGCCACCAGCGTCATCGGCACCGTGCAGAGGAAAAGGTACAGGAGCCGGGCCGGCGGCGCCGGCCGCGGCCAGTCGGGGAGGCGCCCGGCAACGGGCCACCAGGCGAGCAATCCGGTGCCGAGGAGCGTCAGGTGTTCGAGGATGTGGAGGTCCTCGGAGGTCAGGGCGGCCTCGAAAAGGACCGGCATATGCCAAAGCGCCAGGATCGCCCCGGCCAGGGCGAGGGCGACCGCCGGCCGGGTGAGGACGCGGCCCGCGGTCCGCACGCCGGGGAGGGCCAGGGCGGGACGGAGCAACCCCGGCGGGGTCCCGGCCAGCCACAGAGGCGGGACGACGAGGGTCAGCAGGAGGTGCTGGGCCATGTGGGCGCTCAGGGCGACGTGCTCGGCCCACTCGGCCAGAGGCCCCAGGAGCGCCACCGCCATCGCCGCCACGCCACCGGCGAAGGCGATGACCTCGCTCGGCCGCACCGCCTGGCGCCGGCCGACGACCCGGACGCCCATCGCGTAGCTGGCGACGAGGGCGGCCAGCCCGACGACCACGCTGGGATGCCAGTGCCAGAAGTGGTTCACTGTCGGCCCGGTGAGCTCATCCGCCGGTCGCCGGCCGCAGCCCGGTACTCCCGAAGACGTGGAGGAGCCAGAGCAGTGCGATGGCGAGGCCGGTCGCGATCACGAGCGGCGCCACGAACAGATACGAGAACCAGACGTGGTCGAACCGCAGGTGCATGTAGAACATCGCCACCAGCCCGAACTTCGCCAGGGCCAGGAAGATCAGGAGCGGGATCAGCACCCGGGCCAGTGCCGGGATGTAGAAGACCGCGACCTCCATGACGGTCAGCAGGATCAGGAACGCGGCGATGACCAGGTAGGTCCGCGGGCCGGCCTGGGGGTGCTCGGTGGCGTGCTCGGAGCTCTGGGCGCTCACTGGTTTACCCTCCGGTCGGCTCACTGGATGAGGTAGATCAGGGTGAAAATGGCGATCCACACCACGTCCACGAAGTGCCAGTAGAGGCCGGCGATGTCCACCAGGACCGCCTGCCCGGGGCCGATGCGCCCGCGGCGGGTCAGGTGCCAGAGGGTGGCCAGCCAGAGGACGCCCACCGAAACGTGGGCGCCGTGGAACCCGACCAGGACGTAGAACGTCGAGCCGAACAGGTTGGTGGTGAGCCCCAGGCCTTCGCCGAGGAACTGATTGAACTCGTAGACCTGGCCGCCCAGGAAGACCAGGCCGAGGAGGACCGTGGCCAGGAGCCACCGCTGGGTTGCCCGGGTATCCCCGCGCTGGATGGCGGCCACCGCCAGCACCATGGTCAGGCTCGACATGAGGAGGTCGAACGTGCTGAACGAGGTGAGCGGGATGTTGAGGATCTCGTGCGTGGTGGGGCCGGACAGGCTGCGTCCCTTGTAGACCAGGTAGGTCGAGATCAGGGTCCCGAAGAAGAGGCACTCCGAGCCCAGGAAGGCCCACATGGCCATCTTGCGATGGTCGAGGCCGGTGGTCCCGATGTGGATCGCCTCGTGGCCCCCGGCCGGCACCGCCCGGGCCGGCAGGTGCTCGAGCGCGATGGCGAAGACGCCGGCGATGGTGAGCGCGGCCCCCAGCCCGACCACCACCTCGTGGACGAGCGCGCCGACCGAGAGGACGAGCATGGCCGACGCGGTGAGGATGGGCCATGCCGAGGGCGGCGGCATGTGGATCGGCTCCCGTCCGCTGACGAGGGCGGCGGCGTCGGCCAGGCCGGGCCCCCGCGCATCGGGGTGCTTGGTCAGCCACAGGGCGTCCCGGCGGAGCACGGTCGGCACCGTCGCGAAGTTGTAGGCGGGGGGCGGCGAGGGGATCGCCCACTCGAGCGTGCGGCCGTCCCAGGGGTCGGCCGGCGCCGCCGGACCGCGGGCGGCGCTCCGGAGGGCGTTGCCCAGGAAGACGAGGATGGAGAGCCCGATGGTGGCCGCCCCCGCGGTGGCCACCAGATTCCACGTCTCCCAGCCGAGCCCGGCCGGATAGGTGTAGATCCGCCGCGGCATCCCCATGAGGCCGAGGAAGTGCATCGGAAAGAACGTCAGGTTCATGCCGAGCAGCATGAGCCAGAAGTGCAGCTGCCCCAGCCGCTCGTCCAGCATCCGCCCGGTCATCTTCGGCCACCAGTAGTAGATGCCAGCGAAGAGTCCGAGGACGGTGCCGCCGAAGAGGACGTAGTGGAGGTGGGCGACGACGAAGTAGGAGTCGGTCTGCTGGAGATCCACCGGCGGCGAGGCGTGCATGATCCCCGACAGGCCGCCGATCGTGAACATGGCGATGAAGCCGAACGCGAAGCAGAGCGACGTCCGCAGCCGGAGGGCACCGCCCCAGGCGGTGGAGAGCCAGTTGAAGATCTTGATGCCGGTCGGCACCGCGATGATCATCGAGGCCAGGCTGAACGCGGAGTCGGCGATGGGGCCGAGCCCGACCGCGAACATGTGGTGGGCCCAGACCCCGAATCCGAAGAAGCCGATCAGCGCGGTGGCGTACACCATCGCCACGTACCCGAAGAGCGGTTTGCGGGCGAAGGTCGGAATCACCTCGGAGACGATGCCCATCGCCGGCAGGATCAGGATGTAGACTTCGGGGTGGCCGAAGATCCAGAACAGGTGCTGCCAGAGGACCGGCGAGCCGCCGCCGGCCGGCAGGTAGAACGAGGTCCCGAAGAAGCGGTCGAACAGGAGGAGGATGAGCGCCACCGTGAGCGGCGGGAAGGCGAGGATGATCAGAAGCGAGGTCACCACGGTCGTCCAGGTGAACATCGGCATCCGGAGGAAGCTCATCCCCGGCGCCCGCAGGTTGAGGATCGTGATCAAGAAGTTCAGGCCCGAGATCAGCGTCGAGGTGCCCAGTAAGAGCAGGCCAACCAGCCAGAGATCGGTGTGGGGCCCGATCGAAAACGGCTTCTCGGTCAGGGTCGCATACCCGAACCAGCCGGCGTGGGGCGCGGCGCCGTAGAGGAAGCCCGAGTTGATGAAGAGCCCGCCGAGGAGGAAGACCCAGTACGAGAAGGCGTTCAGCCGCGGGAAGGCGACGTCGCGGGCCCCGATCTGGAGCGGCACCAGGTAGTTGAAGAACGCCGCGCTGAGGGGCATCAGGGCGAGGAAGACCATGGTGGTGCCGTGCATCGTGAACAGCTCGTTGAACCGCTCGGCGCTGACCACCCGGCCGTCGGGGAACGCGAGCTGGAGGCGAATCAGGAGAGCCTCCACCCCGCCGACCAGAAAGAAGACGAAGGCGGTCACCCCGTAGAGCAGCCCGATGCGCTTGTGATCCACGGTCGTGAGCCAGGCCGCCAGGCCGCGCGGCTCGGCGTGGGCTCCGGCGTGCGGCAGCGCGGCGGCGGTCGTGGTCGTCGCCACGGCTAGTCTTTCGGGGGGGTCTCCGAAGACCCCCCCGATGCCCCCCCGGGGTTGCGCGGGCAAAGCCCGCGCTCGGAGCGCTCCGGTCCGAGCCCCGGGGACGAGCATGTCGGCGCGGCGTGGTCGGCCATTTGCTACTTCAGGCTGGTGAGGTAGGCCACCAGCGCCGTCACCTCGGCCTCGGACAGGTGCAGGTTTGGCATCAGCGAGCCGGGCTTCACGGCCGGCGGGTCCCGCAGCCAGCGCGCCAGCTCGGCTGGCGTGTTCGGGAGCATCCCGCCCGCGATCGTGCGGCGCGACCCGACGTGGGTGAGGTCGGGGCCGAGCCCGCCGCCGGAGACGCCGCGGATGGTGTGGCAGCCGACGCAGGCGCTGGCCCGGAAGAGATCGCGCCCTTTGGCGGCGGGGCTCCCCTCGGCCGGCTCGGCCGCGGGCGTCTTCTGCCGGGCGGCCCAGGCCTGGAACTCCCCGGCCGGCTGCACGACCGCGGTGTGGCGCATGTTGGCGTGGGAGAGCCCGCAGAACTCCGCGCACTGCCCGGGGTAGGCGCCGGGCGCCGTCGCCGTCAGCAGGATCCGGTTCACCTGTCCGGGGGGCGTGTCGCGCTTTCCCCCCAGCTGCGGGACCCAGAAGCTGTGGATCACGTCGGGCGAGGTCAGCTCCAGCATGACCGGCTGGCCGGCCGGAAGGTGAAGATCGGTCGCGGTCGTGATCCCGAGGTCGGGATACTCGAACTCCCACCACCACTGGTGGCCGACCACGCGGACACGAAGGGCGTCCCCGGTCGGCGCGGCTTGGGTCCGGAACACCGTGCTCACGGTCGGGAACGCGATGAACGTCAGCACGATGACCGGGGCGATGGTCCAGGCCAGCTCCAGCCGGGCGTTGCCGCGGACCTGGCGGGGCAGGGACGCCGGGTCGCGCTCCCGGAAGCGCGCGATGGCGATGAGCAGCACGATCGCCACCACGGCGAAGATGCCGACGTCCCACCACAGGATCTCGAGGAAGATCCCGTGGCTCAGGCGGCCGAAGTCGGACTTGGGGGCGAGGGTGGTGGCGGGGGAGGCGAGACCGCAGCCGGTCAGCGCGACTGCGACGAGGAGCCCGAGCGGCGCCAGGCGCCACCAGCGAAGGCGGCGCACGGTCGGGCTCGAGCGGGGGCGGGGAGCGCAATCGCGGCCCGAGCGCACGGCGACAATGTTCCCAAATGCTCGAGGAAAAGGCAAACCCCGACGGGGAGTCTCGTGGGCGGAAGCCCGGAGGCCCGCCGAGCCGGACTACTCGTGAAGTGGCTTGCCGGCCGGGCGGGTGGCGCGGCGAACGGGCGCATCAATCGCCCAGTCTGTCCGCGAGGACGCGGGCGGGCTGTTCGCCGCGCCCGGACCCGCCCGGCCGTGCCGCACACGCATGATGCGAGCTAGTGCAGAATGGCGCCGCCGGCCACGTTGATCGCCTGGCCCGTGATGTACTCGGCGGCGTCCGAGGCGAGGAAGGCGGTCAACTCGGCCACGTCCCCGGCAGTGGCCAGGCGGCGGAGCGGGATGCCCTCGGCGCGCCGGCCGAGCTCCGCCGCCCGCAGCGCCGGATCGTAGCCCCCGTCCGGCCGCCGGCCCAGGAAGTCGAGGCGGTCGGTGTCGGCCGGGCCCGGGCAGATGGCGTTCACCGTGATGCCGGCCGGCGCCAGCTCCAGGGCCAATGCCTGGGTGAAGCCGATCACGCCGAACTTGGAGGCGCAGTAGGCCGCCATCCGCGGGTAGCCCACCTTCCCGCAGTTAGACGACATGTTGATGATCCGCCCCCGGATGCCGTGGGCCAGCATCGCCCTCGCCGCCGCTCTGGCGCAGAGGTAGGTCCCGGTCAGGTTGGTGTCGAGGACGAGGTCCCACGCCGTCTCGGTCAGCTCCACGACGGGGACCCGGTCGGCGCCGGGCGGGGCCGCCGCGTTGTTGACGAGAACGTCGAGACGGCCGAAGGTCTCGAGCACGTGGGCGACCGCCCCGCCGATCTGGGCCCCCGAGCGGACGTCCACCAGCGCGGTGAGGGCGCGGCGGCCGGCCTGCCGCACCTCGGCCGCCACCGCGTCCAGCCCACCCCAGCCGGTGGCCGGCTTGCTGGTGACCACCACCGTCCCCGTCGGCGCCACGTCGGTGAGGACGAGGTCGGCCCCGTCGGCCGCCAGGCGCCGAGCGATCGCGCGCCCGAAGCCGTGCTCGCCGCCGCTGCCGGTCACCATCGCCACCTTGCCGGCCAGCCTGCCCATGGACTGTCCTCCGCCCCCGCGCGCCCCGAACGAAAATCCCGGGGCCCCCCGCGGGCCACCGGAGCCGGCCCGCGACAGCCCCATGATAGCGGGAACGTCCGTAGTGGTGAGCAACCTTGGCAGCCGCCCGCCGGTATGAGACGATCAAGGGGCCATGGGGCCCTACGACGACCGCCGCGCCACGCTCGACCCCGGCTTGACGGCCCTCGCCCTGCGCGCGCGCCGCAACCCGCGCGGGCGTTACCCGTTCCTCGAGTCCGCGCTGCGCGGCCGGAACCTCTGGCTCCTGGTCGCCGGCTCCCTGACCGCTGCCCTGGCGGCCTGGCGCCGCCGGCGCCGCGCCGTTCCGGCGCCCGCCGCCCCTCGCCCGACGCCGGCTCCGTCGCCGACCTCGCGCCAGCCGGGCGCCTGATCCGGGTCGTTCCCCGGCGCCGCGGCGCCGGGACGCCGAGCGGCGACGGGCATCGGCCCGGGCAGGCGGCCTGGGCAGGCGGCCTTGACAGTGCGCGGATGGTCGGCCTAGAGTCCGGCCACGACGACACGCCATGGCTGTCGAGGCACCTGAGCCGAGCCCTCGCATCCGTCCGGTCGTCCTCGTCGTGGACGACGATGCCGGCCTCCGCGAGTCGTTCCGCCTGATCCTCGAGGACGACTACGACGTCCTCGAGGCGATCACCGGGGCCCAGGCGCTGGAGACCGTCCGCACGACGCAGCTGGACCTCGTCCTTCTCGACATCCGGCTACCCGACATCGACGGCATCGCCGTCCTCGGCGAGATCAAGGCCTTCGACGAGCACGTCGAGGTGATCCTGGTCACCGCGGTCCAGACGGTGCGGACGGCGGTGGCAGCGATGAAGCTCGGTGCCTTCGACTACGTGACGAAGCCCTTCGACGAGGACGAGATCCTGCCCCTGGTCCGCCGGGCTATCGAGAAGCGGGCCCTCGACCGGGAGGTCGTCTACCTCCGGGCCGAGCTGGCGCGCCAGCAGGACTTCGAGGAGCTGGTGGGGCGGGCGCCCCAGATGCAGCGGCTCTATCAGCTCATCGAGTCGGTCGCCCGCGCGCCGGTGACCGTGCTCATCGTGGGGGAGAGCGGCACTGGGAAGGAGCTGATCGCCCGCGCCATCCACCGGCAGGGGCCCTTCCGGGACGGCCCGTTCGTGCCGGTCAACGTGGCGGCGATCGCCGACGGCCTGCTGGAATCCGAGCTGTTCGGCCACGAGAAGGGTGCGTTCACCGGCGCCTTCCAGAAGAAGCTCGGGAAGTTCGAGCTGGCCCATGGGGGCACCCTCTTTCTCGACGAGATCGCGAGCTTGCGGGTGGACCTCCAGCCGAAGATCCTGCGCGCCCTCCAGGAGCGCGAGATCGAGCGGGTCGGCGGGACGCGCCGCCTCAAGATCGACGTGCGGGTGGTCGCCGCCACCAACGCCGACCCCAAGCGGGCGATCCAGGCCGGGACCCTGCGGGAGGATCTCTACTACCGGCTCAACGTCGTCCAGATCGTGGTGTCCCCGCTGCGGGAGCGGCGCGAGGACGTCCCGCTGCTGGTGGAGCACTTCGTCCGGAAGTACAACCGGCAGTTCCACAAGCAGATCGCCGGCGTCGCCCCCGCCGCGCTGGAGATCCTGCAGCGGTACTGGTGGCCGGGCAACGTGCGCGAGCTGCAGAACATCATCGAGCGCGCGGTCGCACTGGGCGACGGCCCGGTCATCGAGCCGCGCGACCTGCCCCTCGACCTGATGCTGCCCGACACCCGGGGCTCGAGCCAGAGCGGGGACGACACCCCCCTGAAAGAGGCCCGCGACCAGTTCGAGCGCCAGCTCATCCTGCAGGTGCTCGAGCGCGTCCAGTGGAACCGAAGCGAAGCGGCCCGGCTCCTCGGCATGCACCGGAACTCCCTCAAGGCGAAGCTCGAGGCCTGGGGGTTCCGGGGACTCCCCAGCGACCGATAACGCGACTGCACAGTCCGCTGTGCAGGTTGCACAGTGCGCTGTGCACCGCCGCCTAACCCTCGATGGATCAAGCTCTTCACGCCTCCGATGGGGCCGGCGCCCCGCCGCTCGACGCCCGGCCGCTGGCCGTCAGCCGCGCCGGGCCCCGGCGCCGGGGTCGGCCCATCGGGTCCCGGGATCCCCATAAGAATCGCTATTTGACGTGGTTGGCCCGCGCGCGCCTCCGGAGCTGGCCCGCTGGTTGCTCTCGACGCAGCCGGTTACCGGGGAGTCCTCACGGGGAGGGTTCCCACTCCACACCCATTTCGGAGGGAGGCACGCGATGGCGAAGCTGGTGGCGATCCTCGTGGTGCTCGCGTCGTTCCTGCTCGTGGCACCCGTGATCGAGTCGGGGTCATCCAGCCCGGTCCAGGTCTTCCAGGCGGTCGGCAACGCCGAGGACGGGGGGGGCGGCTGGTAGACCCTCGCCCGGTCAGATGACTCAGGCTCCCGCGCGGCGAGCCGCGCGGGGAGGCGGGGGCCGCCTGTGCTCCTGCCTGGCCCTCGTCGTTCTCTGCCTGCTCGTCTCCGCCGCCCCGGCCGCCGCTCAGGACCGGGGCCCGGAGCCGGGCCGAGGTGCGGGCGGAGGGGTCTATCGCCGGCCGCTCGGC
>DASYUM010000169.1:0-10910 GCA_036001225.1 Candidatus Methylomirabilota bacterium | reverse complement strand
GGGCTGGGGCCCCGCCGTCCGAGGCGTGCGAATCCAACGATTGCGCGGGCGAAGCCCGCGCTCGGAGCGCTTCGATCAACCGGGGGCGGGCAGGCGATCGGTCGGCGCCGTTGCGCCGGCGGAGCCGACGCCCGGAGCGCTTCGGCTCGATCGAGTTGGACGGGCAACAGGACGGTGCGGTCTTTCCGCGCCGCGCGTAGCCAATGAACAGGGTCGCTGAGAGCGAGCGAGGCGGGACCGGCGCGCCGGTCGCCGTCGCGGTGCGGGGACGGCTGGGGACGGTGCCGTGGTGGCGCACCCCGACCGCCCGCCGCTACGCTTTCGGCTACACCCTCCTGGCGCCCGCCGTCCTCTACGTCGGGCTTCTGGTCGGGCTGCCCTTCCTCTTCTCGCTCTACCTCGCCATGAGCGATGCCACCGTCGGCTCGCCGGTGGCCGAATTCGTCGGACTCGAGAACTTCCGGGCCGCGCTGGAGAGCTCGACCTTCTACGTCGCCCTCCGCAACACGCTGGTCTTCACCATCGGCGCCGGCATTCTCAAGGGCTTGCTGGGAACGACGCTCGCCTTCCTCCTTCTCCAGCCCTTCCGCGGTCGTAAGGTCGTGCGGGCGTTGGTCGTCATTCCCTTCACCATCCCCATCGCGGTCAGCGTGCTCGGTTGGAAGTGGATGTTCGACTCGCAGTTCAGCGTGATCAACTGGGCGCTGAGCGGCCTCGGCCTCATCGGGTCCTGGGGATCCGAGGACTGGCCGGTGTGGCTCGGCCAACCGAACCTGGCCCTGGCCTCGGTGATGTTCGTGAACGTGTGGCGCGGCTTCCCGTTCAGCGCCATCGTGCTGCTGGCCGGGCTGACCTCGGTCCCGCCCGAGGTGCTCGACGCCGCCAAGGTAGACGGGGCCACCTTCCTCCAGCGCTTCCGCAAGGTCATCATCCCGATGATCGCCCCCATCCTGTTCGTCGGCACCGCCTTCGACACCGTCTTCACCCTGTCCGACCTCAGCATCGTGTACCTCTTGACCAACGGGGGGCCCGACGGCGCGACCGAGATCCTGCCCACCCTGGCCTACAACATGGGCATCCGGGCCGGCGCCCTCGGCCGGGGCGCCGCCGTCTCACTCTTCCTGTTCCCGCTCCTCCTGCCGGCCATCGTGATTCTGCTGCGCACCCTTCGCCGGCGCGAGTACTGATGGCGACGGCGATGGCCGCCCCCCGCAGCGCGCGCGTCAAGGCCGTCCGCCGGCATGCCCTGATCTACCTGGGGCTGACCCCGTTCCTGGTCATGGCGGTGTTCCCCATCTTCTGGATGGCCATCACCGCCATCAAGCAGGAGCCCGATCTGTACCGGATGGACATCGTCCCCTTCTGGTTCCACCTGCCGCCGACCTGGAAGAACTTCGACTTCCTGTTCCACCGCACGTTCTACAAGGACTGGATCGTCAACACGATGTCCATCTCGTTCTGGGTCTCGGTCATCACGCTGCTCACGGCGGTGCCGGCCGGTTATGCCTTGGCCCGTCTGCGCCTGCGGTTCGCCGAGAACCTGGGGATCGCGATCTTCCTGACCTATCTGGTCCCGGCCATCATCCTCTTCATCCCACTGGCCCGGGTGGTGTCGACCCTCGACCTCCAGGACTCGTGGTGGGCGCTGGTGGTGGTCTACCCCACCTTCACGATCCCGTTCTGCACCTGGCTGCTGATGGGCTTCTTCAAGACGGTGCCGTTCGAGATCGAGGAAGCGGCCATGGTAGACGGCTGCGGACAGTTGGGCGCCCTCCTGCGCATCGTGCTCCCCGTCAGCTGGCCCGGCCTCATCACCGCCATCATCTTCTCGTTCACCCTCTCCATGCAGGACTTCCTCTACTCGCTGGCGTTCGTCTCCATCTCGGAGCAGAAGCCGGTGCCGCTGGGGGTGGCCACCGAGCTGATCCGAGGCGACGTCTACTTCTGGGGCTCGTTGATGGCGGGCGCCCTCCTGGTGGGGGTGCCGGTCGCCATCGTCTATAACCTGTTCCTGGACAAGTTCATCACCGGCATCACCGGCGCCGCAATCAAGTGAGGGCAGTGAACCAGGCATCGACCAGGGAGGTGGAGCCATGAAGTCGCTCAGCAGTATCGTGGCCCTCGGCGTGGCCGTCCTCGTCGTGATCGGGTGGGTTCCGGCGTCGGCTCAGTACGGCGGCGCGCTCGTCGCCCAGGCCCAGGACGCGAAGCGGGCGGAGGCCAAGGGGGTCAAGACCCGCAACCTCGTGACGTCGCTGGGCGGGTTCCGGGCGACGGCCAACGTCCCGATCGTGCTCACCGGGCAAGTGGTGGAGCTGGAGCCGGGCGGGCAGACGGGTCGGGAGCGGTATCTCGTTCCCGCCTACATCTACGTCCTCGAGGGCACCCTGACCACTGACACCGAAGGGGGGCCGATCGGCATCGCCGGCGTCCAGTACCACGGGACCGGCCAGTCCTACGTCGACCCGGGCGGCATCTGGCACAACTTCTCGAACCCGGGATCGGCCCCGGTGAAGTACCTGCTCCTCCTGATCGGCACGCCCGGCGGCGCCACGACGCAGAAGAGCGCCGAGGACTAGCCGGCGGCCATCGTCATGGCCACGCCGACCGGCCGCGGCGCGCGAGCGCTCGCCGCGGCCGCCCTGGTGACGTGGCTGGCCGGGGCGCTGGGGCCGACTGCGCAGGCCGGCGGCCTCGAGGTGGTCGCCACCGGCGTCTCCCGGCCGCTCCAGCTCGCGCTGGACGGCCGAGCGCTGGTCGTCTTGAGCCCGGGGTCACACGGGGATTCGGCGGGAGAGATCTACCGCGTCGATCTCGACGGCGAGCTGCCGGTCAACCTCGCCCGCCAGCCCCGGGTCCGTATCCCGTTCGCCGACGCCCGCACGGCGACCCTCGGCAGCCTGGCGGTGGATCCGGCCAGTCGCCAGCTCTTCCTCGGCGAGGAGAACGGCAGCCGCATCTACCAGCTGGCGTCGGACGAGCGGCTGACCGTCTACGCGACCGGGCTCCACCGCCTCCCCGGCGGCAGCACCCTCGCCTTCGACGGGTCCGGCCGGCTGGTGGTCGTGGATCACGTGGATCCGATCGTCTCCCGTCCCGAGGAGCGGGGTCCGCCGGGCCTGGAGCCGTTCCGCGAGGAGGATTACCGAGGACCCCTCGTCTTCCGTGTCGCCCTCGAACCCGGCATCCCACTCCCCCGCCGCCTGGACCGGATGCCCCCGCTCTTCCCGCGGGCGTGGGGCGGGCGTCGCGGCGGGGCGCTTCTTCCCCGCTTCATCGCGGTGGCCCCAGCGGCGGCGGGCGACCTCGCGCTGCTCGGCTCCAGCGGGGAGCTCTTCCGCCTGACCGGCGACGGCGCTCTGGTCTCGCTGGCCCTACTGCCACCCGGCCACGGGCAGTACAATCGCATCAACATGGTCGGGGCCCCCGACGGCAGCATCATCGTGAGCGGCGGCTTCCACGTGGCGCGGATCTTCCGGGTCGAGCCCGATGGCGGGGTCAGCACGGTGGCGAGCAACCTCGGCGACCCCGAGGGGATCGCCCTCGACCGCGACGGCTACCTTTACGTCGCCGAGTCGGCGTTCCACCGCATCGTCCGGGTCAAGCTGCCCGGCCGCTAGGAATCTGTCGGGACAACGCGCGCCAGGTGAAGAGGCCCCGTCCGACAGAGTAGATTCGGGCGCCGACCGTCTTCAGTACCGCCGACCGTCAGCTGGTCCACTCCGAGCGCGGGCTTTGCCCGCGCAATCTTTGGGTTCGCGCACCTCGTCGCGCCCCCCAGCCCCGCGACGTCCTGCGGCGCGCCCTTCTTTCCTCCTGGGGAGGCCTCGGAGGGGTGTTCCGACACCCCTTCGACGTAACTAGGCACCCTCCACCATCGCCGCCGTCAGCCCGCGCACATAGTCGCGCGCGAAGGCGGCGCAGACGAGGGCCACCGGAATCGCGGCCAGGTTGACGCCGGCCACTGCCAGCAGCTCCGCCAGGCTCACGTCCATGACCCCGAGGCCGGCCGCCACCGTCTGCTTCTCGGGGTCGAGCAGGAAGATCGAGGCGAGCATGAAGTCGTTGCCGACGGTGCCGATGGTGAAGAGCCCGGCGGCGACCAGGACGTTACGGCTCATTGGCAGCATGATGCGCACGAACGCGGTGGCCGGCGTCGCGCCCTCGATCAGGGCCGAGTCCTCGATCTCCCGCGGCAGGTGCCGGTAGAACGCCGACAGGATCCACACACAGAACGGCAGGGCCATGGTCGAGTAGATCAGGACGAGGGCGAGGTGCTCGTTGTCGAGCCCGAGCGCGATCACCACCTGGTAGATGGGAATGAAGAGAATGGTGTGGGGGATGACGTAGGTCGCGAAGAGAACGCGCCGCCACCACCACCAGCCCGGCGGTTGCAGCCGACCGAGGGCATAGGCGGCGAGGACGCCGGCGACCAGGGTGAGCCCGAGGGTGAGCAGCAGCACGCTCAACGAGTTGCCCACCCACTGGAGGAATGGCACCCGCGGCACGATCACGTAGCCGCGGACCCGCGCCTCTCCGCCCTCGAACAGCTCGGTGTAGTTCTCGAAGCTCGGTCGGGCCACGTACCAGGGGCTGCCGAAGACGTCTTCCTGGGCAGTCTTCAGCGACTGCACGGTGATGAAATAGATGGGAAAGACGCTGTAGATGGCGGCCAGTGTCAGCAGCAGGCCGTGACGCCACCGCCGGCGGCGCCGCGTCATGCCGCCTCCTCGGGCCGTGGATCGAACCACCGAAACAACACGACGAGGGCCGCCACCAGCAGCGGCACCAGGGACAGCGAGTAGGCGGCGGCCTCGGCGAACTGGCCACTCCGAATGCCGAGCCAGTACGCGTAGGTTCCCAGGACGGGAAAGATGATGCGCCCGCCGGTCAGCATCCAGACGTTGGCGAGGTCGGCGAAGGCGGTGGTGAAGGAGAGGAACACGGCCAGTGCCATGTAGGGCTTGAGCAGCGGGAGCGTCACCCGGCAGAAGCGTTGCCAGGGGCTTCGCGTCTCCAGCTCGGCGAACTCGAACAGCTCGGTGGGGATCGCGTTGAGCCCGGCCAGGAGGAAGATCGCGGTGAACGATCCCCCCCGCCAGATGTTGAAGAGGACGACGCTGGCGAAGGCGTAGGCGCCGCCGCCGAGCCATCCGTCCACCGCGTACTTGAGGTTGCCGGCCAGGACGCTGTAGGAGGTGATGAGTGGGGGGTTCAGCATCCAGTACCACGCGATGACGGTGACGCCGCCCGGATAGGCCCAGGGGAGGAAGACCGCCAGGAAGACCAGCGCCCGCCCCCGCGACGGCTTCGCCAGCAGCAGTGCCATCGCGACACCGAGCCCCAGCTTGGCTATGGTGGTGATCGCGAAATACGCGACGGTGATGCCGACGCCGCGCCAGAAGATGGCCTCTCGCACCATGTTCCGGTAGTTGGCCAGGCCCACGAACACCGGTCCCCCCTCCGCTCGACTCGAGAAGTTCGTGAGGCTGATCCAGGCTTCCCAAGCGATCGGGTAGGCGAGCACGCCCAGCACCAGCACCAGCGCCGGCGCCATGAGCGCGTAGGCGACCACCGGGCTTCGGCCGCCCACCACGCGCGGAGCAGACATTCTGCCGCCTCCTTCCAGTCGAAGGCGGGGCGATGCTAGCCCGCGGGCCGGCGAGGCGTCAAGCGAGCCTGGCTCGCTCGACCGCGCCGTGGTAGAGTGCCTTCACCCGCCCCGAGGACGCAGCGCGTCGTGACCCGGCAACGTGGGCTTGGCTACGCGCTCCTGCTGCCGGCATTCGTGCCGGTGGCCGGTTTGCTCTTCTATCCCGTCGCCTACGACCTCTGGCTCAGCCTGAGCGACGCCGGCGACACCCCGGGCGCCGTCGGCCACTTCGTGGGCCTCCGCCACTACCGCGCGCTGGCCGGCGACCCCATCTTCTGGCAGGCCGCCGGCAACACGCTGGTCCTGGTGGTCCTGACCGCGCTGGTCGAGCTGGCGGTCGGCATCCTCACCGCCCTGCTCCTCTGGTGGCGATTCTGGGGGCGAGCCTTCGTCTTCCTCTCCGTCTTCGTGCCGTGGGCATTCCCCGCCACGTTCTCGGCCTTCGCGTGGTACTGGCTGCTCCTCCCACCCTTCCCGACCTTCTACACCCTCGGCCTCCAGGAGCTGCGCTGGTGGCTCGACGGCGCCCTCGGCGGCGGCGCCTGGCAGGTGCTCAGCATCGCGCTCATGAACGTGTGGCGCGGCTCGTCGATCATCGCCGTCTTCCTGTTGGCCGGCTTCAACGCCATCCCCGACGAGCTGCTCGACGTGGGGAAGCTGGAGGCGCCCAACGCCTGGCAGTACTTCTGGCGGGTGGTGGCGCCGCTCTCCCGCCGCTTCCTCGTGCTGGCGGCGCTGGTCGCGCTGGTCATCACCTACACCGAGTACGCCGCCATGTATGTCGAGACGGGAGGCCGGATCACGGTGCCCGTCCTCGGCACGCTGAGCTTCCGGGAAGCCATCCAGAACGGTCAGCTCGGCCGCGGGGCCGCGCTGGCCCTGATCCCGATCCCGTTCGCCGTCGCCCTCATGCTCGGCTGCCTGCGCCTGCTCGAGCCGGGCCGGCGGGCCCCGGTGGTGGCGGAGCCGACCCGGGCGCCGCTCACGACGTCGACCGGCCCCCTCGGCGCCGCCGGGCCGGCCGACCGCGCGAGCCGCCCCGTCGCGCCGTCCGCCCCCCGCCTCGACCGGCGCCGCCGCGGGCGCCGGATCCTCCTCCGGGTCGGCGGCCTGAGCGCCGCGCTGCTGGTGACCGCCTTCCACTTGTTCCCCGTCTACTACACGGCCGTGCAGGCGTTCCGCTCGATCCCCGAGTACGCCCGCGGCAACCCGTTCTGGGTCTACGAGCCGACGTTCGAGGACCTCCGGGAGGTGATCGCGAACCCCGTCATCTGGCGCTGGGGCTGGAACACCCTCGTCATCTTCGGCGCCGTGCTCGCGCTCAGTCTCGCCCTGGGACTGGTGGCCGGCTACGTCCTCGCCCGCTGGGCGCTGCCGGGAGCCCGGGGGCTGGCCCGGCTCATGTTCGCGAGCTACTTCATCCCGGCGACGGCGGTGGTGGTGCCGGTCTACCAGATCTTCCTCCGCTGGGATCTCGACGACAGCATCACCGGCCTCGTGCTCCTCTACCTCACCCTGGCCCTCCCGTTCGCCACGTGGCTCTTCTACGTCTACTTCGAGAGTCTGGCCCCGGAGGTCGAGGAGGTGGCCCTCCTCGACGGCAGCCGGCCGGTGGTGTTCCTCCGCGTGATCCTCCCGATGAGCGGCCCGGTGCTGATCGCGGCCGGCCTGTTCGGGGTGGGCATGATGGGATCCGACGTCCTCTACGGCAGCACCTTTGCGCTGACCGCGCGGACCAAGACCCTCCCGGCCGGGTTGGGCCTGACCGCCGTCCAGCTCGACGAGTGGGCGTTCGCCAACGCGGCGATCCTGCTGGCGGCCCTGCCCCTCATCGTCGTGTGCGCCGCCCTCAGCCCGTACTACGTGCGCGGGCTGCGGGCGGCCCTGATCGAGGGGGCCTGACCCCTGTCGGGGGGGCTGCGCCCCCGCCGAAACCCGCTCAGCCACTTGACAGGAGCCGGCCTTCCGGCCGATCCTTTCCCCACGTTCGCAGGCGGTTGGGGGACGGGCCGTGCCGCCGGCCGGCCAACTAACGCACCCACCCGACACCAAGGAGCGCTCATGGCACAGGTCATCCTCAAAGAGCTGGGCAAGAAATTCGACGAGGTCGTCGCCGTCCGCGACGTGAACCTCACCATCAAGGACCGGGAGTTCGTCGTCCTGGTCGGCCCGTCGGGATGCGGGAAGTCCACCACGCTCCGCATGATCGCGGGGCTGGAGGAGATCACCTCCGGCGAGATCTACATCGGCGAGCGGCTGGTCAACGACCTGCCGCCCAAGGACCGGGACATCGCGATGGTGTTCCAGAACTACGCGCTCTACCCGCACATGACCGTGTACGACAACATGGCGTTCGGGCTCAAGATGCGCAAGTTCCCCAAGCCCGAGATCGACAAGCGGGTGCGGGAAGCGGCCCAGATGCTCGGCATCCAGGAGCTGTTGAGCCGGAAGCCGCGGCAGCTCTCCGGCGGCCAGCGACAGCGGGTGGCGGTCGGCCGCGCCATCGTGCGGCACCCCCAGGTCTTCCTCTTCGACGAGCCGCTCTCCAACCTCGACGCCAAGCTACGCGTCCAGATGCGGGTGGAGCTGAAGCGGCTCCACGAGCGGCTGGAGACGACGGCCATCTACGTCACCCACGACCAGGTCGAGGCGATGACGCTCGGCGACCGGGTGGTGGTGATGAAGGACGGCATCGTCCAGCAGGTCGGCGATCCGCTCGGCATCTACTCCAAGCCGCGGAACCGGTTCGTGGCCGGCTTCATCGGCTCGCCGGCCATGAACTTCCTCGAGTGCACGGTGGTCGGCGATGGCGACCTCGCGGTGGAGTCGCCCGGGCTCCGGGTCGCGATCCCGACCGGCCACCGGTCGGCCCTCGAGCGCTACCGCGGCAAGCCGATCACTCTCGGCGTGCGCCCGGAGGACCTCCGGGAAGCGTCGCCCGACGACCCCAAGAACTACCGCGTGGATGCGGTGGTCGAGGTCGTAGAGCCGCTCGGCAACGAGATCCTGCTCGACGTCAAGGTCGGGCGGCATCCGCTGGTGGCCCGCGTCCCGCCGACGTCGCGCGTGCGGCTGCACGAGCAGATCCCGCTCACGCTCAATCCCGAGCGGCTGCATTTCTTTGACACGCAGACCGAGCAAGCGATCGAATAGCCAATCGGAGGGGTGTCGGAACACCCCTCCGAGACCTCCCCAGGAGAGAAGGGCGCGCCGCAGGACGTCGCGGGGCTGGGGCCCCGCCGTCCGCGGCGCGCGAACCCAAAGGCGCGCGGGCAAAGCCCGCGCTCGGAGCGGAACACCTGGCGGTCGGCGGTCCTGCCGACGGTCTGCGCCCGATTCTCCGACACGCTGGTAGGTCTTGCCGGGGGGGACCCGCGGGCCCTCCTCGACTCCTCCTCGCCGCCCTCTTCGTCACTGTCCTCCCCCTGGTGGCCGTCGGGCCGGCGGGGGCGGTCGACCCGATCCCGGTCGGCGAGATCAACCCGCGCACCGGCCTCCTGGCCGCCCAGGGCCTGGCCGTCGCCCGGGGGGTCCGCATCGCCGTCGAGCGGGTGAACGCCGGCGGCGGCGTGGCCGGGCGGCCGCTACGCCTCCTCGAGCGGGACGACGAGGGGAAGGCCGAGCGCGCCATCGCCGCCGCCGAAGAGCTGACCGCGCGCCACCGCGTCGCCGCGCTGATCGGCGGCTACGTGGACAGCCTGGTCGGCCCGGTCAGCGAGGTCGCCGAGCGGGCCCGGACGCCGTACGTGGCGACCGCCTCTCTCGACGAGCGCCTGACCCAGCGCGGCTACCGGTACTTCTTCCGGGTCTCGAATCTCCGGCCCTACGTCGAGGTCACCGTCGGCCTCCTGCGCGATCTGATCGGGCCGGCCCGGGTCGCCATCCTCTACTCGGCGACGCCGGGGGCCAGCCAGCTCGCGGCGCGCCAGCGCGAGGCCCTGACGGCGGCCGGCATCCCGGTTCCGGTGTACGAGCCGTTCGCCCCCGGGCTGGCCGACTTCACCCCGCTCCTGGCTCGCTTGCGCGACCGCGAGGCCGAACTCCTGCTCTCCGACGCCTTCTTCGCCGACCACCTCCTCCTCGTCCGCCAGCTCGCCCAGAGCCGAATCCGGGTCCGCGGCTTCGTGGGCGCGTTCGGCCTCGAGTTTCCGGCGGTGATCCGCGAGCTGGGCCCGGCGGCGGAGGGCCTGCTGGGAACGACGTCGTGGCAACCGGGCGTCTTCGTCGCCGCGGCCGAGGCCGAGTCCCGGGCGTTCACCGACGCCTACCGCAGCCGCTTCGGCGACGAGCCGGTCCCGCTCAGCATGCACGGGTACGCAGCGGCCCGGGCGCTCTTCGCGGCGATGGCCCTGGCGGCCCGCGACGGTCAGGGGCCGGCGGGCGAGTCCTTGCGGGACGCCCTGGCCCGGGTGGACGTCGAAACGCCGCTGGGCCGGGTCAAGTTCGATCCCAGCGGAGACCCGCTCTTCTACGAGCGGGTCATCGTCCAGATCCAGGGCGGACGCCACGTCGTGGTGTATCCGCCGACTGTCGCCAAGGCCCGCCTTGCATACCCCCGACCTTAGGGCGAGGGGGGCGTCGGCCCCCCTCCGACGAATCCAGGGCGGACGCCACGTCGTGGTGTATCCGCCGCGCGTGGCGGCGGCGCGGCTGGTCTACCCGCGCCCGTAGGCGCCCGCGCGCGTGTCCCTCACGACGCTCGGCCAGACGGTCGTGGCCGGGCTGGCCAACGGCGCCTTCTACGCCTTCCTGGCTCTCTCGTTCAGCGTGATCTTCGCGCTGACGCGGGCGCTCAACCTCGCCCACGGCGAGCTGGTGGTCCTCGGCGGCTACCTCGGCTACTCGGCCGGGCGGGCCTTCGGTCTGCCGCCTGCGCTGCTGATCCCCCTGGCGGCGGTCGCCCTGGTGCCGGTGGGGCTTCTGTGGCGGGCTCTCCTCGCCCGCGTCCGTGAGCCGGTCGAGCTGAACAGCCTGGTCCTCACCTTCGGCCTCTCTCTCACCGTGCAGAACGTACTCTTGGTGACATGGTCGGCCGATTACCGGCTGATCCCGATCAGTGCCGACGCGGGAATCGTCGCGCTCGCCCTCGGCCTCTCGCCCGCGCGCGCCGGTGCCGCCGCGGTGGGCATCGTCACCATCGTCGGCCTCCAGCTCCTGCTCCCCCGCACCCGGCGGGGGGCAGCCCTCCGCGCCACCAGCCGCGACGCCGAGACCGCCGCGCTGCTGGGTATCAACACCGACCGCGTCGGCTGGGCGA
>DASYUM010000168.1:0-16617 GCA_036001225.1 Candidatus Methylomirabilota bacterium | reverse complement strand
GGGCTGGGGCCCCGCCGTCCGGGGCGAGCCACCCAATGTTGACGCGCGCCGAGGCCTGAGGACGCCGCGGGGCGACGGGGATCGGCCCGCTGGCGGGCAACAAAAAACCCTCCCCGGATCCCCGGAGAGGGTGTCGATATCGCCGGCGCGTGGTCATCGTCTCTCCTTATGGACCTCGCAGGGTCCACTTAAAGGAGTCATCGCGAGTCACTTTAGCACGGCTCCCCCCGTTGTCAAGAGGAAGTCGCCCCGCGCGCGTGCCGGACTCAACTCTGCTCCGCGACGAACGCCCGCACCCGGCGCCAGGCGTCGGCCGAGGCGTCCGCGAACTCGGTCTGGCGGCGGTCGAAGAAGCTGTGGGGGGCGCCGTCGTAGGTGACCGACTCGTGGGAGACACCGGCCCGGGTCAGGGCCTGGTCGAACTCCGCCACCGCGCTGGCCGGGATACCGGGATCGGCCCCACCGTAGAGCGCCAGGACCGAGCAGGCGAAGCGCGGGACCGCGTCGATCGGCCGCGGGCGGTCGGGCCAGCGGGCCAGACCGAGCGGCCAGCCGTAAAAGCCGATGACGCCGGCGTAGCCGAGCCCGCTGGCGGCCTGCAGGAACGAGAGCGCCCCGCCGAAGCAGAAGCCCACCGCGAAGAGCGCGCGGACGGCCCCGCCCTGCTTCCCGCGGAGGAACGTCGCGGCGGCGGCGATGTCGGCCTGAAGCGTCTCCGGCGTCGTCTGCGGCACGTGGGCCAGGAACTCGAATTCCTCGCCGCGATCGCCCAGCCCGGCGCTGCGGGCGAAGTAGTCGATCGCCACCGCATCGATCCCGTTCTCGGCGAAGCGAAGCGTGAGCTCCTGGTAGTACTGGTGGAGCCCGCGGACGTCGGGGAGCACGAGCATGCCGGCCCCGGTGGGCCGGGCCGCCCGGGCCGCGTAGGCGCCGAAGCGCGTCCCGTCGGCCGAGGTCAGGACCACGTCGCGGGGTTCGGTGGCGCCCCCGGCGATCGGGGTGATCGGGGGGCGCGCCTCGGGGTCGAAGCACATGGTCGTCCCTCGCTACGGCTGCTCGCCGCGGTGGATGCGGGCCTGGATGTCGTCGATGCACGGCAGGAGGTCGCCGATGGCATCCACGACGTAGTGCGCGCCCGCCTGCTGCATCCGGCGGTAGGCGCGCGCGCGCTTGACCTGCTTCTCTCCCGCGGGCAGCGCCTCCCACTCCGGGCGCGTCAGGCCGACTTCGTTGCCGGTGACGGCCAGCCCCACCGTCCACATGCCGGCGTTCAAGCCCTCCTCGATCCCGGGAACGGTGTCGTCCACCTTCACGCACGCGTGAACAGTGGTGACCCCGAGGTTGACGGCGTTCTGCAGGCACATGTACGGATAGGGCCGCCCGGCCGGGACGTCGCTGGCGCAGACCGTCGAGTCGGGCTTGTAGCCCTGGCGGGCGGCGTCGCGGAGGTTGATCTCCACCATGGGGGTCGTGTAGCCGGTGGTCGAGCCGATCTTGATCCCCCGCCGGCGCAGCTCGCCGACCACCTCCAGGGTGCCGGGAATCAGCTCCGAGTACGTGGAGAGACAGTCGAGCTGGAGCGGCACGAAGTCCTTGAACATGGCCTCCACGTCGCCGTCGTCGGGCCGGCGGCCGTGGGTCTCCTCCCACCGGCGGCGCACGGCGTCGAGCTCGGTGATGCGCTGGATGTGCACGCGCTTGTGGGCGCCCATCGGCACCCGCGCCTCCTCCATCGAGATCGGCACGCCCTTCCGCCTGAAGACCTCCACGAAGACCACCGCCGGGGCCACGCAGCCGAAGTCGATGGTGGTCCCCGCCCAGTCGAGGATCACGGCCTCGATCGGGCCCCGGTAGACTCGCTTGTAGCTCCAGCTCATCGGAGACTCCTTTCGTCGATTCCGTCGGGGGGCACCGGCAGGGGCCGCTTCAGGTAGCGGCCCCGGGGTGGACCCACGATCTTGCCCTGGTCGTAGACGAGCTGGCCGCCCAGGAAGGTCGCGCGGACCTGGCCGGTCAGCTCGTGGCCCTCGAACGGCGTGTAGCCCTGGGCCGACTCCGACTCCGCCGCTCGCACCGTGAAGGTCCGCGTCGGGTCGAGCAGCGCGAGGTCGGCGTCGTAGCCGACGGCGATGTCCCCCTTGGTCCCGAGCCCGAAGCGGCGGGCCGGGTTGCCGCTCGTCAGCTCGGCCATCCGATGGTAGGGCAGGTCGCGCCGCGATCCTTCGCTGAAGACGCCAGCGAGGAGGTACTCGGTGCCGCCGAAGCCGGCCTTGGCGGGCCAGACGTCGGCGGGGCGGTCGCCGGCGACCTTCAACTCCCGGGCGCAGCAGGCGTGGTCGCTGACCACCCAATCGACCTGGCCGGCCAGCACCGCCTGCCACAGGAATTCCACGTCCGCCCGCGACCGGATCGGCGGATTGACCTTGGCGTAGGCGCCGGCCGCCGTGTCGTAGTCGAGGAGGAGGTGGCCGACCGTGATCTCGCGGCGGACGGCGAGCTCGGGAAAGACCGCCGACAGCCCGAGCGCCGCCTCCAGCGCCTTGCGGGAGCTGAGGTGGAGCAGGTTCACGTTGCGGCAGCCCGTCTCGTGGGCGAGGTAACCCGCGATCCAGACCCCGAGCCCCTCCGAGTGCGGCGGGCGGGCCGCGCTGTAGGCTCGGAGGCCGGTGAGCGACGCGTCCCGCTGGACGAGCCGGGTGTAGGCATTGAGGATGTCGGCGACCTCGCAGTGGAGGCTCACGCTCACGTGCTCGGCGAGCCCCGGGTGCCGCTCTCGGATCCGGCTCGCCGCCCGCATGACGAACTCGAAGTGGGCGAAGTCGTAGCGGTCCTGCTCGCCGAGCATGAGGAACCGTCGCTGCGCGGTCCAATCGGTCTGGCCGTGGAGACCGTAGCCGCCGTAGAACATGAAGATCTTGAACGAGGGCACGCCGCGCTCGGTGGCCAGGCGCTCCATCTCGCCGAGGTGCCCGCTCTCGATCGGCGCCAGGTGGTAGCCGTAGTCCACCCAGTAGCGCCCGGCCGAGCGCGCGAGGACATCGGGGAAGAAGTCAGCGTAGGGACCGCCGCGCTCGAGGTAGTACTGGCCGGTCCGTATGTAGGTCAGCATCGTCGTCACGCCGCCGCTGGCGGCGGCCTTCGACTCGGTGACCGCATCCTCGGCCAGCGGCGCGTAGATGCCCACGTGAGTGTGGGCGTCCACCAGCCCCGGGAAGCCCAGGAGACCCTGGGCATCGTGGACCTGGGCCGCATCGCCGGGCGGGATCCTCGGTGCGATCCGGGCGAACCGGCCGTCCTTGACGCCGAGGTCCAGGCGCTCGACCGCCTCGCGGTTCGGCCGCACCACCCGCACGTTCGTGATGAGCAAGTCGAGGCTGGCCGGCGCACCCACGCCGGCCATGATACCGCGGACGGTTGCGCGATGAACCCCCCGGGCGTAGCATCGCGCGTCGGGCCGATCGCTCATGCACCTCATCCGCCTGTCGCTCCTCGGCACGGCCGAATTCCGCGCGCTCGCCCTCTCCGTCGCCGGCAACTCGGTGGGGACGGTGGGCGAGCAGGTCGTCCTGGGCTGGCTCACCCTCGAGTTGACCAACTCGCCGCTGGCGGTGGGGGCCGCGCTCGGCATGCGGATGGCCCCCCTTCTGTTCGTGGGGATCCCGGCCGGAATCCTCGCCGACCGGACCGACCGCCATCGCCTCCTCCAGGCCAGCGGCGTCGCGATGGCCGTCGCGACCGGCCTGCTGGGCGGGCTCGCCCTCGTCGGCGCCGTGCGGCTCTGGCACTTACTGGTGCTCACCTTCGTCGCCGGCTGCGTGCGGGCGCTCCACCAGGCAGCCCGGCAGAGTTACGCCCACGACCTGGTCGGCGCCGCCGACCTGGTCAACGGGCTGGCCGTGCTCGGCCTCGCCATGCGCGCCGGTGGCCTCACCGGCTCGCTCCTCGTCGGCGCCCTCATCGCCAAGTACGGCGCCGGCATCGCGTACCTCGGCGTGGCGGCCGGCTACCTGGTGGGCGCGCTGACGCTGCTTCCGGCCCGACCGCGAGCGGGTCACGCCGCGCCGGCGCCGGAATCCACGTGGCGGAACCTGGTGGGCTTCGTGGCCGCCCTCCGCCACGACCGGACGCTCCTGCCCCTCATCCTCCTCACGGCCAGCGCGGAGATCCTCGGCTTCTCCCACCAGGCACTCCTCCCCAGCCTGGCCCGCGACGTCCTCGAGGTCGGCCCCGAGGGCCTGGGCGCCATGACGGCCGCCCGGTCGGCCGGCGGCATTCTCGGCATCGTGTTCATCTCCGGCCTCGGTCAGCTCGGCGGCAATGGCTCGCTCTTCCTCGCCGTCCTCGTGGTGTTCGGCGGATCGCTGGTCGCGCTCGGCGCCGCGCCGGGCTACGGGTGGGTGCTGTTGATCCTCACCGTCGTCAACGCCATGGGCGCCGTGTCGGACATCCTCTCGCAGAGCCTCATCCAGCTCACGGCCCCGGGCGGCCTCCGCGGTCGTGCCAGCGGCGCCTGGGTCGTCGCGATCGGCACCGCGCCGCTCGGCCAGCTCCTGATCGGGGCGCTCGCCTCGCTCCTCGGGGTGGGCGTGGCGCTGGCCGCCAGCGGGCTCGCCCTCGTGCTGGTGGCGGCGGCGGGGGCGTTGTTCGCGCCGCGGCTGCGCGCGCTCTGACGGGGCCCGGGCCGATCGCTGCCGCCCCTTCCCGGGCCGGACCCGAGGCGCTATGCTGCGGGGCCATGGCCACCACGCTCAGCGCGCGTCTGGCCGGTATCACGTTGCCCGACCCCGATGGGCGGGCCGTGCGGTTGGGCTCCCTGTGGGAGGCGAGCCCGGCCGTCCTCGTCTTCCTCCGCCATTACGGCTGAATCTTCTGCCGCGAGCACGTCGCGCAGTTGCGCGCACACGAGCCCGCCTTTCGCGAAGCCGGCGCCAGTCTGGCGGCGATCGGCCTCGGCGATCGGCACTATGCCCAGCAGTTCCGCGAGGAAACCGGGATCACCTTCCCCCTCCTGATCGACGAGCAGCGGGCTGCCTACCGAGCGGCCGGCCTCCGGACGGCCTCCCTCCTCCACCTGGTCCGTCGCGACAACGCCGCGGCCCGCGCCCGGGCGCGGGCGGCCGGGCATCGCCAGCACCGGCTCGGTGCGAACCCCTTCCAGCTCGGCGGGAGCTTCGTGTTCGGGCCCGGTGACGTCGATCACTACGCGCACCTCAGCGAGACCTTCGGGGACAACGCCACGCCGGCCGCGCTGCTCGCCGCGCTCCGGGCCGCGCCGCCGGCCGGGCGCCGGTAGGCGCCCGCGCTCGCTTGAGCCGACCGGCCCCCGCCCTCGCCGGGGCCACGCCCGCGCCGGCGGCCATGCTGGCGGTGCTCTGCTCGACCACCTTCCTCGTCGCCAGTGCGGGGACCGCGATCGCGCCGTTCCTGCTCCAGATGACGCACGACCTGTCGGCCGAGCTGGCGGCGGTCGCCAACCTCGTCTCCGTGATGAGCGTCGCCTGGGGGCTGACCTCGCTGGCTGCCGGCACCGCGTCCGATCGGGTCGGCCGGCGGCTCATCCTGACCGGCGGCGTCCTCACGCTCGGCGGCGCGCGGGTCGGCCTCGCGCTGGCCGAGACCTACTCGAGCGCCGTGACCTGGCAGCTCGTCACGGGGATCGGCGGCGGCGCCTTCATGGGCACGGTGTTCGCGGCGGTCTCCGATCGCGTCGCGCCGGCCCAGCGCGGGCGGGCCCTCGGCTGGGTCATCACCGGGCAGTCGCTCTCGCTCGTCTTCGGGGTGCCGTTGCTCACGCTCGTCGGGGCCGTCGGCGGCTGGCGGGGCGCGATCGCCACCCAGGGCGTCGTCACGCTCGGGGCAACGTTGGCGGTGTGGGCGGTCGTGCCGCGGACGCCACGGCGCCCGGCGGCGGCGCCATCGAGCGTCGCCCTCATCCCGCTCCTGCGTCCGCGGGTCCTCGCGCTCCTGGGCGCCGGCACCATGGAGCGGTCCTGCTTCGCCGCCATGGCCGTGTACCTGGCGACCTACCTCCTCACGAGCTACGGCGTCTCCCTGGCCGAGCTCGCGGTCGCGCTGGCGCTGGTGGCGGCCGGCAACCTCGCGGGGAATCTCCTGGGCGGCCAGGTGGCCGACCGGCTCCCCGCCCGCCCGCTCTCCTTCGCGGCGTCCTCGGTGGTCACGGGAGTCCTGGCGCTCCCGCTCCTTCTCTGGCAGCCGGGGGTGGCGATCTCGATCGCGCTCGGGTTCGCCTACTCGCTGACCAACGCGCTCGGCCGGCCGTCGCTCATGGCCGCGCTGAGCGAAGTGTCCAGCGAGGCCCGGGGTGCCCTCCTCGGTCTCAACATCACCACCGGCAGCGTGGGCTGGCTGGGGGCCACGGCCCTGGGCGGCTGGCTCGTCACCCGCTTCGGCTTCGGCGCCCTCGGCGTCTTCTGCGCGGCCAGCGGGCTCGTCGGTGGCGGCCTGGCGGCGGCGAGCTGGTGGGCGGCCCCCGCGGGCGCCCCGAGGACGAATTGACGTTTCCGCCGTTCGCTGTACCTTGAGACGGGACGCCTTCACTCCCCACCCGGGCCGGGCCGAGAACCGAGCAGATCAAGGACGCAGGGAGGAGGCGGCCCGAGGCGTATGCCGCATATGCGCGCCGCCGGACGTCGCGGGGCTGGGGCCCCGCCGTCCGGGGCGCGCGGTCCCGAAATGAGGGCCGCCGACGACCGAGGACGCAGAGATGCGACGCTTATCGGCCCGGCAGAAGGAGAGAGCCGCGTATGCCTATCACCCCTAAGCTCATGGGTGCCGAGGTCAAGCGCAAAGAAGACCCGCGCCTCATCACGGGGACATCGACCTACGTGAGCGACATCGGCCTCCCCGGCCTCCACTACGTCGCGTTCGTGCGGAGCCCTCACGCCCACGCGCGGATCCGCGGCATCGACACCAGCGCCGCCGCCCGGCGGCCGGGCGTGGTGGCGGTCGTGACCGGTGAGGACCTCCGGGGTCAGGTGGCGCCGGTCCCGCCGACGGAGGCGACGTCCACCGAGGGCGGCGAGAGCGCGAGCGCGCGCGGGCGGCAGCACCTGCCGCTGTCCGTGGGGCGGGTGCGCCACGTCGGGGAGGCCGTGGCCGCGGTGGTCGCGACCTCGGAGGCGCTCGCGGTGGACGCGGCGGCCGACGTCCGGGTGGACTGGGAGCCGCTGCCGGCGGTGAGCGATGCGGTCCAGGCGATGGCCGAAGGCGCGCCCCAGCTCTTCGAGGACGCGGCCCGCAACGTCGAGCACGAAAACCGGATCACCGCCGGCGACCCCGACGCCGCCTTCGCGCGCGCCCACCGCGTCGTCAAGCAGCGCATGGTCAACCAGCGGCTGTGCGGCGTGCCGCTCGAGCCGCGGGCCGGGCTGGCCGCTCCCGACCCGGCCACCGGCGGCCTGATCCTCTGGTCGACCCACCAGGCGCCCCACGCGCTCCGGAAGGACCTGGCCACCGCGCTCGGGATGCCGCTGAACGCCATCCGGGTCATCGCGCCCGAGGTCGGCGGCGGGTTCGGCGTGAAGTTCGGGCTGTATCCGGAGGACGCCGTGCTGGCGGCGCTGGCCCGCCGCCTCCGGCTGCCGCTCCGCTGGACGGAGACCCGCCTCGAGCACATGGTCGCCACCACCCACGGGCGCGATCACGTGACCGACCTCGAAGCGGCCGTCGAGGCCGACGGCACCATCACCGCGCTCCGGATGCACGTGATCGCCAACCTCGGCGCCTATCCGATCTTCGCGTTCATCCCCGACCTCACGCTGATGATGGGGATCGGCGTCTACCGGATCCCGAACGTCGATCTGCGCTCCACCTGCGTCTTCACGAACACGACGCCGGTCGCCGCCTACCGGGGCGCCGGCCGTCCGGAGGCCGCCTACTACGTCGAGCGGATGGTGGACCTGGTCGCCGCCGAGCTGGGCCTGGCCCCGGAGGTGGTCCGGCGGAAGAACTTCATCCCGCCCGAGGCCTTCCCCTACGCGACGCCGACCGGCCAGCGCTACGACAGCGGGGAGTACGACCGGGCGCTGACCAAGCTGCTCGACATCTCGAAGTACGCCGCCCTCCGGGCCGAGCAGCGGGAGCGGCTGGCCCGCGGCGACCGGACGCTGCTCGGGCTCGGCCTGGCCTGCTACGTCGAGATGTGCGGCTTCGGGCCTTTCGAGAGCGCGCTGGTGCGGGTGGAGCCGAGCGGTACCGTGACGGCCTACACCGGCACCTCGCCCCACGGCCAGGGCCACGAGACGAGCTTCGCCCAGATCCTGGCCGACCACCTCGGCGTGGACTTCGACCAGATCGTGGTCCGCCACGGCGACACCGCCAACACCCCGATGGGCCACGGCACCGGCGGGAGCCGCAGCCTGGCCCTCGGCGGCACGGCGATGCTGCGGGCGGCGACCAAGGTGCAGGAGAAGGCGCGGCGCGTGGCGGCCCACATGCTGGAGGCCAACCCCGACGACGTGGTCCTGGACGAGGGACGCTATCAGGTCAAAGGCGTTCCCGCCCGCATGCTGACCCTGGCCCAGATCGCCGAGCGGGCGTACAGCGACACCCTGCCGGAGAGCCTGGAGGTCGGGCTGGAAGCCAGCGACTTCTTCAAGCCGGCCCAGCTCATCTACCCCTTCGGCGCCCATCTGGCGGTGGTGGAGGTGGACCGCGACACCGGCGCGGTCAGCGTGCGGGCGTTTTACTCGGTGGACGACTGCGGCCCGCGGGTGAGCCCGATGCTGGTCACCGGGCAGGTTCACGGAGGCCTGGCCCAGGGGATCGCGCAGGCCCTCCTCGAGGAGCTGGTCTACGACGCCGAAGGCCAGCTCGTCACCGGCTCGCTCATGGACTACGCCGTGCCGCGGGCCGAGGACCTGCCCTCGTTCGTCACCGAGCAGACCGTGACCCCGACGCCGTTCAACCCCATCGGGGCCAAGGGAATCGGCGAGGCGGCGACCATCGGCTCGACCCCGGCGACCGTCAACGCGGTGGTGGACGCGCTCCGCGCGTTCGGAATCCGGCACCTCGACATGCCGCTGCGGCCCGAGCGCGTCTGGCGGGCGATGCAGGCGACGGCCACCCGCGCCTGATCGGGAGGACGACCATGGGCCGACTGGACGGCAAGGTCGCCATCATCACCGGAGGCACCAGCGGGATCGGCAAGCGGACGGTCGAGCGGTTCGTCGAGGAAGGCGCCCGCGTGGTCGTGGCCGCCCGGCGCGAGGCGGAGGGTCAGGCGCTGGTCCGGGCCCTGGCGCCCCGGGTCGACTTCGTCCGTACCGACGTCGCCCGCGAGGGCGACGTGAGGGCGGTCATCGACTTCACGGTCGGCAAGTACGGCCGGCTCGACTGCCTCTTCAACAACGCCGGCGGCCCGGCCCCCCGCGGCGGGATCGAGACGATCCCGCTCGACGCCGCCGAGCGGGCGATGGCCGTCCTCTTCGGCGGCGTCCTGGCCGGCATGAAGCACGCGGCGCCGATCATGATGCGCCAGCGCGCGGGCAGCATCATCAACAACGGCAGCGTCGCCGGCAGCCGGGCCGGCCACTCCTCGTCCATGGTCTACTCGGCGGCCAAGGCCGCCGTCATCCACCTCTCCCGCGTCGCCGCCATGCAGCTCGCCGAGCACCACGTGCGGGTCAACAGCCTCTCCCCCGGCGGCATCGCCACCGGCATCTTCGGCAAGGTGTTCGGCCTCCCGCCCGACCGGGCCGACGCGACGGCGCCGATCGTGGAAAAGGCCTTCGCCCAGCTCCAGCCGATCCCCCGGGCCGGCCTCCCCGACGACATCGCCAATGCGGCGGTGTTCCTGGCCAGCGACGAGTCGAGCTTCATCACCGGCCAGGACCTCGTGGTGGACGGCGGCCTCATCGGGGGCCGCTTCTGGACCGTGCAGCAGGAGGGGTTGAAGGCGCTCCGTCAGGCGCTCGGCGCCGAGTGACCGCGAGCGAGCCGAGGGCCGTGGCGGTCCCGATCGGTCAGTGGGGCGGCCGGCGGTACAAGGTCAGGCTCTCGGCGAGGATGCTGGCGACGAACGCATTGCCGGCCGCACGCTCCCGGTCGAGCTCGGCCTGCGTACACACCAGAAGGTCCAGCGGCACCGGCGCCGAATCCGGCCTGTAGCGCGGCGCCCGATCACGAAAGACCGCCTCCGCGCGGTCGACGACGATGAGCAAGTCGGCATCCGCGTACGGGTTCCGGTCGCCGCGGGCGAGCGATCCGAACAGGCGCACCTCGCGCACTTCGGCACGCGCCGCGCCGACGTCCGCGGCCATCCGGGTCAGCCAGGCGAGGACGGCCTCTCGATCAAGCGAGCGAGCGACGACAGAATCCAATGATCGCCTCGGCGTCGGTGATGGCTTGGTCGGCTTCGCGGCGCGTGTAGTGCTGGCGCGGCGTCCCGGCGTCGAAGCCATTCGGGTACCGCGCGGGTAGATAGTGCTTGTCGAGCGCTTTCGCGCGGTCCAGCAGGGCGCTCGGCGGCTGGTGGCCGGCGGGGAGCACGCCGAGGAGCTGCGTGACGTCATGGCCCCACGCGGCGCTCCGGAGGTAGAGGTGGAGGGCTTTGCACGCCTTCTCCGCCGCCTGCTGCGCCGCGAACGCCGCCCACTCGAAGTGGCCCTCGCGCGTCGCCAGCCGCGCATGGTCCAGGTCCCAATCGGCCTGCTCGAGCCAGTCGCGGTGTCGCTCCGGCATGGAGGGCGCCGACCTCAGCCGCGGCGGGCCGGGTCCAGCACGATGACGACCGGCTGGATGCCGACCACCTTGACTCGCAGCGACCAGGGCCCCGGGCCGACCTGATCGAGCGGGAACACGGCGACCGTGTTCCCGTCCACGCGCGAGCCGCCGCCGACGGTGGTGCCGAGGCCGATGCCGGTCCCGATCGACACACTGCCGGTCCGGCCCACGCTCCCGACGCCGAGCCCGAGCCCCAGCCCGCTCCCGCCCCGCGGTCCGGGGTGCTCGATGGTCTCGGCCCGGACCGCACTGCCGTCGGCTTTGAGGATCTCGGCCAACTCCAGACGGTAGCCGCCGGTGTCGATCTCGACCCGCAGGCGGCCGGCGTTGACGGCGTAGTCGGCGGCCAGGCGGACGCCCGCCGGCTGCTCGGCCGGCGTGTAGGGCAGGGGCGATGCGCACCCGCCCACTGCCAGCCCGAGGGCCAGCGCCAGCGCGCTACGTCTTCTGCGGCTTGACGGCCTCATGGCGGAGGGCGTGGTCGGCGAGGACCAGGGCCACCATCGCCTCCACCATCGGCACCGCGCGGGGCAGCACGCAGGGGTCGTGGCGGCCTCGGCCCTCGATCGTGGTCTCCTGGTGGCGGACGTCGACCGTCTGCTGGGCGTTGAGGATGGTGGCGGTCGGCTTGAACCCGACGCGGAGGTAGATCGTCTCGCCGTTGCTGATCCCGCCCTGGACGCCGCCCGACCGGTTGGTCCGGGTCCGGACGCGGTCGCCCTCCATGTAGTACTCGTCGTTGTGCTCGCGGCCGGTGAGGTCGGTCCCGGCGAACCCGGAGCCGATCTCGAATCCCTTGCTGGCGGGCAGGCTCATCACCGCCTTGGCCAGGTCCGCCTCCAGGCGGTCGAAGACCGGCTCGCCCCACCCGGGCGGGCAGCCCCGCGCGGCGCATCCCACGATGCCGCCCAGCGAGTTGCCTTCCTTCCGGATCGCCTCCACCGCCGCGATCATGCGCTCGGCGCCCGCCGGGTCGGGACAGCGGATGGGCGTGCGGTCCACGTCTTCGCGGGTGACCCGCTCGACGTCGCACTCGGCCACGATCCGGCCGACCTTGGCGACCCACGCCACGATCTCGACCCCGTAGCGGTGAAAGAGGAGCTTTCGCGCGATGGCGGCGGCCGCGACCCGCCCGGCGGTCTCCCGGGCACTGGTCCGCCCGCCGCCCCGCCAGTCCCGGAAGCCGTACTTGGCCTCGTACGTGTAGTCGGCGTGGCTCGGGCGGTACTTCTCCTGCATCTCCCGGTAGTCCGCCGGGCGCATGTCCTCGTTGGGAATGTAGAGGCTGATCGGCGTCCCCAGGGTCTTGCCCTCGAAGGCCCCGCTCAGGATCCGGACGGTGTCCGACTCCTTCCGCTGGCTGACGAGGAGGCTCTGCCCCGGGCGCCGGCGGTCGAGGTCGGGCTGGATGTCGGCCTCGGTCAGCGGCAGGAGCGGCGGGCAGCCGTCCACCACCGCGCCGATGGCGCCCCCGTGGGACTCGCCCCACGTCGTCACCCGGAAGAGCTGGCCGAAGGTGTTCCCCATCAGGTCCTTAGGATACCGCAGCCGGCGGGCGCCGCACGAAGACCGCGCCGAGGTGCGGGTGGGGCCCTGCCGGAAGCGCGAGCGGTCGGTCGGTGGCCACCTCGATGCACACCGGGCCTTCCCCGGCCACAGAGTCGGTCTCGACGGTCAGGCGCATCGGGGAGCCCGGCCACCGGAAGACCAGGACGCCGCCGGCCGCCTCGCTGAGTTCGCCCTGGAGGAGCTCGCCCCACTGGGTGCGGGCGCGCTCGGGCGAGCGGGCGCGCAGTCGGAGGCCGATCAGGGTGACCGGCGGCGGCGGATCGGCCGGGCTCGGCGGCCCCGTCCAGGGGCGCGCCCGCTCCCCGCCGGCCGACTGGGCGAGCTGGACGACGATGCCGAGGGCCTGCTTGGGATGGAGAAACGCCTCCGCCCAGTCGGACCGCGAATCGTCGTAGCCGACGACCTCGTAGCCGTGGGCGGCCGCGCGGTCGCACTCGGCTCGGAGGCTCGGCACCTTGAAGGTCACGTGGTGGACGCCGGGGCCGTGCCGGGCCAGGAAGCGGTGGAGGAAGCCGTCTTCGCCGCGCGGCTCGAGCGCCTCCAGGAGGCCGCCCCCGGCGAACCGCCAGGAAGCGAAGCGATACGGCCCGGAGCCGTCGTTCGTGTCGGGCAGGCCCCCGAGCTGGCCGACGACGAATGGCGGCGCGTCAGCCAGCCGGGCGGTTGCTATGGCAATGTGATCGAAGCGGACGGGGGCGGCCACTCAGGACCTCAGATGAACACTCCCTTCATCTGAGGTTCCGGGTAGCGCAAGCCCGCCGCCGCGCCGGGCGGCATCGCCTCCTCGATCCGCTGGAGGTCCTCGGCGTCGAGGCGGACGTCGAGCGCGCCCACGTTCTCCTCCAGGTACTTCGTTCGCTTGGTCCCCGGGATGGGGACGATGTCCTCGCCCTGGGCCAGGAGCCAGGCCAGGGCGAGCTGACCCGGCGTCACGCCCTTCTTGCCGGCGAGCTCCTCGATCCGCTCCACGAGCCGCCGGTTGTGCGCGAAGTTGTCCCCCTGGAAGCGGGGATGCTGGCGCTTCCGGTCGTCCTCGGCGATCTCGTCGGGCTTGTGGATCCGCCCGGTCAGGAACCCCCGCCCGAGCGGGGAGTAGGCCACGAACCCGACGCCGAGTTCCCGGCACACCGGGAGCGTCTCCTCGGCCGGCTGGCGGTAGAGGAGCGAGTACTCGCTCTGGACGGCGGCGAGGGGATGGACGGCGTGGGCCCGCCGGATGGTGGCGGGCGCCGCCTCGCAGAGGCCCAGGTGGCGCACCTTGCCCTGCTCCACCAGCCGGGACATGGCCCCGACCGTCTCCTCGATCGGCACCTTGGGATCCACCCGATGCTGGTAGTAAAGGTCGATCACGTCCGTCCCGAGGCGCTTGAGGCTCGCGTCGCAGGCCCGCGGGACGTACTCGGGCCGGCCGTCCACCAGATTCGCCTTGCCGTCGGGGCTCTTGACCTGGCCGAACTTGGTGGCCAGCACCACTCCTCGCCGCCGCCCGCGCAGCGCCTGGCCCAGCAGCTCCTCGTTGTGACCCCAGCCGTACATGTCCGAGGAATCGAGAAGGTCGATGCCGAGGGCGAGGGCACGGTGGATGACCGCGATGGACTGGGCATCGTCGCTCTTCCCGTACGTCCCCGACAGGGACATGCAGCCGAGCCCCAGCGCGGAGACCCGGAGGCCACTCTTCCCCAGCGTGCGGTGCGGGAGCTCGCCGGCCATCAGCCGCGCTTCTCGCGCTCGAGCTTGAGGGCGGCCGAGTTGATGCAATAGCGGAGGCCGGTCGGCGGCGGGCCGTCGTCGAAGACGTGGCCGAGATGGCCCTCACAGCGGGCGCAGCGAACCTCGGTCCGGCGCATGGAGTGGCTGGTGTCCTCGGTGGTGCCGACACTGGCAGGGTCGAGGGGCGTGTGGAAGCTGGGCCAGCCGGTCCCCGAGTCGAACTTCGTCTCCGACCCGAAGAGCGGGTTGCCGCAGCCCGCGCAGCGGTAGATCCCTGCCTCCTTGCAGTCGTGGTACTCGCCGGTGAACGCGCGCTCGGTGCCCTGACGGCGGAGGACCTGGTACTGCTCGGGGGCGAGGCTGGCGCGCCACTCGGCGTCGGACTTCGTCACCTTGTCGGCCATGCGGGACTGCCTCCTGGGACCGTCTTCAGTCGCGGAATTCCTGGTCGAGGATCTCGCGAATGAAGCGGTCGATCGAGACCGGGTAGAACCGGACGTCCGGGGACAGGATGACCCCGGTGTTGATGACCTCGCGCCGCGCGAGGTCGTCCATGACGCGCTCGAGGTGGGCCTGGACGTCGCGCTCCTGGGGCTGGATCCGGAGATCCTCGCTCTCCACGAAGACGCGGCGCGAGTAGCGGAAGCTGAACACGCGGGCGACCAGGGCCCGGTGCATCAGCTCCGTATCCCGGAACACCTCGCCGTAGGTCGGCCCGTCGCCGCCGACCGCCCACACCAGGCGCGGCGACACGCGGATCCGGCCGCGGACCTCGACCGAGCGGCTGGGGGAGTCGTGCTGGGGGCCCACCAGCACATAGGGCAAGACGTGGTGGCCCGCAATGATGCCGCTGAGCGGCTTCCGCAGGACCTCCGTCCCCTCGAACACGCTACGCAGGAGCTCGGACTCGTCACTCATTCGGGTCCCCCCGCACCCCCGTCCCCTCCCACCCCGAGGGGGAAGGGGGGACACTCCCGGGCGCGGCCCGAGCTACCGACGGTTGACTCCGGATGTCTCATTGGTGTGGGCGCCGGGCAGGTCGCTCCTCATTATAGACCGAGGGCGGCGGCCAGCCGCTCGACCCCTTCGCGCAGCGCCGGCGGCGGATAGGCGGCGTAGCCGAGCAGCAGGCCGCCCCGGCGGGAGGGCCGGAGCCGGTAGGTGGACAGCGGCGGCGCCTCGACTCCCGCCGCCGCCGCGGCCCGGGCGGCGGCCCGGTCGTCCCGGCCCGGCCCGAGCCAGCCGACCACGTGCATGCCGGCGTCGGCCGGTGCGACGGCGAGGACGCCGGCGAGCGCGCGCCGCGCCGCCGTCACCAAGGCGGCCTGGCGCTCGGCGTAGAGGGCGCGGGTGTGCCGGATGTGGCGGGCGAAGTGTCCCTCGGCGAGGAAGTCGGCGAGTACGGCCTGCATCACCGACGGCGAGTGGCGGTCGGCCAGCGCCCGCGCCGCGACGAAGGCGTCCACCAGCGCGGTCGGGACCACCAGGTAGCCGATCCGGAGGGCCGGGAACAGCACCTTGCTGAAGGTCCCCACGTAGATGACCCGACCGGCGGCATCCAGACCCTGAAGGGCGGCCAGCGGGCGCCCTCGATAGCGGTACTCGCTGTCGTAGTCGTCCTCGAGGACCCAGGCGCCGACCCGGCCCGCCCATTCGAGGAGGGCGAGGCGACGGTTCAGGCTCATCGTGGTCCCGAGGGGGTACTGGTGTGACGGCGTCACGTAGACCAGGCGGGCCTGGCGCGCGACCGCGGCTCCCGCCATGACGTCGAGCCCCTCGTCGTCCACCGGCACCGGGACCAGGCGCACGCCGGCCGCGGCCAGCGCCCCACGCGCCCCGGGGTAGCCGGGATCCTCGATCCAGGCGGGATCGCCGGGGTCGAGCAGGACCCGCGCGGCCAGGTCCACCGCCTGCTGGGAGCCGGTCACCACGATGACCTGCTCGGCTTCGCAGCGGACGGCCCGCGCCTCTCGGAGGTAGGTCGCGATGGCCTCCCGCAAGGGGCGGTAGCCGGCCGGCTCGCCGTAGTCGAGGAGCTGGCGCGGCACGCGACGCCAGCGGCGCGCGACCAGGCGGGCCCACAGCTCGAAGGGGAAGGCGTCGTAGGCGGGCACGCCGGGGCGGAAGGGACGCGGCTCGGTGGCCGCGCGCCCCGACAGCGGACTGGCGAGCAGCCGCGCGCCCCGCCGCGAGAGCCGGGGAGGCCGACCCGCGCGGGCCGGCCGGGCCGGGGCCGGCCGGCTCTGCAAGAACGCCTCGGGCAGCGCCCGGGCGACCGAGGTGCCGGCGCCGACGCGCCCCTCCAGGTAGCCCTCGGCCAGAAGCTGCTGGAAGGCGGCGAGGACGGTGTTGCGCGAGCTGCCCAGCTCGACGGCCAGCGCGCGCGTCGAAGGGAGCCGGGCGCCGGGACGGAGTCGGGCCGCCAGGATCGCCGTCCGGATCGCGTCGTAGAGCTGGCGGTAGAGCGGGACCGACGTCGCCCGGTCGAGGCCCAGCCCCAGCATCGCCACCCCCGCCGCCCGGCGCCGCATAATGGCCCCATCATCTGCGCCAAAGTGGTCCTTCCGTCAAGGCCATTTCGGCGGGTAGCGTGGA
>DASYUM010000167.1:0-1933 GCA_036001225.1 Candidatus Methylomirabilota bacterium | reverse complement strand
CGCCTGCGCGGGCGGGATTCCGGGCACCTCGCTGGTGGAGATCGACTGCATCGCCTACATCTGACGACGGCCGCGATCGCGGCCGCCGCCGGCCTCGTCGTCGCGCTGGCCGGCGCGGCCGCGCCCGTCGACGTCATCTTCGACACGGACATGGCGCTCGACGTGGACGACGTCGGCGCCCTCGCTCTCCTCCACGCGCTCGCCGACCGCGGCGAGTGCCGCATCCTGGCCGTGGGCGTGAGCGAGAGCGCCCGCGCCTACGACGGGCGGTGGGCGCCGCCCATGGCCGATGCCGTCAACACCTACTACGGCCGCCCCGAGATCCCGGTGGGCGTCTACCGCGGCCCGCACCAGGAAATGGGCGAGCGGGGCCGGTACGCCGAGAAGACGGTGAAGGCCGGTTTCCCGCACCGGCTCCGCAGCGGCGCGGAGGCGCCCGAGGCGTACCGGCTCTACCGGAAGGTGCTCGCGGGCCGGCCGGACAAGAGCGTGGTGATGGTGAGCGTCGGCTTCCTCACGAACCTCGACGCGCTGCTCCGGTCCGGACCGGACGAGGCGAGCCCCCTCGACGGCGTGGAGCTCGTGCGCCGCAAGGTGAAGGAATGGTCGTGCATGGGTGGCCGCTTCCCGTCCTCGGGCGAGCAGGGCGAGTTCAACCTGGCCACGTACCCGGAAACGACGGCCTACGTGCTCGGCCACTGGCCGACGCCGGTCACGTTCTCCGGGGTCGAGCTGGGCGCGAAGGTGAAGACGGGCGCCCGTCTCATCCGCGAGCGCGACCCGGCGAAGAGCCCGGTGGCGCGGGCGTACCTCGAGTACACGGGCGGCAAGGACCGCGAGAGCTGGGACCAGACGTCGGCGCTCTACGCGGTGCGCGGGCTGGGGAAATACTTCTCGGAGGGGGGCCGGGGCCGCAACCGTTTCGAGCTGCTGGTAACGGCTCCCGTCGCGCGCAAGCCCCAGTTCTCGCGCAATACCTGGGTCGCCGATCCCGGCGGGGACCAGACGTACCTGGTGGAAGCCATGCCGCCGGCCGAGCTGGCGAAGGTCATCGAGGAGCTGATGATGCAGCCGCCGGCGGCGGCTGGCTCAGGGCGCCGGTAGGGCGTACGCCGCGACCACGTCGGCCGCCGTGCGGCTGAAGTAGCCGCCGCCGCCCGCCGCGATCACCACGTACTGCCGCCCGCTGCGGCCGCGATACGTCATGGGCGTGGCGTGGCCGCTGGCCTCCAGGCGGTCCACCCACAGCTCGCGCCCGGTGGCGGCGTCGAAGGCGCGGAACCGGCTGTCGCTCGTCCCCGCGATGAAGACGACGCCGCCGACAGTCGCGATCGCTCCGCCCAGGCTCGGCGTGCCGGTCGGGGGTAGCCCCCGCTCGACGAGGGCGTCCACGACGCCGAGGGGAACGGTCCACGCGATGGCGCCTTCGTCGAGGTCGATGGCGTTGAGGGTTCCCCACGGCGGCTGCTGGCAGGGCCAGCGGTTATCGTCCCAGAAGCGCGCATAGTCGCCCCAGGGGCTGACGCGGCGGTAGCGGACGGGGGCGGCGGGGCCGAGTGCGATCATCGCTCCGAGCGCCCCGACCTCGTTAACGTTGACGTACAAGCGACGGCGCGACGGGTCGAAGGCCGCGCCCGACCACGTCGCGCCTCCGAGCGTGCCGGGGAAGCTCAGCGTGAGCGTCAGGCTGGGGGGCGTGAAGACGGGGCCCGTGACGGCCGCGTCGAACAGCGCAGCGCACTGCCGATGCGACTCGGGGGTCACCGTGCTGAGCTCCTCGCGCGTCATCGATTGCCGAACGAGCGCGGGCGGCCGGGCGGGGATCGGCTGCGTGGGCGAGGCCGCCTCGCCGGGAACCGTGCTCGCGGGCACCGGACGCTCCTCTACCGGGAACAGCGGCTGGCCGGTCAGCCGGTCGAGGATGAAGACGAAG
>DASYUM010000166.1:0-6613 GCA_036001225.1 Candidatus Methylomirabilota bacterium | reverse complement strand
CCCGCGTTCGGGCTGAAGCTGACGGTCAACTTCCCGACCGGAGTCGATTCGTCCGGGGTGGACGGCGAGATCAAAGGCCTCGTGACCAAGTCGTTCGATCGCCTGAGTCTCCACCTGAACGCCGCCTACGAGTTTCTCAATTCTGACACCGGCGCCGGGGACGAGCGAGACGGCCGCTACAAGGTCGCCATAGGGGCGAGCTACCCGGTCGGCGCCCCGCGCTACACGCGCACGACCGTGCTTGCCGACTTCTTCACTGAGCAGGGCAGCCGCCGGGGGGAAGACAACGTGTTCGGCGTCGAGGTTGGCTTTCGCCATCAGCTCACACTCCGACTCGTCCTGGATGCGGGGGTCGGGACCGAGTTCGCCGGCCCGGCTGAACGGTCGCGATTCTTCGTGACGGCCGGCCTCTCCGTGGGATTCTAGGTCTACACTCGCTGAAGCCGCCGGCTCCCCCCGCCGGCGGAGGCGGTCACGAACAGCATCAGTGACGAGGACCGACATGCCGCACCGCCCGCATCGGAAGCAACCTCGGGCGCCTGGCCGAGGCAACCGGCGACGGAGGCCCACCGGATGAGCCAGCCGCCCCGCCCGCACGACTCCCACGCGTCACCGGCCCGCGCCGACGCCACCAGGGCGGACCCCGTGTGCGGCATGACCGTCGACCGTGCGGAGGCGGCGGGGACGCACCGACACGCCGGGACGACGTACGTCTTCTGCAGCTCGGAATGTCTCGACCGCTTCCGGGCCAATCCCGACGCCTACCTTGCGGGCCCGCCCGGGGCGCCCTCGGCCGCGCCGGCCGAGACCCTCTACACCTGCCCGATGCACCCTGAGGTCCGCCAGCCGGGACCCGGTGCCTGCCCGAAGTGCGGGATGGCGCTGGAGCCGGTCGCGCCATCGGCGCCCGCCGCCCGGACCGAATGGGTCTGCCCCATGCACCCGCAGATCGTGCGCAGCGAGCCGGGGACCTGTCCCATCTGCGGGATGGCCCTCGAGCCGCGCACGGTGACCGCGGAAGAGCCGGTCAACCCGGAACTCGTCGACATGACGCGCCGGTTCTGGATCGGGCTCGGGCTCACCGTCCATCTCCTGGCGCTGGCGATGTCCGATCTGCTGCCCGGTCAACCCGTCCAGCACGCGGTGGCACCGTGGCTGCTCGCCTGGCTGCAGCTCGGGCTGGCGACCCCGGTCGTGCTGTGGGCGGGCTCGGCGTTCTTCACCCGGGCCTACGCCTCGATCGTGAACCGGAGCCCGAACATGTTCACCCTCATCGCCATCGGGACCGGAATGGCGTACGGGTACAGCGTGGTCGCGGCCCTTGCCCCCGGGCTCTTCCCGGCCTCCTTCCGGAGCCACGGCGGGCAGATCGGGCTCTACTTCGAGGTGGCCGCGGTGATCACGGTGCTGGTCCTGCTCGGCCAAGTGCTCGAGCTACGCGCGCGGAGCCAGACGAGCACCGCGATTCGCCAGCTCCTCGGCCTGGCGCCCAAGACGGCCCGGCGGCTCCTGGACGACGGGCGCGAGGAGGACATCCCGCTCGACGCGGTCCAGCCCGGCGATCGGCTGCGCGTCCGCCCCGGAGAGAAAGTCCCCGTCGACGGGGTGGTGATCGAGGGCACCAGCGCGGTCGACGAGTCGATGGTGACGGGCGAGCCGATGCCGGTGGAGAAGGGGCCGGGCGACCGGGTCACGGGCGGCACCGTGAATGGGACCGGCGGGTTCCTGATGCGGGCCGAGCGGGTCGGGAGCGAGACGCTGCTCGCGCAGATCGTCCGCCTGGTGAGTGAGGCGCAGCGGAGCCGCGCGCCGATCCAGCGGCTGGCCGACCAGGTCTCCGGCTACTTCGTGCCGGCGGTTGTGATCGTGGCGATCCTGACCTCCGTGGGCTGGGCACTCTTCGGCCCGGAGCCCCGGCTCGCCTACGCGCTCGTCAACGCCGTCGCCGTGCTCATCATCGCCTGCCCGTGTGCCCTGGGCCTGGCCACCCCGATGTCGATCATGGTCGGGACCGGCCGGGGCGCCACGGCCGGCGTGCTCGTTCGGAACGCCGAGGTGCTCGAAGTGCTGGAGAAGGTCGACACCCTGGTCGTGGACAAGACGGGCACGCTCACCGAGGGGAAGCCGCGGCTCGTGTCCGTCGTGACCCGACCCGGCCTCGACGAGGCGGCGCTCCTCCGCCTCGCCGCCACGCTCGAGCGGGCCAGCGAGCACCCGCTGGCCGCCGCGATCGTCGCGGGCGCGCGGGATCGTGGCGTGGAGCCCGGGGAGGCCCGGGACTTCCGGTCAGTGACGGGCAAGGGCGTCACCGGCACCGTGGACGGCCGGGCGGTGGCGCTGGGCAACGCGGCGCTACTGGCCGAGCTCGGCATCGATCCCGGCGACATCGGTGAGCGGGCCGAGGCGGCGCGGCAGGACGGCCAGACGGTCATGTTCGTCGCCGTCGACGGCCGGGCGGCGGGGCTGCTCGGCGTCGCGGACCCGATCAAGACGTCCACACCGGAGGCACTTCGCCAACTCCGCGAGGAGGGGGTCCGGGTGGTGATGCTGACCGGGGACAGCCGGACGACCGCGGCGGCCGTGGCCCGAAAGCTGGGCATCGAGCACGTCGAGGCCGAGGTACTGCCGGAGCAGAAGAGCGAGGTGATCAAGCGGCTGCAGGGCGAGGGGCGCGTGGTGGCGATGGCGGGGGACGGCATCAATGATGCGCCGGCGCTGGCGCAGGCGCAGGTCGGGATCGCGATGGGCACCGGGACGGACGTGGCCATGGAGAGCGCCGGCGTGACCCTCGTGAAGGGGGACCTCCGCGGCATCGTCCGCGCCCGGCGGCTGAGCCGGGCCACCATGCGGAACATCCGGCAGAACCTCTTCTTCGCGTTCGTGTACAACGCCCTCGGCGTGCCGATCGCGGCCGGGGTGCTCTATCCGTTCACGGGGGTCCTGTTGAGCCCGATCGTCGCCAGCGCCGCGATGACGTTCAGCTCGGTCTCGGTGATCGCCAACGCCCTCCGCCTCCGGCGGGTGCCGCTCTGAGCGGCCCGGGCGGCTTGCGTCCATCGCAGGCCGGCGGGACAATTCGGGCAGGAGGTGACGAGGCATGGCGAAGGATCCGGTGTGCGGCATGACCGTGGACGAGAAGAAGGCGGCAGCCACCGCCACGCAGGACGGCAAGACCTACTACTTCTGCTCGGCGGCGTGCAAGGACAAGTTCACCAAGAATCCTCAGCAGTACCGATCGTAAGGGGCAGCCGAGCTCACGACCCGCGCACGCCTTGCGACGGAGAGGCCGACGACGCGTCCGACCAGCACGGCCGCGTGGCTGGCGAGGGCCACCCACGACTGAGGCAGCACACCGCTCCCGACAGTCCCGATTCCGGCCGCGAGCGGAGCGAGCCGCAGCGCGACCGGGCCAGGTCGGACTGACCCGGTGCTCCGCGCCCTGAGATAGACTCAGCCGCCCTCGTATGCCGCGTGCGGCGCCGGGCCACCGGCCGGCTGTCTGAGCGCCCGGAGGTAAGCGACGACATCGATGACGTCCTGGACGGTGACGGAGTCGTCGTATCCCCCACCGGCTATCGCGCTACCGGAACCCGGCGCGCCAAGTCAGGACGCACGATCAGGCCATGAGGTCGCGGCGCTGCGCCTCGAACTCCTCTCGGGTGAGCTCGCCGCGGGCGTATCGCTCCCGCAGGATGTCCAAGGCGGTGTCGCGTCGCGGTGGACGCCGTTGGCTCAGCGCCCACCAGAGGACCAGCCCGAGCGCCGCGAGGAGAATGAGCCAGAACACGGTGCCGGCGAGCATCATGCCCGGCATGCCCCACATCCAGTCCACAACAGCCCTCAGCGCAGCGTGGGCTACTGCTGCGGTGCCTGACCGGGCTTCGTCTGGCCCATCATGCCGCCTGGCCCCATCCCGCCGCCGGGTCCCATCATCCGGGTCATCCCGACCATCACGTCCCCGTTGCCCATCCGCCGGGCCATCTGCATCATGCGATCCATCAGCTCGGGCGCCTTCCCCGACCGCATCAGCTCCTGCATCGCCTGCCGGCCGTCCTCCCCCATGCCGTGGCCCTGAAGCATGTCGGTACAGGCCGCCTGAGGATCGGGTTGGGCCGTCCCGGCGCGGCCGGGCGAAGCGGCCGGGAAGGCCAGAATGGCGACTGTGAGCGCGGCCCACGCGAGCGGTCTCATTTTCATATCCTCCTGACTGTCTGGGTTGGCGCGATGTTGCGGCGCCGCCAGGCGCCGTTCGACTGCAAAGCCAGTGCCGTCAGGCCTGCGGCGCGACCGGCCAGATCCCATCCGGTGCAATCACGGTCGGATGGTGATACCCTAAGCAAGCGATGAGACGGCGTGAGTCCCTTACGCTGGGCGCGGCGGCGGGCCTCTTGGCGGTTGTGCTCGCGGCGCTCTGTCTCGGGGCGCCGGGGATCGCGGCCGGTGCCGATTCCGCGTGCTTCCCCACCGCGGACGGCTCTCCTCGGTTCTGCGCCCAGTCGTGGGTCGGGGACTACGCGCTGGTGGCGGTTCCGCCGGCGGCGACACCGATGGCTCCCCCCAAGCCTCTCGGGGCCAAGCTCGCGCTCGCGCGCCCGGCGCAGGCGGAACGTCAGCTCCTCGCGAGTCCTGCCGCTCCTCGCGCTCCCCCCTCTCCGCTCGCCTAGCTCGTCCGTCGTCGTCCGTCAGATCGGAATAACCGGAATCTGACCCGTCGCCGCGGGCCTCTGTCGCGGCGCTGGGTCGCCATGCCAAGGGAGGTGTGCCTGCGTGGAGCGCCCGAGAGGCGGAAGCGTGCCGCCGTGGCTCGTGGCGGTACTCCTGCTTGCTGTCCTCGCCGCGACGTCGAGTGACGCCGCCGACGTCCGCCCGACGTTGGGGCACCGCGCGCCCGACTTCACGCTGCGCGACCCAGACGGAAAGCCGGTGCAGCTCTCCCGCGTCCTCGGTGAGCGGGCGGTGCTGGTCAACTTCTGGGCGACCTGGTGCCCCCCGTGCCGGGAAGAGATGCCGATCATGGAGCGTGCGTATCGGGAGTACGGCGCCAAGGGGCTCGAGATCCTGGCCGTCAGCATCGACGCCGGGAGCGAGGCGGCGGTGGCGGGTAAGGTCAAGGCCTTCATGGCCGAGCTCAAGCTGACCTTTCCCGCCCTGCTCGATCCCCGCGGCGAGGTGGTGCGCGCCTACCAGCTTCGCGGCCTCCCGACGACCTTCCTCATCGACCGGACGGGCGTGATCCGGAACATCGAGGTCGGCTACCGGGACTGGATCGACGCCGACTCGCGGAAGAAGCTCGAGACGTTGCTGAAGTAGCCATGTGGGGTCACCTGCTCGCCGGGGACGAGCGGCCTGTGTCGAGAACCAGCGCGCCGAGGTGGTGGAGCTCCGGGAGGTGAGCGTGCGGCCATGGAATTGATCCCGGCGCTCTTCCGGCACTGGTACCTGCTGCTGAGCCGCTTCAGCGCGGCGCTCACGGTCCCGGTCAGTGACCTGGCCGATCGCGTGGACTGGCCCGTGCTGACGGTGCTCCTCTTCGGCCTCGTCGGCGCGGTGTCGCCGTGTCAGCTCACGACGAACCTCTCGGCGATGGCCTACGTCGGGAGCCGCCTCGAGGAACGGCGGCCGTGGCGGGAGGCGCTGGCCTACATCGCGGGAAAGGTGCTGGTGTACACCGTCGCCGGGGCCGCGGTCATCGCCGTGGGGCTCCAGCTCCAGGCCGCGGCCATCCCGGTGGTCGTTGCGGCGCGGAAGGCGCTCGGCCCCTTGATGATCGTGATCGGGCTCGGCTTCGTGGGGATCCTTCGCCTCCGCGGATCGGTGGGGTACGGGTTCGCCGCCTCGCTGCAGGCCCGCCTGCCGCGGCAGGGGATTTCGAGGGCCTTCCTCCTCGGTGTCGCCTTTTCCTTCGCCTTCTGCCCGACACTCTTCTGGCTCTTCTTCGGGCTGACGATCCCCCTGGCCCTCCGGAGCGCGGCTGGGTGGAGCTTCCCCGGCCTGTTCGCGCTGGGCACCGCGCTCCCCCTGGTCGCGTTCACCGGCCTCCTCGCGCTCGGCGGCGGGGCGGCGGGCCGCTTTGTCGAGCGCCTCACGGGGTCTCACCGGCTGGTCAGCCGGGTGGCCGGAGTCATCTTCATCCTGACGGGAATCCACGACACGCTGACGTACTGGGCTCTCTGACGCGGGAGAGGAGGATCGAGACATGGCAAAGCTGGAACGGAACGCGATGCGGGCGGACGTGGCGACCTCCGGGGATGGGCGGGGCAGCGGCGGAACCGCAGCGCCCCACTATTGCGGGATCTGTGGACGTGAGGTGGGCGGGCCCGGAGCCGCACTCGAACGCTTCGGGGAGAGGTTCTGCTCCGAAGCCCATGCCGAGGAATTCACCCAGACCGTACGGGCGGCCCGGGTGCAAGCGGCGGCGCTCGCGCCCTCGACCGCCGAGAGGCAGCTGGCCGAAGCCGCGGACGGGACGGCGCCTCAGCGCGACTGGAAGGCGTATCTCGGCAGAGCGCTCTGCTGGGGGGCGCCCGTGCTGGCCGTCGTCCTCCTGCTCGGCGGCGGCAGCGCGCTGGCCGGCCCGGCCAGCGGCTTCCTCCCCGTCTTGGCCCTCCTCGCG
>DASYUM010000165.1:0-8926 GCA_036001225.1 Candidatus Methylomirabilota bacterium | reverse complement strand
ATCGGCGTCACCACCGCCCACACCTCGATCACCCGGAAGGAGTTGGTCTTGATCCACTGGGCGCCGTAGGTCAGCTCGGGGACCGCGATCACCGAGGCCAGCGAGGTGTCCTTGAAGAGCGAGATGTAGGCGTTGGAGAGGGACGGCAGCACGACGCGGAACATCGTGGGCAGCCGGACGTGGACGAGGCGTTGCCAGGGCGTCAGGCCGACGGCCTTGCCGGCGTCGAGGAGCCCCCGGGGCACGGCGTCCAGGCCGGCCCGGAAGACCTCCACCAGGTAGGCGCCGGCGTAGACCGAGAGGGTGAGGACGAAGCTGGTGGTCGCGTCGTAGGCGAAGCCGCCCACGCTCGGGATGCCGTAGAAGACGAGATAGACGAGCAGCAGCAGGGGGACGTTCCGGATGAACTCGACGTAGGCCGCGACCGCCGCTCGCACCACGCGGCCGCCGCCCGTGTAGGCGAGGGCCAGCCCGAGCCCGATGACCATCCCGATCAGGATCGAGGCGAGGGCGAGCTCGAGCGAGAGCAGAAGCCCCCAGGCCAGGCGATCGAAGTGCCGCCAGACGTAGGTGAAGTTGAAGTGGTAGGACACTCGCCCTCGTCCCGAGCCTCGGCCCGTCGCCCGCGCGCCGCCCGACTCAGATCGGAGGAAAGCCCGGCTTCCGCTCGGGCGGCTTCACGCCGAAGAACTCGTCGAGGGCGGCGTCGTAGATCTCGTTCTGGTGCCCGAATATGGCCACCGTGAAGGTCGTGTTGACCCACTGGAGCCAGTCGAGATCGCCCTGCCGCATGGCCGCGCCGTAGAGCATCGACTGGTAGCCGTGCCCGGCGTCCACGTACTTCGACGGGTCCCGCTTGACCAGCCAGCGGACGGTCGACAGGTCGACCACCGCCGCGTCCGCGCGCCCGGAGTCGAGGGCCTGGATGACGTTGGCCTGGGTGTCGAGCTGCATCACCTGGGCTTGCGGCAAGGCCTTGTGGACGAGCTTGTCGGCGTCGACGTTCTGGAGGACGGAGGCCTTCACCGTCTTTCCGGCGGCCAGGAGCTGCTTGTAGGTCTTGTGCTTCGACCGGGGCGTGGTCAGGAGCGCCGCCCCCTCGACGTAGTACGGCCGCGAGAACGCGACCAGCTGGGCCCGCGCCGGCGAGATGGTCATGAACTGGATCACGATGTCCACCTTGCCGGTCGTGATGTTGGGGATGCGCGCGGCCGGGTCCTGCTTGACGAACTCGACCTTCTTCTCGTCATCGAAGAGCCCCTTGGCCAGGATCCGGGCCATGGTGATGTCCATGCCCGTGAGCTGTCCCTTGTCGTCCTCGAAGTGCCAGGGCGCGTTCGTGCTCCCGGTCCCGACGATCAGCCGGCCCCGGTCGAGCACGCTCCGCAGCAGGCTGTCGGAGCGGGCCTGGGCGTAGGCCTGGCGCGGCGTCAGGACGCTGCCGGCGGCGGCGACCCCCGCCGCCAGCCCCAGGCCACTCAGCTTGAGCAGATCACGACGGTCCCCCGACGTTGCCATGTCGGCCTCCTCCGTGGGTGTGGAAGGCGCGGCGGCGCCCGTGCGCCGGCCCGGCCAGAATAGGTCAACTCGCGCCGCGTTGCCAGCCGGAGCGGCGAACGCAGGGCCACGGCGTACTTTTCGCGCATTCAGCGTTCCGGTAGAATGAGCCGGCGAGCCGAGCCATGCCGGACGAGCGTATCCGCGCGATCGTGAAGGGCGCGACCGAAGAACTGGAGCGCGCCGCCACCAGCCAGGACCTCGAGCAGGTCCGCGTGAAGTACCTCGGCAAGAAGGGTCTGGTCACCCAGTTGCTGCGGTCCATGCCATCGCTCCCGGCCGCCGAGCGGCCGGCGGTCGGGCGCGAGGCCAACGAAGCCAAGAGCGAGATCGAGGCCGCGCTGGCCCGGCGGCTCGCCGCGTTGGAGGGAGCCGAGCGCCGGGCCCGCCTCGCCGCCGACCGCGTGGACCTCACCCTGCCCGGCCGGCGTGTCGTCCCGGGGGCGCTTCACCCGCTCTCGCGGGTCCTCGACGAGATCATCGACGTCTTCGTCGGCCTCGGCTTCGCGGTGGTGGAGGGGCCCGAGGTCGAGCTGGACTATTACAACTTCGAGGCCCTCAACATCCCCAAGGACCACCCGGCGCGGGACATGCAGGACACCTTCTACGTCGGCGACGAGGTCCTGCTGCGCACTCATACCTCGCCGATGCAGATCCGCACCATGGAGCGGCAGCAGCTGCCCGTGCGCATCATCGTGCCGGGCCGGGTCTACCGGCGGGACGCCCTCGACATGACGCACTCGCCGGTCTTCCACCAAGTCGAGGGCCTGGCGGTGGACCGCGACATCTCGATGGGGGACCTTCGGGGCACGCTAGAGCTGTTCGCCCGTGAGCTGTTCGGGCCGGACAGTCGCATCCGCTTCCGGCCCTCGTTCTTCCCATTCACCGAGCCGTCCGCCGAGGTGGACGTGCTCTGCTTCGTCTGCAAGGGCGCCGGCTGCCGGCTCTGCAAGGGCTCGGGCTGGCTGGAGATCCTGGGCTCGGGCATGGTCCATCCCCAGGTACTCCGGACGGTGGGCTACGATCCCGAGGCGGTCACCGGCTGGGCCTTCGGCATGGGCGTGGAGCGGGTGGCCATGCTGAAATACGGCATCGACGACATCCGGCTCTTCTACGAGAACGATGTCCGCTTCCTTTCCCAGTTCTAGCGCCGGGATAGGCCGATGAAGATTCCCTACCGCTGGCTGCGCGAGTTCGTCCAGACCGACGCCACGCCGAAGGCCGTGGCCGAGCGGCTGACGATGGCGGGGATCGAGGTCGCCTCGGTGACGCCGGTGGTAACCGGTCTCGCCGGGGTCGTCGTCGGCGAGATCGTCGCCGTCTCCCCCCATCCGGCGGGTGGCGCGCTCACCGTGTGCGAGGTGGCGACCGGCGGCCCGGGGCGGGTGAGCGTGGTCTGCGGGGCCCCCAACGTCCGGGTCGGCGCCCGGGCCGCCTTTGCGCCGCCGGGGGCGCTCTTGCCGGGCGGCCGACGGATCGAGGCGGCCGTCATCAAGGGCGCGCCCTCCCACGGGATGCTCTGTTCGGAGGCGGAGCTGGGGATCGGCGCCGACGCCGGCAGCATCCTGCTCCTCGGTCCCGACGCGCCGGTCGGCGCCGACCTGGTCGCCACGCTCGGCCTCGATGACGTCATCCTCGAGGTCGAGGTCACGCCGAACCGGCCGGACTGCCTCGCCGTCGTCGGCGTCGCCCGCGAGGTCGCGGCCCTCACCCGAGGACGGTTCATCCCGCCGGCGGGCACGGTGACCGAAGATGAACCGGCGATCGAGACGCTGGCCGGGGTGACGATCGAGGACAGCGATCTGTGTCGTCGGTTCACCGCGCGGGTCATCACCGGCGTGCGGGTCGGGCCGTCGCCGGTCTGGCTGGCCCAGCGCTTGCGGGCGGTCGGGCTCCGGCCGATCAACAACGTGGTGGACATCACCAACTACGTGATGTGGGAGCTGGGCCACCCGCTCCACGCCTTCGACTACGACCGCCTGGACGGACACCGGATCGTCGTCCGGCGGGCGCGCCCGGGCGAGCGCCTGGTCACGCTCGATGGCCAGGAGCGGCGACTCGACGAGAGCGTGCTGGTGATCGCCGACGCGCGGCGGCCGGTGGGGGCGGCCGGTGTGATGGGCGGGGCCAACACCGAGGTAGGGGACACGACCCGCATCGTCCTCCTCGAGGCCGCCTACTTCAACCCCCCGTCCATCCGTCGGACCGCGCGAGGGCTCGGACTCTCCACCGAGGCCTCCTATCGCTTCGAGCGCGGCGCCGACATCGAGGCCCTGAGACAGGCGCAGGACCGAGCGGCGGGCCTGATCGCGGAGCTGGCCGGCGGCCGCGTCGCCGCCGGTATGCTCGACGTGTATCCCCGGCCCCGGCCACCGGTCGAGGTGACGCTCCGGCTCGATCGGATCCGCCGGGTGATCGGCGCCTCGCCGCCGAAGCCGGTGGTCCGCGAGATCCTGACCGGCCTCGGCTTCCCGCTGGAAGAGCGTGACGGCGGCTTCGCCGTCGCCGTGCCGTCGTTCCGGCGGGACGTGAGCCTCGAGGACGACCTCGTGGAAGAGGTGGCCCGCGTCTGGGGCTACGGCGAGATCCCCTCCACGCTTCCCGCTGGGACCCTGGCCCTCACCCGGCGGCCGCGGTACGTCGTCGCGCAGGACACCGTCCGCCGGACGCTCACCGCCGCCGGCTTCCAGGAGGCGGTCACGCTCTCGCTGGTGAACCCGGCGCACCTGGCCCACGTCGGCCTGGCGCCCGACGACCGGCGAGTGGTGACGCTCCAGAACCCGCTGGCCGCCGATCGCTCGGTCCTCCGACCGACTTTGCTCTTCGGTCTCCTGGAGGCGCTGCAGACCAACGTGCGGCGCCAGACGCCCGACGTCCGGCTGTTCGAGGTGGGGCGTGTCTTCGAGGCGCAGGGACCGGGCAAGCTGCCGCTGGAGGAGACGCGCGTGGGGCTCGCCCTCACCGGGCTCCGGGCCCCCCGGGCGTGGTTCGCCGGCAAGGCCCGCGCCGACGTCTTCGACGCCAAGGGCGCCGTCGAGAGCGTGGTGGAAGCGCTCGGGCGCGGAGAGGTGACCGTGGAGCCCACGGAGGCGGCGCACCTCGAGGACGGCCGCGGGGCGACCATCGCCGTCCAGGGCATCGCGGTGGGCGTGGTCGGCGAGCTGCACCCGACGCTGCAGCGCGCGTTCGACCTGCCGGCGCCCGTGTACGTAGCCGAGCTTTCGCTCGACCGGCTGGAGGCGATCCCGGCCCGCCCGCTCGTCCACCGGCCGCTCCCGCGCTTTCCCGCCGTCCAGCGCGATCTGGCGGTGGTGGTGCCGGCCACGGTCGCCGCGGTCGAGGTCAGCCGCGCCATCCAGGCGGTCCCGAACCCGTGTCTCAAGCGGGTCGTGCTCTTCGACGTCTACACGGGCGGGCAGGTCGGGGCCGGGCGGAAGAGCCTGGCCTACTCGCTCCTCTACCAGGCAGAGGATCGCACGCTGACCGACGCCGAGGTCAACGCCATGCACGGCGAGGTCGTGGCGCGCCTCCGGGAGAGCTTGGGTGCCGAGGTCCGCGGCGTCGACGATGGGGAGGGGGGCTGACATGGCAGAGGCCGGGGAGCGCCTGGCGCTGCTCGAGCAACGGGTTCAGCGGGCGATCGAGCTGATCGAGCGCCTGCGCGTGGACAACGCCCGCCTGGGCGCCGAGCGAAGCGAGCTGGCCGAGCGGGTCGAGGCGCTCGGCCGCGAGATGGCGGCGCTCCGCCAGCGCGAGCAGGCCCTGGTCCGCCTGGAGGGCGAACACCGCCGGCTCCAGGAGGAGCGGCAGGCCCTCCTCGGCCACGTCGAGGGGATGCTGAAGGAGCTGGCCCGGATCGAAGCGAGCTGACGGAGTGCCCGGCGCAGGGTTCATCCAGTCGGAGGCAGAGGCATGACGGAAGGGCGCGCCGAGATCGAGATCCTCGGCCAGCGGATCACGGTGCGAGGGGAGGGGTCACCCGACTACATCCGCGGCCTGGCCGACTATCTGGACCGGATGATCCGCACCGTGCGCGAGCAGGCGCAGGTCCACGAGCCGACCCGGCTGTCGGTGCTGGCCGGGATCCACATCGTGGACGAGCTGTTCCGGGCCCGGGAGCGCGAAGCGGGGCTGGCCGCCCGGGTGGAGACGCTACTCGAGCGCCTCGACCGGACGCTCCAAGGCGCGGTCGCCGGTCCCTCTTGACGGGCAGCCGGAGGCGGTGCCTAATGGATCGGGTTTCCCTGCGCTGCCCGTGATGCCAGGCAAAGTTGCGAGCCCAATCTAAAAGCGTCGGGAGCCCCGACGTGTTGGCGGTGTGCAAGCCCCTCCGGGAAGGGGAAGCCTGAAGCCAAGAGCGGGGCGCCCACCTGGTTTCGACCAGGTTCGAACTTTCCGAGCACACGGCAGAGGCGGGGAACGAGGGACGGGCGGGGAAGCTACCCCGCCCGTTTTCTTCGGAGGGGGCTGCGCCCCCTCCGACGGCCCTCCCGGCAAAGCCGGGCCGTTCGCCCTTCGGCGAACGGATCGGGCCTGCCTCCCCCCAACCACGAGGGGCTCGCGACCTTCAAGGTTGGTCCGCCGCGCGCCCGTTCGGTTTTCGTGTCCCGGGGCCGTCGCCGTCCCGGTGCGTCGCCGCGCCTTGACTCTCGCCATGAAATGGCCTAATATCACGCCAATTTAGCGTCTCAACACGCAGTACCGACTCACCCGAGGCGCCCGGGCCCAAAATCCGGGTGGCTCGTGAGGGAGGTGGGCAACCTGGATTCGACCATCATTGCAATCGTGATCGTCCTGGCGGTCGGCATCCCGCTGGCGTGGTTTGGCGGGATGCTGGCTCAGCGATCCCTCAGCACGCGCAAAATCGGGGAGGCAACCGACCAAGCCCGCCGGATCGTGGAGGAAGCCCAGCGCAACGCCGAGACCCGCCTCAAGGACGCGGCCATCGAGGCTAAGGAAACCGTCTACAAGGCGCGGGTGGAGCTGGAGAAGGAGCTCAAGGAGCGGCAGAAGGAGATCCAGCAGGTGGAGCGCCGGCTCCTCCAGAAGGAGGATCAGGTCACGCGCCGCCTCGACCAGTTCGACCGGCGCGACCGCGACATCCACGCCAAGGAGGACGCCCTGGGCGTCCGCGAGCGGGCCGTGAAGGAGCTGGAGGAGCGGCAACTCGGCCTGATCGAAGAGCAGCGGCGGGCCCTGGAGCGGGTGGCCGGGATGACGGCCGAGGAGGCCAAGCAGCGGCTCCTCGCCCAGATGGAAGACGAGGCTCGGCGCGAGGCCATCCTGATCGGCATGCGGCTGGAGGAAGAGGCCCGGCAGGAGGCCGAGCGGAAAGCGCGCGAGGTGCTGGCCACCACCATTCAGCGCCTGGCGCCCGACTACACCGTGGAGACCGCGGTGTCGATCGTCGATCTGCCCTCCGACGACATGAAGGGTCGGATCATCGGCCGGGAGGGCCGGAACATCCGGGCCCTCGAGCTGGCCACCGGGGTCGACCTCATCGTCGACGACACCCCGGAGGCGGTGATCGTCTCGGCCTACGACCCCCTGCGCCGCGAGATCGCGCGGCTCGCCCTCCAGCGCCTCATCGCCGACGGCCGGATCCACCCCGCCCGGATCGAGGAGGTGGTGGAAAAGGTCAAGAAGGAGATCGATCAGCACCTCAAGGAAGAGGGCGAGCGGGCCTGTTTCGAGGTCGGCGTCCACGGGCTCCACCCCGAGCTGGTGAAGCTGGTCGGGCGGCTCAAGTTCCGGACCTCCTACGGCCAGAACTGTCTGCAGCACTCCAAGGAGGTCGCCTGGCTGGCCGGGATGATGGCGTCCGAGATCGGCGCCGACGTGAAGCTGGCCAAGCGCTGCGGCTTGCTCCACGACATCGGCAAGGCACTGACCCACGAGCAGGAGGGCAGTCACGTCGAGCTGTCGATCGACATCCTGACGCGCTACAGCGAGCCCCGGGCCGTGCTGAACACGATCCTGGCCGGGCACGAGAATGCCGAGCCGGAGACCATCGAGGCCGTGCTGGTCGAGGCCGCCGACGGGGTCTCGGCCGCCCGGCCGGGCGCTCGCCGCGACGTCCTGGAGAGCTACGTCAAGCGCGTGAAGGCCATGGAGGAGATCGCCCGGTCGTTCAAGGGCGTGGAGGCGGCCTACGCCATCCAGGCGGGCCGGGAGCTCCGGATCATCACCAAGTCGGACCTGGTCTCCGACCTCGATACCTTCCAGCTCGCCAAGGACATCGCCAAGCGCATCGAGGGGGAGATGCAGTACCCTGGACACATCAAGGTCACGGTGATCCGGGAACACCGAGCCGTCGAGTACGCACGCTGAGGGAGGGCGAAAGGGGCTCGCTGGCTTGAAGCCGCTCTCTGTTCTCTGCATCGGCGACGTCTTCGGAGAGCCAGGGCGGAGGGCCCTGGCTCATTTGCTGCCCGGCCTCCGCACCGAGCTGGGGGCCGACCTCGTGGTGGCCAACGTCGAGAACGCGGCGGCCGGGTTCGGCGTCACCCCGGCGCTGGCCCGCGGCTTTCTCGACGGCGGGGTGGACGTGCTGACCTCCGGCAACCACATCTGGGACCGCAAGGAGATCATCGAGTACATCGTCAAGGAGAACCTGCTGCTGCGGCCCGCCAACTATCCGCGTGGCACCCCCGGGGTGGGCTCCGTCGCGGTGAAGGCGGGCGCCCACCGGGTCGCCGTCCTGAACCTCCAGGGGCGGGTCTTCATGCCGACCATCGACTGCCCGTTCCTGACCGCCGACGCCGAGGTCGAGCGCGTGCGGCCGGACACGCCGGTCATCATCGTGGACATGCACGCCGAGGCGACGTCCGAGAAGCAGGCCATGGGATGGTACCTCGACGGGCGGGTCTCGGCCGTCGTCGGCACCCACTCCCACGTCCAGACCGCCGACGAACGGCTGCTGCCCGGCGGGACGGCCTACATCACCGACCTCGGCATCACCGGGCCCATCGACTCGGTGATCGGCGTCGCCAAGGAGCTGGCGATCCAGCGCTTCCTGACCGGGATGCCGAACCGTTTCGAGCCGGCCAAGGGGCGCGCCCGCGTGCAGGGCGCCGTGATCCGAATCGACGCCGAGTCCGGACGGGCGACCGCGATCGAGCGGGTCCAGCGCGACTTCGGGGGCTAGGAGCCTGTCGGCTTGACCATGCGCGACCGGTTGCATCACCCCCAGCGGTTGGTGGTCCGCTTCGAGCGGCGGCTTCGCCGCCGCAATCCTGGGGGGGCATCGGGGGGGTCTTCCGAGACCCCTCCGAAGAGCTAGCCGGTGCCCCTGATCCTCGACGGCAAGGCGGTCGCCGCGAAGGTCCAGGCCGCCGTGGCGACCGGCGTCGGGGAGCTCCGGGCCCGG
>DASYUM010000164.1:0-27347 GCA_036001225.1 Candidatus Methylomirabilota bacterium | reverse complement strand
CGCGCGGCCGCCGCGATCGTCTCGGGGTCGATCCCGTAGTGCCGGTAGAGGTCGTCGCGAGCCCCCGACTGCCCGAACCCGTGGACCCCCAGCGGGACCTGGGGCACGCCGAGGGCGCTCCCCAGCCAGGCCAGCGCGTGGGAGTGGCCGTCCAGGACGCTCACCACCGGTACCTCGCCCTCGATCTCGTCGGCCGACACCAGCTGACGCAGCCAGCCGGGGCCGCGTCGGGCACTCCCGCGGGCCTGAGCGGCAAGGCCGCCCTGCCACCCCTCGTAGCAGAGCCGGGCGCTGGTCAACACCAGGACGTTGGCATGGATCCCGTCCGCCTCCAGGAGCCGGCTGGCGGCCACCGCCTCCGGCACCATCACGCCGACCGCGGCCAGGTTCACGACGTTGGCGCCCGGCTCGTAGTCGCCGCGCTCTCGGTGGTCCACCAGGCGATAGCCGCCACGCAGCACCTGACTCCGCAGCGCGCTCGCGCCGAGCCGGGTCAGCGCCGGCTCGAGGAGCGCCTGATCCACCACCTTCGTCGAGAGCCGGAGGTAGACGGCCCGGCCGCGCGCCCGGTCCTGGATGTGGCGGAGTGCCTCCAGCACGAGCCACTCCACTTCACGGGCGAAGGCCGGCTCGTAGGCGACCAGGTTCGGCACCTCGACGCCGAGGCCGGGCGTCAGCACCGACTGGTGAGCGCCGCCCTCGGGGGCGAGCGTGATGCCGGACGGGCTCGCGACGAGGAGGAAGCGCGCCTGGGAGTAGGTGGCGTGGAGCAGCGGATCGAGGCCGCGCGGCAGGAAGCAGTCGTACAGCGTCCCGATCGGCAACAACGCCCGCCCGCAGAGCTCGGGCGCCAGCCCGAGCACCGAGAGCAGGATGAAGAAGGAGGCTTCGCCGATCCCCAGCTCGATGTGCTGACCGCCGGGGTGCTCACGCCAGCGGACCAGCGAGGGCAGCCCGTGACGCTCGAAGGCGTCGGTACGCGGCCGGGGCGCGTAGACGCCGCGGCGGTTCACCCAGCCCGAGAGGTGGGTGGTGGTGGCGACGTCGGGCGAGATGGTGACGAGGTGCGGGCCGAGGGCCGCGTCGCGGCCGAGCGCGGCGAGAACATCGCCGAAGGCTTCCTGCGTCGAGGTGGCCGGGCGCGGCGGCACCTCGACCCGGTCGGGCACGGGCAGCGTCGGCGGCGCCACGTAGCGCCGGGGCAGCCCGACGCCGGCGGCTATGACGCGGCCGATGTAGCGGGCCTCCTCGCTCGCGGGCGGGAACGGCGCGAACTCGTCACCCTCGGGCACGCCCAGCTCGCGCTGGAGCGCCTGGACCTGGTCGGCGGTGAGCTGGGCGCCGTGGTTGAGCGGGTCGCCGGCGAACGGGAGCCGCCAGCCCTTGATCGTCGAGGCCAGGATCGCGACCGGCCGGTCGGCCGCGCGATCGGCCTCGGCGAACGCCTCGACGATGGCGTCCAGGTCGTGGCCGCCGACGTCGCTCAGGAGCGCGCGGAGCTCGGCGTCGGCGAGCCCGCCCACGGCATCGCGCGCATCGGGCGGCGCGCCCTCGGCGAGAGCAGCCCGAGCCGCCGTCGGGGCCAGGCGCAGCAGCGCGTGGTATTCCAGGTTTTCCATCCGCTCGAACCGCTCCCGCCACCACTCGCCGCCCGGACCCGCGAAGAGCGCCCGCTGCCGGCGGCCGAAGCGGAGCGGGACCACCTGCCAGCCGAGCGCCCGGAAGAGCGCCTCCAGCTGGCGGCTCCGCCGGTCGCCGACGACGCGGTCGAGGCTCTGCCGGTTCAGGTCCACCACCACGACGTGGCCACCGAGATCGGCCATCGCCTCCTCGGTCCACGCCTCCCAGGCGCTCCCCTCGTCCAGCTCGGCATCGCCGACCAGCGCGACGTTGCGGGGGCGGGAAGAGGCCGGCGGGAGGCCGGATTCCGGGGCGCCGGGCCCCCCGAAGTGGTCGGCGACGTAGCGGTCCATCAGGGTGGCGAAGGCGGGGGCGATCGCGCCGAGCCCCATCGACCCCGTGGAGAAGTCGAGCCAGTCGGGGTTCTTCGCTCGGCTGGGGTAGGCCTGGAGCCCCCCCAGCGACCGGTAGGCCTTGAGCCCCTCGGGCGGCAGCAGCCCCCGCAGCACCTGGATGGCGTAGAAGATGGGGGCGGCGGTCGGCTTCACCGCGATCCGGTCACCGGGTCGGAGCAGCTTGAAGTAGAGCGCGGTGAGCAGCGTCAGCACGGAGGTCGAGCTCGACTGGTGGCCGCCCACCCGCTCGGGCGAGGCGTTCTTCCGCCGCGCGTTGGCGTAGTGGATGGTGTAGGTCGCCAGCCACAGGAGCCGGTCCTGGATCCGCTCGAGGATCCGGCGCTCGTCGTCGCTCAGCATTGCGGTATCTTACCGCGTAGCCCAGAAGCATCGCCAGCGAGGAGGCGTCTATGACGGACGGCATCCGACGCGGGCTCACGAACTACGGTGATCCCGCCTTCAGCCTGTTCATCCGCGGCGCCTACGCGCGCGGCGCCGGGCTGACCGCCGAGGACCTCGCCCGGCCCATCATCGGCATCGCCCAGACCTGGAGCGAGTTCAACCCCTGCCACCGCCACCTCCGCGAGGTCGCGGAGGCGGTCAAGCGCGGGGTCTGGCAGGCCGGCGGGCTGCCGCTCGAGTTCCCGACGATCTCGCTCGGCGAGATCTACCTCTCGCCGACCAGCATGCTCTTCCGCAACCTGATGGCCATGGACACCGAGGAGATGATCCTCGGCCAGCCGATGGACGGCGTCGTCCTCCTCGGCGGCTGCGACAAGACCCTGCCCGCCCAGCTCATGGCCGCCGCCAGCGCCGACCGGCCGGCCATCGTCGTCACCGCCGGGCCCATGCTGGCCGGGCGGTACGAGGGCGCGCGGCTCGGCGCCTGCACCGACTGCCGCCGCTTCTGGAGCGAGCACCGCGCGGGGACGCTCGACGCCGCCCGGCTGGAGGCGATCCAGGGCGAGCTGTTCCCGTCCACCGGCACCTGCATGGTGATGGGCACGGCGAGCACGATGGCCGCGCTGACCGAGGCGCTCGGCATGACGCTGCCCGGCATGGCGGCCGTCCCCGCCCCCCTCGCCCGCCGCCTGCGCCTGGCGGAAGCCGCCGGCCGGCGGAGCGTGGAGCTGGTGCGGGAGGACCTGCGGCCCTCCGCGATCCTCACCCGGCCGGCGTTCGAGAACGCGGTGCGCGTCCTGATGGCCCTCGGCGGCTCGACCAACGCCGTCGTGCACCTGATCGCGATCGCCGGGCGCGCCGGGGTGACGCTCGGGCTCGACGAGTTCGACCGCCTCGCGCGGACGACCCCGATGGTCGCCAACGTGCGGCCGTCGGGGAAGTACCACATGGAAGACCTGGCCGAGGCGGGCGGGATCCCGGCGGTGATGAAGGTGCTGGCCCCGCTGCTCCATCACGAGCCGCGCACGGTCACCGGCCAGACGGTGGGCGCGTTGCTGGACGGGACGCCCGCGCCGGGCGGCTGGCAGGACGTCGTCGCGCCGCTCGACCGGCCGCTCCGGGCCGAAGGCGGCCTCGTCATCCTGCGCGGGAGCCTGGCTCCCGACGGCGCGGTGCTGAAGGTCTCGGCCGCCACGCCGGGGCTCCTCCGCCATCGCGGCCGCGCCTGCGTCTTCCGCCACCAGGCCGACCTGGCCGCCCGCGTGGACGACCCGGCGCTGCCGGTCACCCCGGAGAGCGTGCTCGTGCTCCAGAACGCGGGCCCCGTCGGCGGCCCCGGGATGCCGGAGGCCGGCTCGCTCCCGATCCCGGCCAAGCTCCTCGCCGCCGGCGTCCGCGACATGGTGCGGGTCTCCGACGCGCGGATGAGCGGGACGGCGGGCGGGACAGTCGTGCTGCACGTGGCGCCGGAGGCGGCCGTCGGTGGGCCGCTGGCCCTGGTGCGGGACGGGGACGAGATCGCGCTCGACGTCGAGGCGCGGCGGCTCGATTTGCTCGTGGCCGAGGCCGAGCTGGCGCGGCGGCGGGTCGCGTGGCGCGCCCCGACCCCGCCGCCGGCCCGCGGCTACCGGCGGCTCTTCGCCGAGCGCGTCCTTCAGGCGCCGGCCGGCTGCGACTTCGACTTCCTGCAGGCCACCGGCGCTTGACTTGGTTGGTAAAGCGCCCTACGCTTTACCCGTGAAGAGCACCGTCTCCTCTAAGGGTCAGATCACTTTGCCGGCGCCGATCCGGGAGAAGCTCGGGTTGGGGCCCGGGACCGCCGTCCGGTTCGAGGTGCGCGAGGGAGGCGTCTTCCTGAGAAAGGGCGCGTCTGGCACTCATCCCGTGGATCAGCTGTTTGGACGGTTGAAGCTCCGCAAGTCGGTGGACAGCCTTCTGGACGAAATGCGGGAACCGCGACCGCGGCCTTCGACCGGCGCCGTTCGGCAGCGAACCCGGAAGCGATGAAGACCGCCGTTGACTCCTCGGTACTCCTGGATGTTCTGGGCGCCGATCCGCAGTTCGGCGAGAGGTCGCGCGATGCGTTGCGAACCGCCTATGACGCCGGCGCCCTCGTCGCCTGTGAGGTTGTGTGGGCGGAAGTCCGGGCGCACTTCGCATCAGACACCGACTTCCAGCAAAGCTTCGGTCTCCTTGGCGTTCGATTCGACGCGATCACGTCGGAGACCGCGAGCCTGGCCGGCCGGCTCTGGCGGCAAAGTCGTGGCGCCCCCCGGCGAGCCTGGGGCCGGGTCGTGGCGGACTTTCTGGTCGGCGCCCACGCCGCCCTTCAGGCGGACGCCCTTCTGACGCGCGACCGCGGCTTCTACCGAGCCTACTTCGACTTCAACGTCATCGACCCCGCCGTCTCCTGACGGCGCGTGCTGAGCGAGCCGCCGGAGCTGGCGCGGCGGCGGGTCGCGTGGCGCGCCCCGACCCCGCCGCCGGCCCGCGGCTACCGGCGGCTCTTCGCCGAGCGCGTCCTTCAGGCGCCAGCCGGCTGCGACTTCGACTTCCTCCAGGCGTGGTCGATCTGAAGCGGTGTCCTCATCCTCCGTGGATGGCAGGCCGCCCGGCATGTTGGTTGCTTGAGTCAGCCGTGCTCCGAAGGGTCGAGGCGACCCCGGACGACCGTCGTGACGCGGCCCTGGAGAAGACGGCCGGGCCGACCCGTCGGCCGGAAGGGTGTCCGCTCCGGCGACGGGCTGACCGTCGCCCGACGCCCTGTTGAAATCCTGCCACGAGCGGAGGGAAGGTCACGTGATGAGAGCTCCAGCAACGTGGGAAGGCGTGCTCACGGCGCCCGCGCCCGGCCAGCACATCGCCCAGCTGTACACCGAGCCGGGCTTCCTCGTCCGCACGGTCAGCCAGTTCGCCGGCCAGGGTCTTCACCGGGGTGAGGCCGTCGTCCTCATCGCGACTCCCGAGCACCGGGCGGCGATCGGACGCCGGCTCGAGGCGGAGGGGTTCTCTCTCGACGCGCTCGAGCGTCGCGGGCAGCTCATGGCTCTCGATGCCGCTGAGTGTCTGGCCCGCCTCCTCGTAGACGGGATGCCCGACCATGCGCGCTTCCACGCCCTGATCGGCGGGACGCTCGACGCGGCGAAGGCGGCCGGATACGGGCGCGTCCGGGCATTCGGCGAGATGGTGGACCTGCTCCGCCGGAGGAGCCTGGCCGCCACCATCCGACTCGAAGAGCTGTGGGCCGAGCTGCTGAGCACGCACACCATTTCGCTCTTGTGTGGTTACTCGCTCGACAATTTCGACCCCCAGATCTACCGCGGGCTGCTCCAGCGGGTGAGCGCGGCGCACTCCGACCTGGTCCCCGTCGAAGACTACGGCCGGCTCGAGCAGGCCGTGGAGCGGGCTTACGCGGACGTCTTTGGTCCCGCGGGCGACGGCGAGCTGCTCCGTCGCGCGTTCCTCGCCCATTACGGGAGACCGGCGGCGATGCCCGACGCCGAGGCGGCCATCCTGGCCCTCAGCGAGCTCCTCCCGAAGGCGAGCCGCACGCTCGTGGATCGGGTCCGCCACCACTACCAAAGCACGACCGGGGACACCGGGGACATCGCCAGCGTTCCCCGGCCGAGCGTCCGATGAGTCCGTCTGACCACTCCTCGTGGAATCCCAAGGACGCGCTGGCCTGGCTGGCCGCCGTCGTTCAGTCCTGCGACGACGCCGTCATCGGGAAGACGCTGGACGGCACGATCGTGAGCTGGAACGAGGGGGCCGAGCGCCTGTACGGATACACCGCCGAGGAAATGATCGGACAGCCCATCTCGATCCTGGTGCCGATCGATCACCCGGACGAGCTGCCCAGTATCATGGACCAGCTCCGCGCGGGCCACCGGATCGAGCATTACGAGACCCAGCGCGTGCGCAAGGGCGGAGCCCGGGTCCATGTCTCGGTGACGGTCTCCCCGGTCAGGGACGGCGAGGGCAGGGTCATCGGCGCCTCCGCCGTGGGCCGCGACATCACCGAGCGGCGCCGACTCGAGGAGGAGCGCAGCGAGCTTCTCACGCTCGAGCGAAGGGCCCGCGCGGAATCCGAGCGCGCGCGGGAAGAGGCCCAGGAGGCCAACCGAGCCAAGGACGAGTTCCTGGCCATGTTGTCCCACGAGCTGCGGACACCGTTGAGCGCGATCGCGGGATGGCTCAAGGTGCTGGCCGTGAAGTCGGACGATCCGGTGTTGGTGCAGCGGGCGCTGGCGGCCGGCGAGCGCAACACCAAGCTGATAACCAAGCTCGTCGACGATCTCCTCGACGTGTCCCGCATCGTGGCCGGACGCCTGCAGATCGAGCGGGTGGCGGTGGAGATGTTGCCCCTGGCCGAAATGGTGGTCGAGGAAATGCAGGCGAGCGCCGCCGAGAAAGGGGTCGAGCTCCGAGCGATGTTGGACCCGTGGCTGGGGTCAGTGCTCGGGGATCCTCATCGGCTGCAGCAGGTCCTGATGAACTTGATCGGGAACTCCATCAAGTTCACCCCGAAAGGGGGGATCATCGAAGTCCGGGGCGAGGCGAGGCAGGATCGCGTTGACATCGTGGTGCGGGACACCGGCCAGGGCATCCCCGCCGATTTCCTGCCCTACGCGTTCGACCGCTTCCGCCAGGCCACCAGCAGTGCCCACCACAGCGTGGGCGGGCTCGGCCTCGGTCTGGCCATCGTGAAGCACATCGTGGACCGGCACGGCGGCAGCGTCCGTGCCGAAAGCGCCGGACCAGGTCAGGGGGCCTGCTTTACCGTCAGCCTCCCCGTTCTGAAGGACTGGCCGCCCGTCTCCTGACCGGGCGGCCCCGCGTTCAGGCCAGACGCCGGCGGGCGGCTTCGGCGCGAGTGGGATCGAGGGCGCGGGCGCGCTCGGCCTGGTGGCCACAGGCGCAGCCGAGGAGACCGGCCGCGTAGAGGTCGAAGTTCTCCTCGACCAGGGCGGGGGCCATGCCGGCGAGCAACCGGTCGCCGACGTTGCCGACCATCGTGCCGCAGGCCGCGCAGCGCAACCGGTAATAGGTCCCGTAGGTAACCGGGTCGTCCAGCCGGATGCCGACCCGCGCGTACGCGCTCCGGATCTCCTCCACGATCTCGCTCATGCGTCCTTCCCTTCCGCTTCCAGCCGGCGCCGGATGTCGTCGCGGAGGTCCTTCTTGGAGACCTTGCCGACGGCCGTCGTCGGGAAGCGCTCGAGCACCTCCAGCCGCTCGGGGAGCTTGAACTTCGCGATGCGCTTCGTCTCCAGAAAGCCCGTCAGCTCGGGCAGCGTGAGCGTGGCGCCCGGGCGCAAGATCGCGAACGCGCACGCCCGCTCGCCGAGGACCGGGTCGGGCATCGCCACCACCGCCGCGTTGAGGACGGCCGGGTGGGCCAGGATCAGGTTCTCGACCTCCTCGGCGCTGACCTTCTCGCCGCCCCGGTTGATCAAGTCCTTCTTCCGCCCCTCGATGACGAGGTTGCCGCTGGGGTGCCGTCGCACCAGGTCGCCGGTCCGGTAGAAGCCGTCGGGCGTGAAGGCGACCCGGTTGTGCTCCTCGGCGCGGTAGTAGCCGCGGATCGTGTACGGCCCCCGGCAGAGCAGCTCGCCGATCTCCCCTTCGGGGACCTCGCCGCCGGCGTCGTCCACGATCCGGATCTCGTCGTCGGGCGAGATCGGCCGCCCCTGCGTCTCCACCACGACCTCGTCGGGATCGCCGTTCCGGGTGAAGCAGATCAGGCCCTCGGCCATGCCGAAGACCTGCTTCAGCACGGGGCCCACCTCGGCCAGGATCCGGCGCGCCGGCTCGGGGTTCAGCCGCGAGCCGCCGATCGCCAGCGTCCGCAGCGACGAAAGATCCGTCCGCCCGAGCCGCGGGTCGTTGAGCCAGGTGATGGCCATGGCCGGCACGGCCGGGATCCACGTGACGCGCTCGCGCTCCACGAGCGAGAAGACCGTGTCCGGGTCGGGGGCGGACGCCAGGACGACTTTGGCGCCCACCAGCAGGGCGCCTTGGATCCCCGGCGTGGCGAGCGGAAAGTTGTGCGCGATCGGCACGGTCACGAGCAGCACGCTCGCGTCGTCGAGGTTGGACACGGCGGCCGAGGCCAGGGAGTTGTAGCGGTAGTCGTCGTGGGTGCGCGGGATGACCTTGGGCAGGCCGGTGGTGCCGCCCGAGAGCTGGAAGACGGCGGGCGCGCTGGGGTCGGGACGCAGCTTGGCCAGGTCGCCCACCGGGCGCCGGGCTTCGATCGGGTCGGCCAGGAGGTCGCCGAGCCGTGTCATCTTTCGACCGACCCGGTCCCCGAGGACCAGGACCTCGCGGAGCGCGGGCAGCTCCTCCCGCAGCTCCTCGGCCATCGCCACGTAGTCGAAGCGGCGGAACTCGGACGGGATCAGCCAGGCGGCGGCTTCGGTGAAGCGGGCCAGGTACTCGATCTCGGCGTGGCGGTGGGCGGGCAGGCAGGCCAGCGGGACGGCGCCGACTTTCAGGCAGGCGAAGTAGGCGACGACGAACTCCCAGACGTTGGGGAGCTGGAAGACGACGCGCGCGCCGTCGCCGATGCCGCGCTCGGCGAGGTGGAGGGCGAGACGGTCCACGTAGCGTCCGAGCTCGCGGTAGGTGACCCGCCGAGGTCCGTCCACCACGGCCTCCCGCTCGGCGTGGCGGACGACGGCGGCGTCGAAGGCCTCCCCGAGCGGAATGCCCGCCCAGTAGCCGCGCTCGCGGTAGCGGCGAGCGAAGACCGACGGCCATCCGATGGCGCCCTCGGGCATCGCCCCTCACCCTGCCCTCTCGCCCGGTGGGGGAGAGGGAGGCTCGGGCTCGGCCGGGAGCGTGGCCGGCGTGGCGAGCCATTCCGCTTCGGTCCAGGCGAGCGCCCGCCGGAGCTTGACCGCCGCCGTCGGATAGTCGCGGGCCTCGAGCGCGATGAGGGCGTCGCAGAGGAGGTCGTGGATCTCGAAGTAGCGCAGGTCCACTGCGCGGGGCTTAGAGGAAGCGGCGGTTCTTGCGCTCGTCGGGCACGTCCAGGCCCAGCGTCTCGAGCTTCCGATCCACGTACTCCTTGTAGGCCTGGCGAATCTCGGCGTTGCCGACGCTCTTCAGCCCCCAGCGGATGAACTTCGGCACGTTCGGCGAGTCGGAGCGGCCGAACATGTCGAGGGCGGCCGGATACCACTTGCCCAGGAGGTGCTGGGCGAGGGATTTCCCCTTCCGGTCGCTCACGATCTGACCGAGGAACCAGTAGCCCATCTCGGAGTGCCCCAGCTCGTCCCGCTCCACGGTCGCCGCCATCTTGCCGAGTGGCACGTAGCTCGACTCGCGCCAGTCGCGGGCGTGGAAGGCGCCGTTGAGGTCCACGAAGAAGTGGAAGTAGGCGTCGTCGGCCCACGTCTCCCGCGGCAGATGGAAGGCGTAGTGCGCGTAGGGCACGTCCTGGAGGGCGAAGCTCCGGTCGAGGCCGACCGCGAGGCGGTGGAACATGATGGCGTGCTTCAGCTCCTCGGCCAGGTACTCGGCCTTGATCAGCTTCGCCTCCGCCGTCGGGAAGACCGCCTCAGCCAGCTCCAGGCACGTTCCCATCAGGCCCAGGAAGCTCTTGTTCCCCGCCCGCTCGCCTTCGTGGCGGAGCATCCGGAGCAGGAGGCCCTTGTACTCCTCGGGGAGCGGCTCGTCCTCGTCGAACCGGTAGCGCGGGCGATCCAGCTGACAGACCAGCCGGGGCAGCGGGTCGCCATGAGCGTACGCCCGGCGCCAGAAGGGCCAGAGCTCGGTCCGCCCCCGCTCCTCGGCCTCGGCGATGACACGCATCTCGCTCATGGTGGCGCCTCCAGCGGCTCTACCTTAGCAGAGGCGCTCAATCGCCCGCCAGCCGGCTCATCAGCGCGTTGACGGCGACCGCCAGCGCGAAGATGACGAGGAGGAGGGCGTACATCTCGGGGACCCGGTAGTGGTTGTAGTGCTCGATGGCCAGGAACCCGAGGCCGGTGTTGGAGAGCTTGATCTCGCCGAGCAGGACCCCGATCACGGTGACGCCGAGACCCAGGCGCATCCCGGAGACGATCGGCCGGACGAGGGACGGCAGGTAGATCTTGGTCACCATCTGCCGGGGGGAGAGGTTGAAGCTCCGACCGACCCGGACGTGGACGGGGCTCATCAGCCGCATGCCGGCCTCGGTGCTGATGACCACGGGAAAGAACCCGGAGAGCGCGCCGAGGGCCGCCTTCGATTCGGGGCCGACCCCGAACACGAGCATGGCGATGGGCAGGAAGACGATCTTCGGCGTCGTGGCGATGGCCTGGACGTAGGGATCGAGCACGGCGCCCAGGACGCGGCGGGCGCCGAGCGCGAGCCCGACGGCGACGCCGGCCAGCGATGCCACCGCGAAGCCCACGCCGACCTCGCCGAGGGTGACGGCGAGGTGCCGGTAGAACTCGCCGCTGGCGAGCTGAGAGGCCAGCGCGCGCAGGACGAGGAGCGAGGACGGGACGACGCCCGAATAGAGCCAGCCCGAGCGGGCGAGCCCCTCCCAGGCCGCCCAGGCAGCCAGCAGCGTCAGAACCTGGACCCGGCCGGCCGTGAGCACGGGCCGCGCCGGGTTCACGTGGTCCGGATGCGGGCCTCGAGCGCGCCGAGGCCCCGGAAGACGACCAGGCTGACCCCCACGATGCAGAGGATGACCGCGTACATGGCCGGGATCTGATAGCGGTAGTAGAGGTCGGAGACGAGGCGGCCGAGCCCGCCGAGGTCGATCAGGAACTCGACGCCCACCACGTTGACCAGCGCGTAGATGAGCCCCAGCCGGAACCCGGTGAAGATGGTGGGGGCGGCGGCCGGTACCAGGATCTTCCGGACCAGCGCCGCCTCGGTCAGCTTGAAGCTCCGGCCGACGTCGAGGAGCACCCGCGGCACGCCGAGCAGCCCCTCGCGCATCTTGATGATGATCGGGATGGCGCCGGTGACCACGCCCATGGCCACGATCGTGGCCAGGCTGCGCCCGAAGACGACGAGGAACAGCGGGTAGAGGAGCACGGTGGGGGCGGCGAACAGCGCGCCGAGCCACGGCTCGTAGGCCCGACCCAGCGGGCGACAGACGAACAGCAGGTAACCGGCGGCGACGCCGATGGCGGCGGCCAGGGTGGTGGCGGCCAGGGTCTCGCCGAGGGTGATGAGGACCATGCGGGGCAAGTCCTCGTCCCGCAACAGACCGGGGACGGCGCGGGCGATCTCGGTCGGCGGGGCCAGGACCCACGGCGAGACGAGGCCGCCGCCGACCAGCGCCTCCAGCCCGAGGACCAGGCCGGCGAGCCCGGCCAGGCGGGCGAGCAGGGTCCGGTCGTGTGTCACTTGCCGGGTTCGTACACGAGGTCGATCAGCTGGCCCAGCTCCTCCTTCGGAACCTCCCGCCACCCCCCACCCCCTCCCCACCCACCGGGGGGAGGGGGGCCCGGATCGATGCCCGCGTCATTTGGTCGCGTCGTACACGAGGTCGATCAGCTGGCCCAGCTCCTCCTTGGTGAACGGCCGGGCGATGTTCTTGAACTCGACCGCCTCCGCCATGCTGGCCTCGAGACCGGCGATCGGCGCGAGGGTGAGGGCCGACCGCGGAAAGAAGCCCACCGACCGCCGCGCCACCTCCAGGCCGACCTTGTTCTCCTCGGCAAACCGCTTGACCGCGGCGTCGGGCGCCTCGTACATCCAGGCCAGCGCCCGGGCGTAGGCCTTCATGAAGCCACGGGCCGCCTCGCGGCGGCTCTTGAGAAAGGCGGCATTCGCCACGTTGACGCGGACCGTCTGCTCCCGGAGCGCGGGCACGTCGTTGCCGTTGGCGATCATGCGAACCTTGCCCTCGCCCTCGAGGTCGAGGATGAACGGCGGGTTCCCCCAGCCGGCGTCGAGCTGACCCGACATGACCTGGGTCCGGGTGTCGGGCACGGCGCCGGCCGACACGAACCGGGGCGTGACCCCCGCCTGCCGGGCCAAGGCCTGGGCGACCAGGTGGGAGGAGGAGCCGGGACGCGAGTAGGCCATGGTGCGGCCGTTCATATCCTTCATGCCGCGGATCGGGCTCTCGGTCCGGACGTACCAGAAGAGGTCCCCGGCCCCCGTCATCTGGGCGCTGACGATGCGGACCGGCGCCCGCTTCTCCAGGGCCCCCAGCACCCCGGCCAGCCCGTTGGCGATGCCGAACTCGACGCTCCCGGTGATGACCGCCTGGAGCGTCTCGGCCCCGCCGCGGGTCCAGAGGATCTCGACCTCGAGCCCCTCGTCGCGAAAGAAGCCTCGCTCGGCGGCGAAGAGGGTCACCATCGTGTCCCAGGCGCCGCGCTGGCCCACCGCGGCCTTGACCTTCTCGGCGGCGTGGCCGGCGCCCCCGGCGGCCACGGCGAGCGCCGCCAGCAGGACGGCCAGGAGCGCTCGGACCGGCTTACACATCGCGGGCCCTCCTCCGGGCTGGCTCGGCGGCGGCGTCGGCCTCCAGCATCCCGCGCGTGGCCTCCTCCCGCAGCTCCTGCCAGATCTGGCCGACGTAGCGGCCGAAGCGGTCGGTCCCGATGATCTCCGAGGTGCGCGGGCGGGGCAGCTCGATGTCCACCATCCGCTTGACCCGGCCCGGCCGGCACGACAGCACGATCACCCGGTCGCTGAGCTGGACCGCCTCTGTGATGTTGTGGGTCACCAGCAGCGTCGTCTGCTTCAGCTCCCGCCAGATCTCGAGGATCTTGTCCCCCAAGAGCGCCCGGGTCTGCTCGTCGAGGGAGGCGAACGGCTCGTCCATCAGCATGATCCGGGGCTCGAAGGCGAGCGCCCGCGCGATGGCCGTTCGTTGCCGCATGCCGCCCGACAGCTCGGCCGGGTAGCGGTGCTCGAAGCCGCCGAGGCCGACCAGGCGGAGGAAGTGGCGCGCCCGCGCCTCGCGCTCGGCCCGGGGCACGCCGCTCACCTCCAGCGGGAACGCGACGTTCTGGAGCGTCGTCCGCCAGGGAAACGTCGATTCCTCCTGGAAGACCATCCCGATGTCGCGATGGGAGCCGCGCACCGACTGACCGCCGACGAGCACCCGCCCCTCGTGGTCGGCGATGAGGCCCCCGATGATGCCGAACAGGGTGGACTTGCCGCAGCCGCTGGGCCCGATGATGGACACCAGCTCGCCTGCTTCGACCGCCAGCGAGACGCCGTCGAGGGCCCGGACCTCGCCGGCGTCGGTCCGGAACGTCTTGCCGACGTGATCCACGACGAGCGCGGCGGTCACCGGCGGGGTCCCGGGCCGGCCCTCATCGCCTGCGCTCGGCGCCGAGGGCGGGCGGGGCGTCGTAGCCGGGGGCGACCACGACGTCGAGCACGTAGGGCTGACCGGCTTCGACGGCGGCCACCGCGTTGCCGAGGGCCTTCGCCAGATCGCCCGGCTCGGTGATCGGTCCCTCGCCCCCGAGCCCCTGGGCCCGCGCCAGCGCGGCCAGGTCGGCCGGCGGGTCGTCCAGGCGCTGGCCAATTCCCTTGTTCTCCACCGGCCGACCGCGCTGGCGGGCCACCCGCTCCTGGTGCATCTCGTCGTTGTAGTAGGAGCGGTTGTTGGCCACGATGACCAGCAGCGGGATCCGCGCATGCGCCGCGGTCCACAGCGCGGTCACGCCCATCAGGTAGTCGCCGTCGCCCAGGATGGCGACGGGCAGCCGCCCCGAGCCGCGGAGCGCCAGCGCCGCCCCCACCGCCATGCCAGGACCGGAGCCGATGCCGCCCCCGCCGTCGCTGCCGAGGTAATCGAGGGGGCCGCGAAAGTCGCAGACGTCGCCCGGCCAGCCGAGCGGCAGGCGGATCAGGCAGGTCGGGCGGTCCGCCGTCGCGTCGCGCAGGCCCGCGGCCAGGTCCCGCAAGCCGATCGCCCGCGCGTCACTCGCGCGCGACGGCGCCGGCGCCGGCGCGCCGGGGACATCCCGCCGGCGGCTCTCTTCCCGGACCAGCGGCAGGAGCGCCGCCACCACCACGTCGGGCGCGGCCAGGATCGGCAGGTCCACCGGCGGCAGTCCCTGGTGGTCCATGCTCCAGCCGTTGTGGACGTAGGCGTCGACCGAGCAGTGGATCACGGTGGCGGTGACCGGCGCGGCCTCCCAGACCAGCCGGAGCGTCCCCGCCAGATCCACCCAGTCCAGGCTCAGGACGACGTCGGCGTCACGCGCGAGGGCTCGCGCCGCTTCGCCGAGGAAGTAGGCGGGCGCAGCGGCGTGGAGCGGATGCCGGGTGGGGAAGGCCGCCCCCACCTTGAGATCGGTGACGACGCGGGCCCCGAGGGTCTCGGCCAGTGCCACTCGGGACGCCCACGCGGCCGGGTCCCGCGACACGCGCCCGGCCAGGATCAGCGCGCGCCGCGCCCCGGCGAGCAGGTCGGCGGCGGCCCGGAGCGCATCCGGCGCCGGCGCCGGCGGCGGCCCCGGCTGGAACCGGGCCGGGTCGGGCACGTCGACCGGCTCGGCGAGCGGCGCTTCCTGGAGCGCCGCGTCCAGGCAGACGTAGACCGGGCCCGCGGGCGCCGTGCGGGCCAGGAGGTGGGCGCGCAAGAGCGCCTCGAGGGCCGCCGGCACCGAGCCCGGCTGGGCGTCCCACTTCGTGTAGTGGCGGACCAGCGCCCCCTGGTCCTGGGCAGTGTGGATCCAGTCGATCCAGGGACGGCGGCGTGCCGCGTCCACGGGCCCGGTGGCGCCGAGGACCAGGACCGGCACCCGGTCGCACCAGGCGTTGAAGATCGCCATGGTCGCGTGCATGAGGCCGACGTTGGAGTGGACGACCGCCGCCATCGGCCGCCCGGCGACCTTGGCGTAGCCGTGGGCGATGGCCACCGCGTGCTCCTCGTGGAGGGCGACCAGGATGCGGGGCGCCTGGTTGCCGAGGTAGTTGACGAGGCTGTCGTGGAGCCCGCGGTAGCTGGCCCCCGGGTTCAGGGCCACGTACTCGAGGTCGAGGCGGCGGAGCAGCTCGGCGACGGCGTCGCTGCCCCAGGCCATCGGGGGCGTCGGCGGGCTCACGACCGGACTCTACGGTGGACCGTCCAACCCTGTCAACGCAGGCACGCTTGCCGGGCCGCGGCGCCGATTGCTACGATGCCCCCGCGATCAACCGCCCCATGTCGCCCCACCGCCTGGCCGGGATCGGCGCCGTCCTGGGAGCCCTCGGGCTCTGGCAGCTCGTCGGGCTGGCCGGGGCCCCCGACTTCATCCTGGGGCCGGCCGAGGTGGCGCGCCACTTCGCCGCCGCCCTCGCCTCGGGAGAGCTGTGGCCGCACATCGCGGCGAGCCTGGGCCGCTCGCTGCCCGGCTTCCTGCTCGGCTCATCGCTCGGCATCGGGCTCGGCCTGCTGGCCGGGGTCGCCCGGGGCCTCGACCAGATGCTGAGCCCGGTGGTGTTCCTCACCTACCCCGTCCCCAAGATCGTCATGCTGCCGCTCTTCATGCTCTGGTTCGGCATCGGGGACACCAGCAAGGTGCTCATCATCGCGCTGGCCTGCTTCTACCCGACCTTCATCAACGCCTACTCCGGCGCGCGGGCGACCCCGGCCATCCTGGTCTGGTCGGCGCTCAACATGGGCGCCCGGCGCCCGCGGATCTTCTGGCGGGTGGTGGTGCCCGGCGCGCTGCCCTTGATCTTCGCCGGCCTCCGGGTGTCTCTGGCGCTGTCGTTCATCCTCCTCTTCTCCACCGAGATGATCGCCGCGCGCTCGGGGCTCGGCTTCCTCATCCGGCAGGCGGAGTCGAGCCTCCGCTTCGACCTCATGTACGTCGCCATCGTGGCCATCGCCGGGCTCGGCTACGCGAGTGACCGCCTGCTCCGCGCGATGCGGCGGCGGGTCCTGGCCTGGCAGGACACTGGATGATGGCGCGGCTAGGGTGGACGCGCGCGGTGGCCGGGCTCCGGCGGGTGGCGCTGCCGGCGGCCGGGCTCATCGGCTGGGAGCTGATCGCCCGCAGCGGCCTCCTGAGCCCGATCATCTTCCCGTCGCTGGCGCGGATCGGGCGCGAGCTCGCCTGGCTGGTCGTCCGGCCGGACGCGCTCCAGGACGTCGGGCTCTCCCTCTACCGGGCGCTCGGCGGCTTCGCGCTGGCCGCGGTGGTGGGGGTCGCGATCGGGGTGGCGATGGGCCGCTGGCCCTGGCTGGGGCGTCTCCTCGACCCCTTCCTGTCGGGCACCTACCCGATCCCCAAGATCGCGCTGCTCCCGATCTTCATCTTCCTGTTCGGGATCGGGAGCCTCTCCAAGGTGCTGCTGGTGTTCCTGGAGTGCCTCTACCCGGTGGTGATCAACGCCGCCGCCGGCGCGCGGGCCGTCAACCGGGTCCTGGTCTGGTCCGCTCTGAACATGGGCGCCTCCCGTCGCCGCATCTTGTGGCGCGTCGTGGTGCCGGCGGCCGCCCCCTACGTCTTCGCGGGGTTCCGGGTGGCGCTCCCGATCGCGCTCATCGTGGTCGTGATCACCGAGATGATCAGCTCCGCCGACGGGCTCGGCTACCTGGTCATCTACTCGCTGTCGTCGCTCCAGACCGACCGGATGCTGGCCGCGGTGGTCGTGATCGCCCTGCTCGGCCTCGTCCTCGACCGGCTCCTGGGATGGCTGCGCGACCGGCTGGTCTTCTGGGAGCGGCTGGAGTCGTACTACTGACCCGCCTCTCATCGCCCCCGGCTCGCCGAGCGCGGTGACGATGATCAGATGGCTACGAAGTCGACCGGCGGATCAGGCAACTGGACGTCAATACAGATCCCCCGTTGGTGCCGCTCCACCAAGGAGCCAGCTCAGGACGACGCCTGCTGCCAGGGACGCCGCACCTTTGAAGTCAGGGACGCCTCGCCGTGCCGAGCAAGATACCGCCAGATTGTGCCAACCGCATGGCCAATCTCCGCTTCCATCTCCGCCGACCTCGCGTGGTCTCCGCGTTCAGCTCCGTGCCTTCCGGCCTCCGGGCTGTCGGGATACCGGGCTGCTCAGGCCACAAATGGTGGAATCGGCGGCACCTCCAAGAGCTGCATCCTGACGTCGGCGACCCCTAGCACCGACCGCACCACTTCGGCCGCCTTCTCCAGGGCGGCCGTACCCTCAAGTCGGATGACCCCGCGCTCCGCCTCCACGGTGATCCGGTATTTGCGCGTCTCCAGGTGGGCCGCGAGGGCGGCTCGCACGCGAGAGGCCAGGGCCCGGTCACGCACCGCCTGGCGCGATACCTCAGTCTCGGCCAGCTCCGGCCGGCGCAGGACCCCGAGGATCAGGTCGACCCCCGCCTCGAACGACAGCTTCTCGGTGTTGATCACGAGATCGTAGAGCGCCGGGTCGCTCCAATTCACGTCGAAGAGATAGCGCATCCGGCCGTACTTCTCCTGGTCGGTCCGCCGCACGAGCTCGGCCGCCGCCCGGGCGTCCACGCTCTCCCCTTGGTCCGCCATCTTCTTCATTACCCGCCGGACCCGCACATCGAAGGGCGCTCGCACGAAGACGCGCAGCACATGGGCGATCCCCTGGAGGAGGACCTGCCCGCTCCGGCCCATAATCACGGCATTGGCCTGCTCGGCCACATCCAGCACGGCCGACTGGAGGACCGTGATGTAATGACGGGTCTCCACGTCGAACCGCTTGAAGAACGAGGGCTTGGTCTCGTCGAGCTGGGTCAGTCTCTCCTCGAGGCACCCGTACCGCCGCGCCGCCTGCGAGATCATGTCCTGATCCACATAGCGGTACTCGAGCCGTTCAGCGAGCGCCGTGCCGATGACGGAGCCGCCCGACCCCATTTCGTGTGAGATCGTCACAATGGCCATTGGACACACCTCCGGTCCGGGCGAAGCCGCGCCGGTCTCCTCCACCCCACGCCCCCCCGGACCCCCCGCAGGGGGAGCGCCGTTCTGCTGGCGGGATCGTCAGCGGGGTGGCGACCGTCACGCAGCATCCCGGCCCTCAGCTACACTCCCTCCGGACGCCGATGTCCCGTCAACTCGCTCTCTCCCGGGCGGGGTGGCGTCCCTCGAGCCCCTCCACGCGCCGTCGGTGATTTCCTCTTCACGACGGTGTCCGCTCCTCCCGAAACGTGGCCCGGAGCACGGCGGCGCCGTGCACCGCCTCGGACGCACTCCAGATAGGCCGCGACGTCACGGGGTGGGAACTCGTGCGGGCCCCAGCGAATGCACGCGGAGTTGGGCCCGCGAGAACGGCCGCCATCAGGATCGCGAGCACGAGGGATCTCGGTCCGAGCATCCTTCACCTCACATGGCGGTCGTCTCCGCCACTGCACTTCCCATCGACGGATAAGCCGTACAGGGCGAAGACCACATCCCACCGCTTGGTCGGCTCAACGAGGACGCGCGCGGAGCGGCGCGTGGATCCTCACTCAGAATCGGAAGCCGGTCTTTGGCCCGGACCGACACGCCTTGCAGAGGCGCTGGGCCTTGGAGTCGCTCTCGAAAGCCCGGTCGCAGTTCAGGCAGAGAACGTGGCGAATTCTCCGAGGCCAGGCATTGACGGAGCGATGGGGCATTGGGTTCGGCCGGCGGGCAGGCACGGCAGCCATCACGAAGCTTACGGGTTACGGCGAGCTACGCGCGAGCTCAGAAGATTCTGACATTTCGGGTGCGCCATCTCTCCGCGCTTCAGGATGACGTACGCGAACAAGATCGGCTGGAGGCAAATTGGGCAGATCGAAGGCGGCGTGGCCATGGGGGGCCCCATTTCCGGCAAGGCGAGGTTTCTTCCGTGCGGCACGGGGCCCGGCGATGGCCGACGCCCAACTGGGGTTCACCGTCGGACGGCGTGTCCTGAGGCCTCTACAGTACGCCAGTCGGGCGCCAGACGCGAGGCCAAATGAGGACAGTTGCCGGGGCCGTCAGGCACGCATGTCACCGAGCCTCAGCGAGAGCGATGCAGGGCGGGCGATCCCCTTGGAGGCGCCGCGGAAGGGCGTCGGCGCCTCTCCGACGTAGCAGGCATCGGACAGCTCGGCGCTCTCCGGCCGGGTGGGCGGCCGGCCGTCGGCCCGCCGCACGATGATGCCGACGTGCCAGCCGTGCCGGGCGAGGTAGATGGGCATCGACGGCTCGCCCGGGGGCGGAGGGTACGGCCCGCCCACGGGCCTCACGCACCCCGATACCGCCGGGATGACGAGAAGGAGCGCGACGGCCGAGGCCCGGACGCGGACCCCGCCGGCGTCCCGAGGTCGAGGGTCGCCGCGCCGCCGGAAGCGTGCTACAACCGACGCCATGCACCCCTGGCACGACGTCGAGTTGGGGCCGGGCACTCCCGAGGTGTTCGACTGCGTGATCGAGATTCCCGCCGGCTCGACGGTCAAGTACGAGCTCGACAAGGCCACCGGCCTCCTCCGGGTCGATCGCGTCCTCTACAGCGCCGTCCACTACCCGGCCAACTACGGCTTCCTGCCCCGGACGCTCTGCGACGACGGCGACCCGCTGGACGTGATCGTCCTCGGGCAGGCGGCCGTGGTACCCCTCTGCATCATGCGCGCCCGGGCCATCGGCGCGCTGCAAATGGTCGATCAGGCCCGGGAGGACGACAAGATCATCGCCGTCCACGCCGACGACCCCGAGTATCGCGAGTACCGGGACCTCGTCGCGCTGCCCGAGCACCGGCTCCAGATGGTCAAGCGGTTCTTCCAGGACTACAAGACCCTGGAGGAGAAGCAGGTGCAGGTCGAGCGGTTCCTGGGACCGGCCGAGGCGTGCCGGATCATCGCGCGCAGCATCGAGCTCTACGCCGACCGCCGGACCGACCCGGCCCGGTGAGGAGGCCGGCCGCGGCCGGCCGTCAGGCCTGGCTCGCCGCCTCGCTCCGGATCAGGTCCCAGACGTGGTTGCGGTACTCGAGGCAGGCCACGGATTTCTTGACCGTGAGGTCCCGGGGCCGGGGGAGCCCGATCGGCACCTCCTGCTTGATCCGGGCCGGCCGCGCGGTCAGCACCACCACGCGGTCGCCCAGGAAGACCGCCTCGTCAATGTCGTGGGTCACGAAGACGATGGTCTTCCGGGTTCGCTCCCAGAGCCGGGTCAGCTCCTCCTGCATCACCTCCCGGGTCTGGGCGTCGAGCGCCCCGAACGGCTCGTCCATCAGGAGGACCTGCGGGTCGAAGGCCAGCACCCGGGCCAGCGCCACCCGCTGCTTCATCCCGCCCGAGATCTCGGCCGGCAGGTGGTGGCGGAACTCGCCGAGGTCCATCAGCGCGAGGTACCGGCTGACGATCGCCTCGCGCTCGGCCCGCGGCACGCCCTGGGCTTCCAGCCCCCACGCCACGTTCTCGGCCACCGTCCGCCAGGGGAAGAGGGCGAACTCCTGGAACATCATGCCGCGGTCGGGGCCGGGCCCGTCCACCGCCCGGCCGTGGACGCGGATGCTCCCCGCGTCGGCGGGGATGAAGCCGCCCACGATGTGGAGGAAGGTCGTCTTCCCGCAGCCGCTCGGCCCCACCATCGTCACGAACTCGCCGTCGCCGGCCGCGAAGCGCTCCACGTCGAGGACCGGGAGCGGTCGCCCGTCCTTGACGTAGGTCTTCCGGAGACCCACGACCTCCAGCGCGAGGGCCGCGCTCGCCACCCGGAGCGCTACCGCGGCAGGTAGCCGAGGTCCACCAGCTCGTCCACGTTGACCGGCTTGTCCAGCCAGCCGAGCCTCTCCTGCATGAGCCCGGTCAGCTTCTTGAGGCTGGCCACGTCCACCCGGGCGGTCGGATCGCGCTTCCAGTCGGCGTTCTTCAGATAGAGCTCGAGCGGCGTCCTGACGAAGCCGGCCTTGTGGAGGTCGCGCTTGGCCTCGGCGGTGTGGGCGAGGTAGTGGCGAGTGACGGCGACGTAGTCGGCGAGGAACGCCCGGACGAGGTCCGGCTGGGCCTTGAGGAACTTCTCGCCGAACCAGACGTCGAGCAGCTCGTGATCGTAGCCGACCGCGTCCACCGCGGTGAACAGCGGCCGCAGGCCGCCCTTGGCCTTCTCGGCCGAGTAAAACGGCTCGACGAAGACGCCGGCCGTCACCTTGTCCGACCGGACGGCGGCGCCCACGGCCGGGAACGGGATCGGCACCACCTTCACGTCCCGGTCGGGGGTGAGACCGGCGGCCAGCACGGCCGCCCGGGCCCAGAGGTCGGTGGCGCTCTTGATCCCCACCACGCCGATCGTGCCGCCCTTGAGGTCCTTGACGCTCTTGATCGGCCCGTCCTCCTTGACCATGTAGGTGGTGCTGAACCACTCCTTGCCGGCCGCTTCCTGCGAGATGCCGGCCACCACCTTCAGGTCCACCCCCTGAGCCCGCGAGAAGATGGCGGCCAGGCCGGGGATGGTGCCGCCGTCCAGCTCGCCGCCCAGGTAGGCCTGGATGCGCTCGGGGTTGCCCTGGAACGGAATGAACTTGAGCCGGTACTTCGTCCCCTGATTGGGGGTGAGGTCGGGGCGGGCGACCATGAGCCAGACCTGCTCCTCGGCAGCGAAGCCGTGGCCGAAGCGGATCAACGGCGGCTCGGCGGAACGGACGTCCCACGCGACGAGCCCGAGCGCTGTGACGAGGGTGGCGACGACGGCAAAACGTCTCACGGACCGCTCCTTTCTAGGGCCTTCCGCTTCCACAGCTCCCACGCCCGCTTGTTCTTCGGAGGGGGGCTCCGCCCCCCTCCGACAGTTGCGCGGGCGAAGCCCGCGCTCGGAGCGCTTCGGCTCGCGCCCGTGGACGGGCTGACCCCTGGAGACCCCAAGTCGCGAACCGGCGGGGCTCATCTCCATCCTTCCCGAGGTTCCGACAGGGCCTTCCGCTTCCACAGCTCCCACGCCCGCTCGTAGCCGCCGAGGGTTTCCGTCGCCCGCCGCGCCTCCTCGGCGTCCAGGTACGTGATGGCGCCGCCGAGCTGCATCGCCTGGAGCTGGAGCCGCGCGTTCAGCTCGAGGTAGACCGAGCGGCCGACCGCCTGGGAAAGCGAGACGCCGACCACCACCGCGCCGTGCCCGCGCATGAGCGCTGCCGCGCCCCCGCTCAGCGTGGCGGCCAGCGCCCGGGCCTGCTCCGGCGTGCGGACCAGCATGTCGGTCGGCCGGCCGGCATCGCGGATCTCGAAGACCGGGATGCCACCGCCGATGAACGCGCTCATGTGGTAGAGCGGCCGGAGCGGCACCGAGCACACGCCGAACGGGATGACGGAGGGGGCGTGGTGGTGCACGACGGCGCGCACGTCGGCACGGGCCCGGTAGATCTCGCCGTGGATGAAGCGCTCGGTGTAGAGCGGGCGGGACTCGGGGCCCCGCGGCCGGCTCTCCAGGTCGTGCTCGACGAGGTCCTCCGCGCCCACCAGCTCGGGCGCCCGCGCCCGCGACAGCAGGTACCGCTCGGGATCCCGATCGTGGCGCACGCTGACGTGCCCGTAGCCGTCGACCACGCCCAGGTGGGCGAGGATCCGGTTGGCGGCCACCAGGTCTTCGACGAGAAAGGACGACTCGCTCGGGCTCAACGGCGCACCTCCTGGCCGACGACGGTTAGGACTGTAAGGATCGGCCTCCCGCCTGTCAATGCGCGGGCGGCCCGGCCGGCGCCGCGCCGCGCGGTATAATGGCGGCCGGTGCGGCGCGTCCATCTCACGCTGGCCATCAGCGACTACGATCACGTCCGCGATCTCACCTCGGGCGCCGTCCGGCCCGAGGGCATCGCCCTCACCTGTCTGAACCTCTCGATCGAGGAGATCTTCCACCGGTTCACGGCCTTCCGGGAATGGGACGTCTCCGAGATGTCCATGGGAAAGTACGCGGCGCTGCGCTCCCAGGACGACCCCTCGCTCACGGCCATCCCGGTCTTCCCCTCGCGGGTCTTCCGCCACTCGGCGATCTACGTCCGGCGGGACGGGCCGGTGCGGGAGCCGGCCGACCTGGCCGGGCGGCGGGTCGGGGTGCCCGAGTGGGCCCAGACCGCGATGATCTACGCGCGTGGCCTCCTCGTCCACCAGTACGGCCTCCGTCTCGAAGACGTGGAATGGTACCAGGCCGGCGTCAACCAGGCCGGCCGCGCGGAAAAGGTCGAGCTGAAGCTCCCGCCCGGGGTGCGGCTGACCCGCGTCGCCGACCGCACCCTCGACGGAATGCTGCTGGCCGGCGAGCTGGACGCGGTCATGAGCGCCCGCGCCCCGGCCAGCGTCGAGCGGCGCCATCCCGACGTGGTCCGCCTCTTCCCCGACAGCATGCGGGTCGAGGAAGCCTACTGGCGCGACACCGGGATCTTCCCGATCATGCACACGGTGGCCATCCGTCGCGACGTCTTCGAGCGCCACCGGTGGGTGGCCATGAACCTCTACCGAGCCTTCGACGAGGCCAAGCGGCGGAGCCAGGCCCGGGCGCTGGAGATCGCAGCCGCCCGCTTCCCCGTCCCCTGGATCGCCGACCACGCAGCCCGGGCCCGGGAGCTGTTCGGGGAGGACTTCTGGCCGTACGGGATCGAGCCCAATCGGCGGACGCTGGAAGCCTTCCTCGGCTACGCCCACGAGCAGGGCGTCTGCCACCGGCCGCTCGGCGTCGAGGAGCTGTTCCCGCCCGAGGTGCGCAGCACGTTCAAGGTGTGACCGGCGCCAGCCGGAGGCAGCTCGACCAGGCTTGACGGGCCGCCCGAGAAGGTGCTTCATTCCGCCGAGGAGTCGGCATTGATCCGCGACGAGCTGCCGGCTGGCGGCGGCGACCTGGTGACCAACCCTTACCCGAGGGAGGGAGACGATGAACGAGTCACGTCACGTCAAAGGCATCGTCGCTGCGTTGCTGTTGATTGTGTCGGCGGTGTCGCCCGCGGCGTGGGCCGATGTCGTCACGGACTGGAACGAGACGGGTGTCGCGGCGACGGTGGCGGCCGGGCTTCCGGGGCTGTTGCAAAGCCGCGCCATGGCGGTCGTCCATGCCGCAGTCTACGAGGCGGTCAACAGCATCGAGCGCCGCCATGCCCCCTATGCCGCCGACATCAAGGCGCCGACCGGCGCCTCCCGCGAGGCCGCAGCCGCCGTCGCCGCCTATACCGTGCTGACCCGGTTGTTCTGGCCCCAGATCCCCATATTCGACGCCGCGCTGGAGGCCTCGCTGGCGGGGATCCCCGACGGACCGGGCAAGTCGAACGGCATCGCCGTCGGGAAGGAAGCCGCCGAGACCATCCTCACCCGGCGAGCGAATGACGGCGCGAGCGCGAGCGTCACCTACACGTACCGCCAGGGCACGGGGATGTACCAGGCGACGCCACCCGTGAACGCGGCGCCCATCATGCCGCATTGGGCTAGCGTGCAACCGTTCACGCTCAAGGCGGCCAACCAGTTCGCGGTGAAGGGACCGAGCCCGTACGACAGCCCGGAGTTTGCGCGCGACTTCGCCGAGGTCAAGCTCATGGGCGCGAAGAACAGCACCGCGCGGGCCAAGGAGCAGACCGAGATCGCGCGGTTCTGGATGATCTCCGGCATCGTCACCGACAATTCGGCCGCCCGCCAGGTGGCGGCGAAGAAGGGGAGCAGCATCGCGGAAAACGCGCGGATCTTCGCGCTGCTCAACATGGCGGGAGCGGATGCGTACATTGCCTGCTGGGAAGCCAAATACCGCCTGCATTACTGGCGGCCGGTTACCGCGATCCGGAACGCCGCCAGCACGGGCAACCCGGCTCTCGTCGCCGATCCGAACTGGGAGCCGTTGCTGGTGACGCCGGCCCACCCCGAGTATCCATCGGGGCATACCTGCTACGCGGGGGCGACCGAGCGTGTCCTCCAGGAGATGTTCGGCGACAACAACAGCTTCACCCTGACTTTTCCGGCCATGAAGCTGACCCGCACCTACCAGAGCTTCTCTCAGCTCGGCAAAGAGGTGATCGACGCCCGGGTGTGGGCGGGCATCCATTACCGGACGACGGACGAGGACGGCTACGACCTCGGCCGGCGCGTAGCCGAGCACGCGCTGCAGAACGTGCTGCGTCCTTTGCCGTAATGAACGCAGGCTGAAACCGACGGTCCGAGGCCTCGGCGCCGACTCGCCGGGGGTCAGCTCACGAGCCGGAGGCGGGGCGGCGCTCGGCCGGCACCGGGAACAGATCGCGCACCGGCGCCGCGTCTCGCTTGTAGACCATGAAGGTGCGCGTGTACTCGATCACCACCACCCCCTGCTGGTTGACGCCCCGGGTCCGCACCTTGACGATCCCCGCGTAGGGGCGGGAGCGCGACTCCCGGATCTCCAGCACCTCCGACTCCGCGTAGAGCGTGTCTCCCACGTAGACGGGGTGAGGCAGTGTGATCTCGCCCCAGCCGAGGTTGGCCACCGCGTTCTCGCTGAGGTCGCTCACGCTGAGCCCGGCGACGAGGGCCAGGGTGAACGCGCTGTTGACCAGGAGCTTCCCGAACTCCATGCGCTTGGCGTACTCGACGTTGAAGTGCGAGGGATTGGTGTTGCAGGTCAGCAGGGTGAACCAGGTGTTGTCGGTCTCCGAGATCGTGCGGCCGAGGCGGTGGCGGTACACGTCGCCGACCGCGAAGTCCTCGTAGAAGCGCCCTTGCCAGCTCGGCTTGATCGGCATCACGCACCTCGCAGAGTCGGATCGTCGGTGGATGCCGGCACCCTACCGGCCGGCCGCAGCGGCTGTCAAGCGCCTCGACCGCCCGGGCGCCGCGGCCGGCCCGCCGTCGGCGATCTCGCCGCGCTCGGCCGGCCCGGCGAGGACGCCGTCGATCTTCCAGGTCCCCTGCTCCCGGACCAGCTCGTAGAGCGCGTCGATGGTCTCGCCGTCCCGGCCCTCGACGCGGATCTCCACGTACCCGTGCTCGGGATCGACGCTCGTCGTGCCGAGGACGGTCGCCCGAGCGGAGTCGGCGATGGGCGCGTAGCCACCCGTCACCATCTCCCGAAAGGCCTCGAGGCTGAAGCGGGCCTGGATCCCCGCCGAGGCGAAGCGGTAGGCGCCTGTCCAGTCTCCCCGCCGGAAGGCGGCCAGCTGATCGAGAACGGTCCGCGTCATGGCGGCGGCCTGCTGCTCGGCCTCCGGCGTTTGCGCCGCCGAGGGCGAACCGAGCGCGAGGAGGAGGACGGCCGCGCCGAGCCCGCCAGCTCTCAGGTGCGGGGCCGAAGTCAATTGGCCCCGCACTACCCTTGGACGGAATAACCGCCGTCCACGGGGATCGCGGTCCCGGTCACGAAGTCGGAGGCCGGACTGGCCAGGAACACGGCGATGCCGGCGTGGTCGTCGGGAGTGCCCCACCGGCCGGCCGGGGTGCGGGCCAGCACCCGCTCGTGGAGGCCGGCCACCTGCTCGCGGGCCTTGCGGGTGAGGTCGGTGTCGATCCAGCCCGGCAGGACGGCGTTGACCTGGATGTTGTCCTTGGCCCAGGCCGTGGCCAGCGCCCGGGTCAGCTGGACCATCCCGCCCTTGCTCGCCGCGTAGGGCGCCGTGAACGAGGCGCCGAAGATGGACATCATCGAGCCGATGTTGATGATCTTCCCCCCGCCGGCTCGGACCATGGCCGGATAGGCGGCCTGGCAGCACAGGAAGGCGCTGGTGAGGTTGGTCTCGAGGACGGTCTGCCACTCCTCCAGCGAGTACTCCTGGGGCTGCTTGCGGATGTTGGTCCCGGCGTTGTTGACCAGGATGTCGAGCCGGCCGAACCGCTCGAGCGCGGCCTGGACCATCGCCCGGCAGGCCGTCTCCCGGCGGACGTCCCCCGCCACCGCGGCTGCCTTGGCGCCGAGGGCCTGGAGCTCCTTGACCGCGGCCTCGCTCTTGGCGGCGTCGCGGGCGGCCAGGACCACCGCCGCCCCCGCCTGGGCGAGGCCGCGGGCCATGCCGAGGCCGATCCCGCCGTTGCCGCCCGTCACGATCGCCACGCGGCCGGTGAGGTCGAAGAGCTTCATGGACGCTGTTCTCCTTTCACCCCTGCACCCGCAGGCGCGGATCGAGGGTATCCCGCAGGCCGTC
>DASYUM010000163.1:0-6655 GCA_036001225.1 Candidatus Methylomirabilota bacterium | reverse complement strand
CGCCAGCGAGCGGGCCGAGACCCCTGACCAGGTCGGCTTGATCGTGGCTTCGGCGATGCCCACGGCGCCGTCGGAGGACTCCAGCCGCAGCAGCGCGAACACGCCGCCGTCCTCGACGCCGTCCGCCCAGCGGACCTCGCGTTCGTAGCCCAAGCGGTAGCAGGCGAGCGACCAGCGAGCAAGCTTCACCCCTGCCCCGGCACCCCCGTGGGCGGCAGGAGACACCTTCAGGGGGAACATGTGCCCGGACAGTAGGCCGGGGCATCCGAGGTGTCAAGGGGACTGGTGGGATGCGGGCTTGGTCAGCGGCGGGCGAGGGTGCGCGGCGGGCCGGGCTCGCACCGAGCGGGACGACGCGCGGCGGAGCATCTCGCGCCAGAGGGTCTCCGGGTCGGCGCGGAAGATCGCGTCGACGTCGGGCTCGAGGAGGTACCAGTCGTGGCGGCCGATCTCCCGCTCGAGTTGCCCCGGCGCCCAACCGGCGTATCCCGCGTAGAGCCGCAGCTCGCGGGGGACGTCGGGCCTCCGGAGCAGCCCGTCCAGGAAGGGCGCGTCGAAACTCAGGTAGACGTCGGCCAGCACCCGCAGGGCGTCGGCCGGACGCTCCTTCGACCGGAACACGGCGACGAGCGCCCGCGGCGAGACGGGCCCGCCGGCGAAGAGCCGGTCCGGCCGGCCCCGGAGCGCTTCGGAATCCGGGAACACCTGGCGGGCGAGCCGCGGCGTGGGCCGGTTCAGGATGACGCCGACCGTCCCGCCGCCGGCGTGGCGGGTCGCCAGCACCACCGTCTCCCGGAAGTTGGGATCGGGCAGGTCGGGCCGGGCCACGAGCAGGACCCCGTTGGGCGCGTCCTGGGCGGCCGCGGTCGCCGCGAGCAGCCAGAGTCCGGCCGCGAGGAGCCCGGCGCGCCTCGGCATCCTCACTTGATCGCGAGCGGGTTCACCGGCGTGCCGACGGCGCCGGTGATCGGCAAGGGCGGCGCCACGAAGAGGAACTCGTAGACGCGATCGCGCGCGCAGTCGGCGGCCAGCTCGTCGAGCGCGAAGATCTCGCCCACCAGCATGCCCATGTGCGGGATGAGGACCTGGTGGAGCGGCTGGTAAGTGTCGGGAATCTCGTTGGGGCGGACCTCCATCCCCCAGGTATCGGTCGCCACCGCGGCCACCTGCCGCTCGTGGAGCCAGCCGCCGGTGTGGAAGGCGAGGCCGGGAGCGTCGCCGCCGGCGTAGTCGCCCCAGCCGCGGCGCGCGCGGCACATCGCCAACTGCCCGGTGCGGACGAGCAGCGCATCGCCAGTGCCCACCGGAACGCCGTGAGCCTTGGCCGCCGCCTCCAGATCGTCCACGGTGATCGCGTAGCCCGGCTCGAGCCACTCCGCGCCCTTGACGCGCGGCACGTCGAGCAGGACCCCCCGGGCGACGATCTGCCGGGCCATCTTTTCGATGCCGTTCTTCTTGGCGCCCGCGCTCGACACCAGGTTGGCGTCGTAGCCGTTGTAGAGCTTGCCATCGAGGAAGCAGTGGCTCAACGCGTCCCACTGGGTCGCGCACTGGAGCGGCATGATCACCATGTCGTCGGCGAAGCCGACGCCGCCCGGCCGCGTGACGGCGCCGGTGGTGAAGTCGGGGCCGGTCAGGATCATGCGGTGGATCGGATTGAAGCGGCGCGGCTGGTTGATCTGGGGACCCGTGTTGTCGAATGGGATGGCGAGCGAGAACACGGCGCCGCGCTTGGCCAGGCCCGTGGCCCGGACGACCAGCTCGGGCGTGATGTAGTTCAGCGTCCCCAGCTCGTCCTCCGGCCCCCACTTCCCCCAGTTACTGCATCGCCGGCCCGTCTCCCGCACGATGTCGGCCATGAGGACGCTCCTCAGTCGCCGTGGCCGCTCGGGCCGGCATGCCCGCACGTCGCGGGCGGGGTTGGCCGCGGGACGTCGAGGGCGGGGTTCTTGTCGAAGAAGCCGACCGGCTTGAGCGCGAAGCCGATGTAGGCGACGGGCATCACCGGCCAGTCCTCCGGCCGCACGACGTGATGGGCGCCGAAGGTGTACCACACCACCACGTCGGTGTTCTCGAGAGACGCGTCGTCCTGGGCGTAGCTGGGCAGGCCGGCCCCGCCCGGATGCTGGTTGGGATAGTCGCCGGCAGCGTACCGCTCGCGGGGATCGAAGCGGGTGACCCACAGGTGCCGGGTCGTGAAGCCGGCCCGCCGGATCACCGACGCCGCCGATCCCGCGAAGGGCAGGACGTTCTCCCCGGGGACGAGCTTGTAGCCGACGGGCTCCCCCAGGCGGTTCCGGACCGACGGGTTGACGACCTTCCAGAAGCGGCCGGCCAGCGGATCGATGATGCGCTGCGCCTCCAGCTCGGAGCCCAGCAGGGTGGCCTCGGTGTGAAAGGCGTTGTGGTGCGGGTTCTCGGGACCGGGGGCGTCGGCCACGGTGTCGACCTCGTAGACGGAGTTGGCGAGCCCGTCCACCATCATGTCGAGCCGCGCGTTGAAGAAGTGCTGGTGGATGGGGCCGTACACCTGAGGCGCCACCAGCTCGCCCCACCGCGGCTTCTCGCCGGGCCGGACCGCCCCGTTGGAGACGATCCCGGTCAGCTTCACCTCGAGCTGGATGGTCCCGTCCTGGTAGAAGTACCAGTAGAAGCCGTATTCGTAGTTGCCGACGGTCGCGATGAACGACACCACCAGCCGCCGCGAGCGCCGCACCTCGGTATAGCCGGTCCGCCAGTCCAGGTGCTTCCAGAGGATGCCGTAGTCCTCCTCGTGGAGGCAGATGGCGTTCCGCAGCGTGAGCGCGCCGCCCCGGCTGTCGTTGACCACCGCGTCGAGATAGCGGATCTCGCCCAGGCAGTCGCACCCGTTCTCGAGGGAGTTGGCCAGGTACCCGATGCCGTACTCACCGATGTCGAAGGCGTTGCGATGGAAATAGGTCGGCCGAGGATCGCCGTATGGGACCACCATGTCGACGACCGAGGCCCGGTAGAGGATCGGACGCTCGCGCCCCTGATCGCGGTAGGTCACGGTGTGGAGCACGAGGCCCTCGCGGGGCGTGAACGAAAGGCGCATGCGCCACTTCTGCCAGGCGAGCTCGTGGCCGTCGAGCTCGAAGCTGGGGCCCTCCGGCTGACGGATCTCGATCGGCTTGAGGTCGGTCCGGGTCCCGGCGACGTCGGGCGAATAGTTGGCGTCCTCGGGCGGCAGGGGGACCACCCCGTAGTCCTCGACGCTCAGCACCTTCATCGCGTTCAGGTCCACCACCGCGATCAGGTTGGCGATCGGCCGGGCGTAGCCGTTGTCGGTCGGGCTGCGTCGGATCCAGGTCAGCGTGCGGGAGAGCCGCCGCCCGTCCTCGTCGGGGAGGCCGAAGTGGCCGGCCGACCACGGATCGACCATGGCCAGGCTGAAGTCGGTCACCCCCCGCTTGCGCATGGCCTCCTGCCAGCGCGGGTCGGCGCGCACGGCTGCCTCGCACTCGAAGAACTCGTCGAAGACGATGGCGGGCTGGACCCCGGGAATATGCTCCCAGGAGACGACTTGCTTCCGTGACAGCGAGACCACCGCCTCGTAGGTCCGGGCCGCCGCGCTGTCCATGACCACGACGAAGGCGGCCCGCTCCCCGGCGTCGCCCGACCGGTGCCCCAGCACGACCTCCTTGGGGGGCTCGTGCAGGGTGATCGAGACGACGCGGGTCCGCGCGCTCAACGTCTGCTGGGTCCGCAGGATCTCCCACGCCCGGTCGATCTCGTCGGCGGTGAGCGGGTCCAGCGGATGCGCGGTGCGGGTGGTCGCGGCAGCGGTGGTGGTCATCGCCCTGTTCTCCTTGCTGGGGTCTCCAGTCGGGTCGGCCGAGGAGAGGACGGACCATTATGGCGCATCCCGCGTGCGGTGAGGCGGGCTACCGACCGAGGACGAAGCTAGCCGATGCGAATCGGACCCGCCCTAGCGGCCCAGGTCCGGCGCCGGCTCGCCCAGCCCGGCGGCCCCTCCGACCGCAGCCGACGGCCCCCCCGTCCCCGGAGGGACGAACACGGTCACCTGCCGGTGCGCGAACTTGATCCCATGTTCGGCGAAGGCCTTCAGGATCCGGTTGTAAGCCTCGCGGCGAATCACGTACTGCCGGTCATCCGGCTTGGCCATGAACTTGGCCCGCACGACGAGCGCGCTGTCCTCGGTGCTCATGACCCCCTGCGACTTGAGGGGCTGGAGCAGGCCGGGCCCCAGCTCGGGATCCTCGGCGAGCTCCCGGCCGATCTGCTTGAGGATCTTCTTCACCTTGGTGAGGTCGGTGTCGTAGGTGAGGCGGAACTCGAGCCTCACGATCACCCAGTCGCGGCTCTCGTTGATCAGGCGTCGGATCGCGCCGTACGGCACGGTGTTCAGGGCGCCGCGGTGGTGCCGGAGCTGCATCGAGCGGAGCCCGATCTTCTCGACCGTGCCCTTGACGTCGCCGACGTCGATGTACTCTCCGAGGCGGAAGGCGTCGTCCAACAGGAAGAAGAGGCCGGACACGACGTCCCGCACCAGCGTCTGGGCGCCGAAGCCGACGGCGATCCCGACCACGCCCGCCCCGGCCAGCAGGGGCCCGATGTTCACGCCCAACGACGCCAGCATCACCATCAACGCCATCGCCGAGATCGTGACCAGTAGGAATCCCCGCATGAGCGGCAGGATCGTCCGCAGCCGGGACGCGCCGCGACCGCCCTCCTCGCCGGGCTCGGTCGCCGCCGGGGCCGCCTCGCGCTCGAGCCGGCGGTCGATGGCCGCCTTGACGAGCTCCCAGGCCAGATAGGCGACCAGCAGGGTGACGGCGATGCTGAGGAGCGCCTCCGAGAAGCGCCCGCCCATCCGCCGGGTGGTGAGATCGAAGAGGTCGAGCCCCCAGAGCCGGGCCATGACCACGAGCCCCGTGACCGTCACGCCGATGTGGATGCCGCGGCGAAGCACGGGCCCGTAGGGGCCCGTCGTTTCGGCGGCCGCCAGCAGCCGGCAGAGCACCATGTCGACGAGGGGCAGGACGATCACGATCAGCAGGCTGCCGATCCCGGCGTAGCTCCGGAGCGACATCCCGGAGAGCTGCTCGGCAGTTCGCGCGCAGAAGATGAGCACCACGTAGGCCGTCATGAGGACCGGCCACAGCTCCGCCACCAGCCGGCGGAGATGGCTCGATGGCTCGGCGCCGCGGATCAGGACGGCGACGTCGGCGCGGTTCCGCCAGACCATGGAGAGGTACACGCCCACGAACAGGACGGAGGCTCCGATCACCAGCAGGCCCACCACGTCCGCGGGAAGCCCCCAGGCGTGCAGCAGCTGGAGCCCCAAGTCGGCCACCGCGTAGATCGCGGCGAGCCACACCACGCCGGCCCGGAGTCGCCGGGCCGCCCCGTCGCCGAACGGCAGGAGACGCAGCCCGGGGGCGTCGGGCTCGAGCAGGAGGCGGGCCAGGAGCGCGACCAGCCGCACGAACAGCGTGGCGGTCAGCCCGGCGATGACGAGCTGCCGGCTCGGCCCGTGCGCCTCGTAGAGGATGAAGAGCACGAGAAGGGCGCCGAACCCGAACGCGAGCAGGCCGAGCAGGTCCAGCACCAGCCGCAGCAGGAGCCGGCCCGCCTGCGCCGCCAGGCCGGTGGCGTGGCCGGTCTCGAGGCGCTGTCGCCCGTGGGCGACCAGGCGTGCGATCAGGCGCTCGGCGCCCCAGCCGACGGCCAGCATGGCGGCGAGAAGCAGGACGGCGCGGCGGAAGTGATCCCCGGGGCGATCCTCCGAGAGCGGAGCGACCGCCTGCCGCAGCGCCTCGGGAAGCTTGCCCGCCGCCCCCCCGAGGTCACGCAGTCCGTCGCGCAGGCGGTGAGTCTCCGTCTCCATGCCGCCCATCATGGGCGCCATGCCGGGCGCAGCGTGAGGGGCCGACGATGCCGCCGCTCGGTCGAGCTGGGCCAGGAGGAGCCGGCGAACCTCGGCGTCACTCAGGCGCGCCACCAGCTCCCGGATCGCGTCGCGGGTCAGGGGCTCGGGCAGCATCACTGCCGGCGGGTCGACCGGCTGGGCGCGGGAGACGGGCGAGGCCGCCAGCCCGGCGGCGAGCAGGAGGATGAGCAGCGCGCCGACGCGGCGGACGTGGCGAAGCCGCATGCCGGGCCCCCCCTTGTCGCACGACGATCCCGCTTCGCGTCGGGAAACGCCGAGCCTCTCCGTCGAGCCTCTACATTATATATAGGACCGGTCGGGATCCCGGGTGCCTACCGGCCGGTCAGGCGGGCGACGACGGGGGCGAAGGCCTCGACGGACGGCTCGAAGACGACGTAGTAGGAAAAGCCCCAGCGCTCCCGGCGCGCCTGCAGCGCTTCCACGAGCTGGTCCACGGTCCCGATGAGGACATAGGGGCTCTCCAGCATCTCCTCGGGACGGAGCGACGGCCAGCGGCCCGCCAGCTCCGCGGCCGCCGAGCGGCGCTCGTCGGTCACCACGACCCGTTGCACCAGCGCGTTCAGCTCGAGGCGCGCGAACCGGTCGCCGGCGGCCGCCCGCACCAGCCGGACCCGCGCGTCGACGTCGGCCGGCCGGAAGCCGGACGGGTCCGGCTGCGCGCCGCCCTGGCGGAAGATGATCCCCGTCAAGCCGACGATGTCGGCTTCCGTCGCGGCGAGG
>DASYUM010000162.1:0-2608 GCA_036001225.1 Candidatus Methylomirabilota bacterium | reverse complement strand
CGTCGCGTGGCGCCACGCGGCGGTCGGCGGGGCCGTGACGTCGCTGCTGTTCACGATCGGCCAGTTCGGGGTCGGCCTCTATCTGGGGAAGGGCAGTATCGGGTCGCCGTACGGTGCGGCCGGCTCGCTGGCGGTCATCCTGGTCTGGGTGTATTACTCGGCGCAGATTCTGTTCTTCGGCGCCGAATTCACGTGGGTCTACGCGAACCGGTACGGCGCCGGCGCGGGCGGCCACCGGAAGGGTCCGCCCTCGTCATCAGCCTGACGGCCAGCCGAGCGGGCGGCTACGGCTTGGCGACTTTCTGCTTGGACTCGCGGTAGCCGGCCTTGACCGCCTCCGCCTCCGTCATGTACTTCCCTTCCTTCGTCTTGCCGTACCAGGGATCACCTTCGCGGTGATAGATGCCGCTGGCGGTGTTGACCCACACCATGCCGGGGGCCGGCGGCTTGCGGGCGGCCGGCGCCGACTTGGACGCCGGCTCCGGGGCGGGCGGCGTCGCGACTCGCGTGCCGGTATCACGCGCCGTGCTCTCCACCGTGACCAGGGGGGTGATCTTCTCGATCGTGGCGGTGGACACCCCGGCTCGGCTGAGGTCGGCCACCGCCGTGTACGGCCGGTTGGCGATGATCTTCTCCGCGGTGGCGGGACCGACTCCCGGCAGCGCCTCCAGCTCCTTCCGGGAGGCGCTGTTCAGATCGACCTTGCGCCGGCTGGCGCCGGCGACGATCGGAGCCGACGGCTTGCTCAGGGTCACCAGCGGCTCGATCTTCTTGATGGTGGCGTCGGGGACGCCGGCCTTGGCGAGATCGGCGACCGAGCGGTAGGGCCGGCCGGCCACGATCTTCTGGGCGGTGGCCTCGCCGACCCCGGGCAGCGCCTCCAGCTCCTTCACGCTGGCGGTGTTCAGATCGACCTTGGCGGCCTCCGCCGGCGAAACGGAGCCCACCAGGGCCAGGGCGACCAGCAGGGTCAGGCCGAGCAAACCGTGTAGGGAGACGCGGTGTCGCATCGTGTCCTCCTTGGGATGGGTAATCGCGTCCGCCAGCAAAGCCGATGCCGAAGGCCCTTCCCGGCCGGTGTTATGCTGGCGCCATGCAGCTCGACGGCGCCCACGTCCGCTATGTCGCCGAGAAGGGGACCGGCTGGATCACGCTGACCCGGCCCCGGGTCCTCAACGCGCTCGACGCCCGGGTGGCCGCGGAGCTGAATGAGGCGACGGCCATGGCCGAGCGCGATGCCGACGCCTGGGTGCTCGTCGTCACCGGCGAGGGCCGGGCATTCTCCTCGGGCATGGACCGGACCGCGCTGTCGGCCGGCGAGGTCGGGGAGCCGTTCTTCCGCCACTGGATCCGGGCCCTCAACCGCCTGGAGGACATGCCCAAGCTGGTGGTGGCGGCCATCCGCGGCTACTGCCTGGGCGGGGGCCTCCAGCTCGCGCTGGCCTGCGACCTGCGCCTGTGCGCGGCCGACGCCGTGCTCGGCCTCGGCGCCACCCGCCACGGGCTCATCCCCGACGGCGCCGTGCTCCGACTGGCCCGTGTGGTGGGGCTCGGCCGGGCCAAGGAGCTGGCGCTACTCAACGACAATCTCACCGCCCCGGCGGCCGCCGCCATGGGTCTGGTGAACTGGGTCGTCCCGGCCGCCGAGTTCGACACCGCCCTGGCCCGGGTGATCGAGCGCTGCCGGGAGGCCGCGCCCACCGCCGCCGCTCACACCAAGCGGCTCCTCCAGGCCTCCTTCCACGGCGATCCCCGGGCCATGATCGAGGACGTGGTGGCGGCCCAGATGGAGTGCATGCGGTCGTGGGAGCTCCGGGAAGCCAACCAGGCCTGGGACGAGAAGCGGGAAGCGCGTTACTTTCCACCGCCGGGCCGCCCTTGAAGGGCCCCCGACCCCGGCGTACACTTCTGTTACATCCACATAGCCCATCCCGGTCCCCACCTTCAAAGGAGGAGCGGCCTATGGCGAAACAGGGTGTCAGTCGGCGTGACTTCATCAAGGCGACCGGCGCCGGAGCGTTGGCGACCGGGCTGGGGGCCAACATCATCGTCCCCGGGCGCGCCCAGGCGGCCAAGAAGACCTTGAAGATCCTCCAGTGGGTCCACTTCGTCCCCGCCTACGACGAATGGTTCAACAAGAAGTACATCCAGGAGTGGGGCGCGAAGAACGACACCGAGGTGACCGTCGACAACATCGGCATCGCTGGCCTCAGCGCTCGGGCCGCCGCCGAGATCTCGGCCCAGAAGGGGCACGACCTGTTCCTGTTCAACTGGCCCCCGCCCTCGCTGGAAGAGCAGACGGTGGACATGAAGGACGTGGTCCAGGAGTGCGAGCGGAAGTTCGGCAAGCCGATCGACCTGGCGGTCAAGAGCACCTTCAACCCGAAGACGAAGAAGTACTTCGCCTTCTCGCCATCGTTCACCCCCGACCCGGTCAACTACCGCCAGGACCTCTTCGGCCAGGTCGGGATGCCTCACGGCCCGGCGTCCTGGGACGACGTCCGCCAGGCCGGAGCCAAGATCAAGAAGCAGGCCGGGAACCCGGTCGGCATCGGCCTCGCCCAGGAAATCGACACCGCGATGGCCATGCGGACGATCATGTATGCCC
>DASYUM010000161.1:0-9669 GCA_036001225.1 Candidatus Methylomirabilota bacterium | reverse complement strand
GCGGGTCAGCGTGATCGCGCCGCCGAAGTCGAAGAGGCCGCCGCCGTTGTTGGCCTTGTTGTTGATGATCTCGACGTCCTGGAGGGTCAGGCTGTCACCGCCGAAGAAGATGCCGCCCCCGTCCTGGGTGCCGGCGTTCTGCGTGGCATCCCCCCCGCGGAGGGTGAGGCTCTTGATGGTGACGGTCTTGCCGGCGCCGATGTCGATCCCGCGGTCCACGCCGTTGGCGTCGATGATGGTGCTGCCGACGCCCGCTCCCTGGATCGTCAGGGTCGCCGCCGCCGTGTTGCCCGCGATGTCGATGTCGCCCGAGGTGTTGCTGTCATCATCGGCCGCCCCGGTCAGCGTGATGATGCAGTTGCCCGGGAGCGTGATGGTGGCGCCGTCGGCGGCGCCGTCGATCGCCGCCCGGAGGGCCGCCTCGGTGCAGGCGATCTGGGCGGCGGCCGGGCCGGCCCCCGCCAGGAGCCCGCTGGTGATGATGAGGGCGATGAAGCCGGCTCGGGTCAGGGCACCTCTCGACATCTTGCTCCTCCCTTGATAGGTGAACGCCAGGCTGTGCTGCCACCCTATGGCTATAGAGTCCCTCGAGCCCAGTCAAGCCAAAACTGTCGGATTCACCGCGAATCAGCCAGCCCACACAGAAGGCCGCGGATAGGCGATCAGAATGCCACTGGTCGGACCTCCACGGTTGTTGAGCGCGAGCGGCGCGTACGCTCGTCACTTTCTGAAGCGGGTGGCGAACTGGCGCTTTCATCAGCACCCCGGAGTATCACGTACAAGACTCGGCGAGCGCGGTCCGGCCGGGAGGGACCACCCCTCTTGGCGCGACCCGGGGGCGCGGGCTCTCCCTAAGGACCTCTACGTAGGGGGTCGCTCCCCGCCTTCCCATCAGGCGGACGCCGATGCCCGAAGTTGGGGTGCGGCGTGGGGACCTGGCGCCGCCGGCCGAAGGACCAGCCACCGTGCCGGGTCGCGGGCCAAGCCCACGGATTTGCAGCGCCGCCGCGTTCGGCGGCCGCCGGCGCGCGGCGCGTGGCACGCTTCGTGCGTTCTTCGGCCGCCCATGGCGAGTTCGAGCGCGACGTCGCGGCCGTCGATCCTGGTCGCCGAAGGGCAGCCCGAGCTACGCGAGGTGCTGAGGCATCTCCTTCGGGATTCCTACGAGGTGACCTTCGCCGGCGACGGGGTGGAGGCGGTCCGCGCCATCCTGCGGACGCCGCCCGACGTCCTCCTGCTCGACCTCCATCTCGCCCGGCTGGACGGCCTCATGGCCCTCGAGGTCGTGCGGGCGGCCTCGGGCGACCTGCCGGTGGTGCTGACGTCCTGCGTGGCCGACTCGACGCTCCGCTCGGCCGCCGAGCGGCTCGGCGTCTCGGCCGTCCTCCGCAAGCCCTTCAGCAACGCCGATCTGCTCGCCGCCCTGGCCCGCGAGCTGGCCCGGGCCGGTCGCTTCGCGCCGCGCGACTGACCGACGGTTCCCGTCGGCGGTCATCTCAGCGCCCGGGACGAAATCCAAGGTCGGAGGATCTCTGCGCCTGAGAGGGGAGAGGTCCCGGAGGGGGCCGTCGAGGCCCCCTCCGGTCGAACTCAGCGGAAGGAGACCGTCTGCGACGCCACCGACAGGACGTCGCCGGCATCCATCCGCCCGTCACCGAACGCGCCCGCCCGGGTCACCGCGATGAAGAAGAGATAATCGCCGCGCGGGATGTTCCCGTTCCACTGGAGGACGAAGACGTCGGGGAACGTCGTCAGCGGCATCCCGGCCGGGAGCTCGACGCTGGTCAGGAGCGCCGGCGTGTTCTGAGGCACGCTTGACAGGCACGTGATGGCCGAGCTGCTGAAGCCGTTGGCCAAGAGGATCATCGCGTCGCCGTTCGGGCAGCCCAGACCCTGGGCCAGGGCGGGCGGCAGCAGCGCGCCGAAGTACACGTCCACGAAGGTGTCCGCCCCGGGGTTCTGGGCCGTCACACCGAGCCGGAGCAGCTCGCCGGCCACGAAGACCCCCTTGTTGGCGGTCATCCCGAGGGCGACCAGGCTCGGCGCCCCGCCGGCCCCGCTGGACCGGGCGAGGAAGACCTCGGCCTGCCCGCTCTGGTAGTCCTCCCACACCATGTAGAAGGTCCCGTCCGGCCCGAACAGGGTCACCACCTCGGTGGACAGGGTGTCGGGATTGTTCGAGACATCCTGCGGTGGACTGAAGGTCGCCCCGCCGTCGCGAGAGACCGCGATGACCGCGTCGAGGTCGCCGCCGCTGGCCGCGTTGTCCTCCCACCCCACGATGATCGTCCCGTCGGGGGCCTCGGCTGCCCACGGATAGTCGGACAGCGCCCACGGCGGGCTGTTCGAGAGGTCGATCGGCGCGGTGAAGGTGTCGCCATGGTCGGAGGACTGCACGAACATCGCGTCGTGCTTGTGGTCGGTGAGGTCCTTGCGCGATTCGTAGGCGACCAGGATCTTGCCGGAGAAGCCGACCGAGATCGAGGCGCAGTGGGCGTGGACCGGCGCGTTCGAGATGTTCTTGGGTGACGTGAAGGTCGTACCCCCGTCGGTGGAGCGGCTGAACAGCACCTGGGGCTGGGTGCCGATTCGGTCGTGCCAGACGACGTAGACGTTCCCGTTGCCGCGGTCGATGGCTACCCCCGGATAGACCGTTTCGCAGTTCCCGACGCCGCCGGGGGGACAGCCGGGCGGGGTCGCCACCGCCGCGATGGACCGCGGCGCCTCGAAGCTGGCGCCGCCATCGGACGACCGGGCGATCGCGATGTGCCGGCTGGGTGACCCTTCGTCCCACACCACCACGATCACCCCGGTGGGCGTGACCGCGATCCGCGCCTCCAGGGACTCGCCGGCGCTGTTGGAGAGGTTGATCGGGGCGCTGAACGAGGCCCCGCCGTCCACCGAGCGGGCGAACATCGCGTCCTTCTGGTCGCCCGCCCCGTCCTGCATCCAGACCAGGTACACGGACTGGCCGAACGTGGCCAGCCGGGGCCGGAGGCTGGCGGTGTCGCCGGAGGAGATGTCGATGGCGCCGCTGAAGGTGCGGCCGCCGTCGAACGACCGGGCGTAACGGATCGTGTAGATCCCCGGGTTGCCGCTGTCGTCGGCCCATGCCACGTGCAGCGCGCCGCTCCCATCGAGCGCGAGGTGAGGCTGCCGGGAGTCGCCTGGACTCTGGGAGACGTTCACGATCGGATCGAAGGCGATCTGCGCCGAGGCCGGACCGGCCATCGCGATCGCCATCCCGATCGCGAAGAGCAAGACCGTCCTCCCCCTCGCCACCTTCCCCGGGGACTGCTGCGTCACGGGACCCTCCATTCGGTTGCGGTCAATCGGTGGACACGCCGCGTCGGTCGCGGCCCGGATCGCTCCACCGCACCACTCCCTCGGTTCAGCAAGGCGCTCGCCAACCCGCGGGCGGTGGTCCAAACGCCGCCTAAGTCGCGTCGTGGAATCGGATTTAGCCGCTCGGGCCAGGCCGGCGGGCTCGGGAGGGTCGTGAAGGGATTGCATGGCGCCGGCACTCCGCCCACCCCGCCGACCTCGGGGACTCCCTGAGCGGGCCCCGGCCCGAGATTCGGGCCAGGCCGCCCCAATCGCCGAGCGCGCCCACCCGGGCCCTTGAAGCCGAACCCCACGTGTCCGTTCGTCTTTGCCAGCCATTCGGCGTCGTGGCACGAGCCGTGCCTTGTCTCCCTCCCGATTTCACGGAGCCACTCGAAACCTACGCAGTTACCCTTAGAGCTCGTCTTGGGAGGGACAATGCGGACACCCCGTCGCGCCGCGCTCGTCCGCCGGCTGCTCCGTCTCGCTCGGATGCCGGTGGCGCTCGCCCTGGCCATCACCCTCGGCCCCGCTGCATCACCGGCCGCCGCCAGCAACGCCGGCTTCGTCACCGCTCAGGGGGGCCAGTTCGCGCTGAACGGCCAACCATTCCGCTTCGTCAGCACCAACGCGTACTTCCTGCTCGACTCCGTCAACTACGGCTCGACGGCCCATACCGAGCAGATGCTGTCTATGGCCAACGCGCTCGGCTTCACGGTCTTTCGCACGTGGGCCTTCATGGACGGCACCGGGGATACCGGCGGCTTCCAAACCGCCCCCGGCGTCTACAACGAGACCCCAGCCACCCAGCTCGACTGGGTCCTCTACCAGGCCGATCAGGCCGGCGTGCGGCTCATCCTGACCCTGGTCAATCACTGGCAGGAGTACGGGGGCATGCCGCAGTACGTGCAGTGGTGCGCCCCCGGCTCGGGAGTGGACGTCTTCTACACCAACGCGTCGTGCCGGCAGATGTACAAGAACTGGGTCAGCTTCCTGGTGAACCGCGTCAACACCTACAACGGGCGCGCGTACCGGGACGACCCCACCATCTTCGCCTGGGAGCTGGCCAACGAGCCCCGCGCCGGGAGTCCGGGCATCCTCCGCAGCTGGATCGCCGAGATGGCCGCCTACGTGAAGTCGCTCGACTCCAACCACATGGTCGGGACCGGGGAGGAAGGCTTCGACACGACGACCAGCGGCTATAGCTCGCTGGCCACCTATAACAGCCAGAGCTGGCTCTTCAACGGCGGCGGCGGCGCCTCGTTCACCGAGAACACCGCCGATCCCAACATCGACTTCGGCTCCATCCACCTCTACCCCGAGTACTGGAACTTCCCGGCCTCGGCCGGCAGCGCCTGGATCGCCGACCACATCCGCATCGCCCGCGGCCTCGGCAAGCCGCTGGTGGTCGGCGAGTTCGGCTACAACGGCCCCACCGGGGATCCGCTGAGCGTGTTCCAGGACTGGCTCGCCACGTTCGAGGCCGAGCAGGGCGGCGGCGCCCTCGTCTGGCAGCTCATCTGTCAGGTCTGCATCAATCATGCGGGCTTCTCGACCGTCTATCCACCAGAGACGCCGGTCTCGGACCTGTTCGCCAGCGCCGCCCACATCGCGGCGACCGCCGGCGGCAGCGTCGCCGGCAGCGGCCTGGGTCTGGTCCTCAGCCAGTCGAGCTTCGTCGGTGGGCAGACGGCGAGCGTCCAGCTCCACGCGCCGACCCCGCCGCTGACCTCGCCCGCCGACATCTACTTCGGCGCCCTGCTGCCGCCCGCCGCCGGACCGCGCTTCGGCTGCCCGGGAGGGGATGCCCTGGTCTTCGTGATCAACGGCTTCACCGGGTTTGCCGTGTCGTGCCTGTCGTCCCCGGCTTCGACGTTCCAGCCGCTGGCCCGCAACGTCGCGCCGTCCGCCATGCAGGACCTGACGTGGAGCTTCGTCTGGCCGGCCGACCTGCCCGCTGGCAACTACACCTTCTTCCTGGCGCTGACCCGGCCGGGGGCGTTCGCCGACGGCTCGATCGACGCCGGCGACGTCCTGGCCCTTCAGACGACCATCACGACCTTCACTCCGTGAGGACCTCGGGCCGCTCACTGCTCTACTCTCGGCAACATCGCCGCCGTAGCCCTACCGATGGGACCGGGCCGAGGCGCGAGCCCCGCTAGGACGCAGGGAGGAGGCGGGCCGAGGCGTATGCCGCGCATGCGAGCCACCGGACGTCGCGGGGCTGGGGCCCCGCCGTCCGGGGCGAGCCCCCCAACTTGAGGCGGGCCGACGACCGAGGACGCCGGGATGCGACGGTTATCGGCCCGGTTCCTCCGCGCCGCCGGGCTCGAGCCCCTCAAGGAGCGGGCGGGGTCGGACCCAGCGCGGCCCGAGCGGCCGTGACCGCGGGCGGCTCGCGGAGCTTCTCCGGGGTCACCTTCAGGCTGGCCGGCCAAGGGGTTCCGGCCCGGAGCACCGCGAGCGTGGTCGCGAGGCCCGCCAGGGTCGCCTCGCCGTCCGGCGCGACGGCGCCCTGAAGGGCGCCCAGCCGGGCGACGAAGCGCTCGCGGTCGCCCACCACCGCGGGCGGCAGCCGGGCGGCGACATCACCCGCCGGCGTCGTGGCCAGCCAGGCCTGGACACGGATCACGGCCCGGGCGTAGGCCGCGAGCGCAGGGGCCAGCGCCGCCAGCTCCGGGTCGGCTGCGCGCACGACGCTGACCACCTCGTAGAACGGCCCGCCCAGGTGACGCGCGGCGTCCTCCGCCTGGCGCAGGTCCAGGAGCATGGCGGCGGCGCCCGCCCCGAGGGCGCGGCTCGTCCACGGCTCCTCCACGATCGCCGCGGCCAGGTCGCCGGAGCCCAGGCGGCTTACGAGGGCGCTCCCGCCCAGGCTCACGAGCTGGAGCTGCCAGGGCTCGATCCGGACGCGCTCGAGGAGGGTCGTCAGAACCAGGTGGCCGGTCGTGCCCGGCCCCGGGATCCCGACCCGTGCTCCCCGAAGGTCCTCCAGCCGGCCGATGCGCCCGCGCTGCCGGGCCGAGACCAGGAGCGCCACCCCGGGGGCGCGGGTGTGGGCGACGAGGATCCGCACCGGCGTTCCTCGGGCCCAGGCGCCCCGGATGGCCTGGTCGGCCGTCGTCACCGCCACCGCCGCCTCGCCGTCCCGCAGCGCGCTCACGGCCGCCGTCGGGTGTTTGGCGCGGCGGAGCGTCACCCCCACCCCTTCCGCCGCGAAGGTGCCGAGCGCGGCTGCCGCGTGGACCGGGAGATAGGCGAAGGCCTCTTCTCCGCCGCCGACGCTGACCGTCAGCTCGGGTGGCTCGGCGGCGGCCGCGCTGACCGCGGCGACGACCAGGGCCGCGATCAGCCCACCGGCGGCGACGAAGGTCGCCGTGAGCCACCGGGCGACGCCGGCGAACACGGCGGGAGTGCGCTGGGGCTGTGGATTCGGGTGTCCTGCTCGTCTCTTCCGAGTCCTGGGGGGAGGCAGGCCCGATCCGTTCGCCGAAGGGCGAACGGCCGGGCTTCGCCCGGAGGGCCGTCGGAGGGGGGCGCTGCCCCCCTCCGAAGAGATCAGGGAGAGATGTCGAGGACGCGGGGGTGGACGCCGACTTCGCGCGGGCGGTACTCCCGGATCTCGGTCAGCTGCTTGATGCGGCTGGCCATCCGCCAGGCCGCCTCCCGCAGCGAAGCCAGCCGATCCCGCTGGGGATCGTCGGGTTCCATCTCCTCGACGGCGACCTCGAGGTGGGCGATGATCGTGGTCAGCGGGTCGTTGACCTCGTGAGCGATGGTGGCGGCCATCTCCATGATCACCTGCAGGCGCTCGCGCTCCCGCAGGGATTGCTGATGCGCCCGGTAGGTGTCGAAGAAGGCCCCGGCCAGGACCAGCAGGATGCCGGGGACGAGGCCATCGAGCTCCAGGGTCTCGTACTGACGCGATAGCTCGTAAAACCATTCGAAGAGGTTCCAGCGCGACTCGGCCAGCCAGCCGATGCCGGCGAGGATCAGCATGACCAGGACCATCAGGTGCCGTCGGAGCAGCGTCTGAAACATGCCGCGCCTCCCTCGGTCTAGTCCGCTCCGCCGGCGGCTCTTCCGTCTCTACGACGCGCTCCACCGGCGCTTCGGGCCCCAGCGGTGGTGGCCGGCGCGCTCGACGCTCGAGGTCGTCGTGGGCGCCATCCTGGCCCAGAGCACCGCCTGGGTCAACGTCGAGCGCGCCCTGTCCCGCTTGCGCGCGGCCGGCGCCCTCCGCCTCGGCGTGCTGCGGGAGATCTCGGCGCGCGAGCTGGCGACGCTGGTCCGCGCCTCCGGGTTCTTTCGGGTCGAGGCGCGCCGGCTGCGCGGGTTCTTCCGCCACCTGGCCCGGCACCACCGTGGCAACCTCCGGCGGTTCCTCCGGCAGCCGGCCGTGGCGCTCCGGGCCGAGCTGCTGTCGATCCCCGGCATCGGCCCCGAGACGGCCGACTCCATCCTCCTCTACGCGGCCGGCCGCCCCGTGTTCGTGGTGGACGGCTACACCCGCCGCATCCTCTCGCGCCACCGGATCGTCGCGCCCGACGCCGATTACGACGCCCTCCAGGCGCTGCTCACGGCGAACCTGCCGCGGGACCCGGCGCTCTTCAACGAGTATCACGCGCTCCTGGTCCGCCTCGCCAAGGAATATTGCCGGACGATTCCTCGCTGCGAGCGTTGCCCCCTGCGGTTCGACCTCGGGGGCCGCTCCCCGCGCCTCTAGCGCGGCGCGGCCCGCAGCGCGGGCGGCAGGACGAACATCGCCTGGTAGACGGCCGCGTCGAAATGGGGATCCCCGTGGAGTCCGGCGGCCTGGAGCCCGGCCTCGACCCGGGCGGGAGCGAGATCGAGCGCAGCGGCGTCGTCGGAGGCAAAGAGCAGCCCTTCGGGGTAGCCGAACGAAGGCATGTAGACCTGACCGGAGCGGACGTGGCGGAAGACCCCGGCCATCAGCGCGGCCAGTCGCCGGTGATACGCCGAGTCCTTGATCGACAGCTCCTGGGCCTGGGCGACGCAGATCCCCCCCGGGGTGAGGCAGCGCCGGATCCGCTCGAAGTACTCGCGGGAGTAGAGGTGATGGGACGCGGTGTCCTCGCCGGTGGGGTCGGTGATGTCGGAGATCAGGACCTCGACGCTGGCGGCGGGGGCGGCGGCGAGATAGGCCCAGGCGTCCTGATGGCGGACCTCGGCCCGCGGGTCGCGCTCGGCGCCGGCCCACATGAAGGGCATGAAGTCCTGGGTCGCCCGGGTCACCAGCGGATCGATGTCGCAGACGACGGCGGCCGTCACGCTCGGAAATCGGAGCACCTCGCGCAGCACGTGGCCGTCGCCGCCGCCGGTGATCAGCACCCGGGTGGGTCCGGCGCGCCCCAGCACGGCGGGCCAGGCGAGCGCCTTGGCGTAGACCATCTCGTCCGTCTCGGCCGCCTGGGGGAAGCCGTCGAGAATGAGCATCCGGCCGAAGGCCGGGGTGTCGCAGACCTCGATGGTCTGGTAAGGGGACCGGGCCGCGAACAGCGTCGCCCGCACCCGGTGGAAGATCTTCTGGTTCGCGTCCCAGCCGTCGCAGTACCAGACCCCGTCGAGCACGGATGCGCTGTCAGGTCTGGCTCGGATCGAGCCAAACGCGGCGGATCAGGGGGGGCTGCCAGGCGGCGAACCGATCGAGCAGCTCGGCCGGCGTCGTGGCCGCCGCGAGCAGGGCGGCATGCTCGGTTCGGACGAACCCCTCACCGACGGCGTGGGCCAGCATGCGGAGCAGCCCGTCGTAGTAGCCACGGACGTTCAGGAGACCCAGCGGCTTCCGATGGATGCCGAGCTGGGCCCAGGTGAGGACTTCGAGCGTCTCCTCCAGCGTGCCGAGCCCGCCCGGGAGCGCGATGAAGCCGTCGGCCAGGTCGGCCATGAGCGCCTTCCGCTCGTGCATGCTGCCGACCACGCGCAGGTCGGTCAGCCCCCCGTGGGCCAGCTCCGGCCCCGAGAGCGGGCCGGGAATCACGCCGATGACCTCGCCACCCTCGGCGAGGACGGCGTCGGCCAGGACGCCCATCAGCCCGACCGAGCCGCCGCCATAGACGAGGCCGAGCTTGCGCCGGATCAGCTCGGCGGCCAGATCCCGCGCCGCCGCCGCGTAGGCGGAATGTCCGCCCGGGGACGAGCCGGCGAAGACGCAGATGCGCTTCATCTAGCCGCGCTCGACGGCGTAGAGGTGCCACTCGCCGGGGACGCCCTTCAGCGCGTGGAGGCCGCGGTCGGCGAATCGGAGGCCGGAGCCCGCGACCAGGTCTTTCACGGTGTGGGAGACCAGCACCTCGCCGGCCTTCGCTTCGGCGGCCACGCGGG
>DASYUM010000160.1:0-13054 GCA_036001225.1 Candidatus Methylomirabilota bacterium | reverse complement strand
AGGACGTCCACGACCATCGCCCCTCAGGCGGCCTGGCGGGCGAGGACGTCCCGGAGCCCGTCGGAGAGCATCTGGAACGTCAGGACGATCAGGAAGATGGCGGCGCCGGAGGCGATGGAGATCCAGGGGGCCAGGAGCAGGTAGGAATAGCCCTCGCGCAGCAACCGGCCCCACGACAGGGCGGGCGGCGGCACGCCGAGCCCCAGGAAGCTCAGGCTGGCCTCGGTGAGGATCGCGGTGCCGACCCCGAAGGACCCCTGGACGAGCAGGACGTCGCTGACGTTCGGCAACAGATGCCGCCACATGACCCGGACGCTGCCCGCCCCCTGCGCCCACGCCGCGGCGATGAACTCCCGCTCCCGGAGCGACAGCACCTCGCCGCGCACGAGGAGGGCGAAGGTGGGGACGAACGTCACCGCCAGGGCCCCGATGACGTTCCACAGGCCCACCCCGAGGAACGCCGTGATGGCGAGGGCCAGCACCAGCGACGGGAACACGAGCAGCGCGTCCATCGCCCGCATGAGCAGCTCGGCCGATCGCCCCGGGAGCGTGCCGGCGACGAGCCCGATGGCCGTCCCGGCGCCGAGCCCGGCCAGCACGGAGACCAGGCCGACCACCATGGAGACGCGGGCGCCGCCGATGATCTGGCTCAGGACGTCGCGGCCGAGGGGATCGGTGCCGAGGAGATGGGCCCGGCTCGGGCCCTGGAGGACGTCCCGCGCGTCGTAGCGGAGCGGATCGTAGGGGGCGATCCGCGCGCCGAGCGCGGCACAGGCCAGCGCGGCCCCCACGACCGCCGTGCCCACCGCGAGCTGGGCGGTCCGCCTACCGGATCCGGACGCGCGGATCCACCGCCGCATAGGCCACCTCGACCAGAAAGCTCGTCAGGAAGACCCCGACCGTGACCACGATGATCACGCCCTGGACGACCGGGTAGTCGCGTCCGAGGATGGCGTCGACCAGGAGGATCCCCATCCCCGGCAGGGCGAAGATGGTCTCGGTGACGACCGCGCCCCCGAACAGTCGCGAGACGCTGAGGCCGAGGACGCTCAGCACCGGCAGGAGTGAGTTCCGGAGGGCGTGGAGCCAGAGCACGCGGGCCTCTCCGATCCCCTTGGCGCGGGCGGCCCGCACGTAGTCGCTCTCCAGGGCCTCCAGCATCTTGGTGCGGGTGAGGCGCGCCAGGTTGGCGCAGTAGGCGGCGCTCAGGGTGAGCGTCGGCAGGATCATGCGCGTCGCGTGGCCCCAGGGGTCTTCGCTGAGCGGCACCAGGCCGGAGGACGGCAGCAGGCGCAGCTTCAGCGAGAAGAGGAAGATCAGCAGGATCCCGATCCAGAAGTTGGGCATGGCGACGCCGAGGCCGGTGAGGACCGAGATGCCGAAGTCCACGCTGGTGCGCCGTCGCACGGCGGCCAGGATGCCGAGGGCCAGCGCCAGCACCAGGGCCAGGAGCAGGGAGAGGAACGTCAGCTCGAGGGTGACCGACAGCCGGGCCCGGATCGCCGGGAGGACCGGCTCCGACGTCCGGAAGGAGCGGCCCCAGTCGCCGGCGAGCAGCCGGCGGAGCCAGTCGAAGTACTGGACGTAGGCGGGCCGGTCGAACCCGAGGTCCTGGCGGAGGCGGGCGATCGTCTCGGCTTCGGCGTCCCGGCCCAGCATGAGGACGACCGGATCGCCGAGCACCGCCTGCATCAGGAAGAAGATCAGGGCGGTGAGGAAGAGGATGGCACACAGCATCGCCGCCATGCGCCCGAGGACGAAGCGCCACACGCCCTTACCCGCCGCCGAGGCGGCCCGCGGCGAGTACCGGTACCGGTCCAACCGACTTCGCCCGGCGTCGTCCTCGGTCGTCGACGCGCCTCACGAGTCCGTCCCCGAGGGTCATGGCGGCGCGTGCTCCTCCGCGTGGGCAGGCCAGGCCCCGCGACAAGGTCTGCTGGAAGCCCGGTCAGCGAAGTCTGGGGGCACTGTAGGCGCGACGACCGGGACCGGTCAAGGGTACCGCGGGGTGGCCACCTGATCGGCCCCGCCGCCCGGCGGGCCGAGAGCTCGCGGCCCGCCGCTCTACCACCAAACAGGTGGCCGCCGCCGTCTCGCACTGAGCCGCCGGGTGTGATAGCGTTCCGACCGGACACACCCACTAGGAGGTTGATCATGGAGCACAGGGGACCGGGCGAGATTTCGCGGCGGAGCGCCCTGAAGACCGCGGGGGCGCTGGTAGGGGCCAGCCTCGTCGGCACTCTGGCGGGGGCCCGGCTGGCGACCGCCCAGGCGGGCAAGGCACCGCTCCGGCTCGGATTCCAGGTGCACCGGACGGGTATCGGCGCTGTCTACGGGCGGTGGTACGAGCGCACGACCAACGCGGCGGTCGCCCTCATCAACGAGATGGGCGGCATCGACGGGCGGCCCGTCCAGATCGTCGCCGAGGACGACGGCACCGATCCCAAGCGCGGCGCCGAGGTCGTGGAGAAGCTGGCCGTCCAGCACAAGGTCGACTTCATCTTCGGCACCCTCTTCTCGCACGTGGTCATCGCCTCCGCCCCGCGGGCGGGCGAGCTCCGGATCCCGTATTTCGTCGTCAGTGAGGGCTACCACGTCGCGTCGGGGAAGCTCAACCGCTACGTCTTCCAGCCCGGCATTACGGACGTGCGGGCCCAGGTGACCGCGATCTCGGGCTGGGTGGTCAAGAACCTGGGGAAGAAGATCACCATGATCTTCCCCGACTACGCCTTCGGCTACGACCACCGGGACTTCTTCAGCAAAGCCGCGACCGCGCTGGGAGCCCGGGTAGTGGCCATGATCCCGATCCCGCCGGCCGAGACGTCGTTCACCAAGTACTTCCCGCGGGTGCCGGCCGACACCGAGGTCCTCTACCACGTCATGGTCGGTCCCGGCGTGCTGACTTTCGTCAGGGAGATGGGCGAGCACTTCGGTACCAAGCGACCCCAGCTCTTCGGCTACATCGACTCGCTGGAAGGCGTGGACATCGCCAGCCCCGGGCTCGAGTTCCTGGAGGGGACGTACTTCTGGGAAGCCTTCCCCCGCTACGCCGGGGAGTACGCCACCCAGCACGAGCCGGCCTATCGCCAGCGGGTCGGCGTCAACGAGAACGGAGCCAGCGTCCAGGACGCGAAGGACGTCTCGACGTACTCGCACATGTTCGGATGCTGGGAGACCCTGTTCGTCATCAAGCAGGCGGTGGAGCGGAGCGGCTACAAGACCCCCAAGGACTACCGGGGGCTCATCGAGACGACCGAGGGCTTCCAGAGCTTCAACGAGGGGATCGAGCATCCCCAGGGGCCGAAGAAATTCGTCGGCCGGATCCATCAGGTTTTCGGCCAGCAGTTCATCTCCAAGGTGGAGGGTCGCCGTCTCAAGGTCGTTCACCGGACTGCCATCGAGGACTCGATGTACCCGCCGGAGGCCGACTACACGAAGCAGCCGCTCTGAGCCATCGACGCGCCCCTTGCGTTTCCGTCCCCGATCGACCGTCCCCACCAGCGCAGATCGACGCCGTCGGAGCGCCGTCGGGCCGGCCCGACGCCGGTGAGCCTCGAGGGCCACCTCTTCCTCGCCCTCTTGGAAGGCACCGTCTCCGGCCTCGTCTTCGCGCTCACCGCCCTCGGCCTCTCGCTGGTCTTCGGCGTGATGCGCATCGTCAACGTGGCCCACGGAGAGTTCTTCATGCTGGGCGCGGTCCTCGCCTGGTACTTCTCCACGGTGCTCGGCAGCCTCAGCCTCGCGGTGGCCGGCGCCGCGGTCGTCGTCGGCGGCCTGGCGGTCGTCACCGAGCGGCTCGTCCTCCGGCGGATCGACTACCATCCCGAGAGCACGATCGTGGCGACGATCGGTCTCCTCTACATCATCCAGCAGCTCGTGCTGACCGTGTACGGGCCCTACGCCCGACCGGTGGCGGCGCCCGTGTACTTCCGGGTCGACTTCCCGTGGTTCGGGTACTCCGGCTACAAGCTCGTTGTCGCCGGGATCGCCGGCCTGCTCATCCTGGCGACGTGGCTCGGACTCCGGCGGACGACCCTTGGACTCTACATGCGGGCGACTCAGCAGGACCGGGAGATGGCGCAGGCCCTCGGGGTGCCGGTGGGGCGTGTCTACACGGTGGCGTTCGGCCTCGGCGGCGCGCTGGCGGCAGCCGCGGGGGCGCTGATCGTGCCCGTCCAGCAGGCGCACTACCTCATGGGCCTCGACGCGCTCCTGACCTCGTTCATGGTAGTGATCATCGGCGGGCTGGGAAGCCTGACCGGCACGCTGGTCGCCGGCCTGTTGGTCGGCATCATCGACGGCGCCGTCTCCGTCTTCTTCTCGCCCACGCTGGCGAAGATCGTTGCCACGGTCGCGGTGGCGCTGGTTCTGGTGGTGCGGACGGGCGGCCTCTTCGGCGAGCGGCCGACGTGACTCGGCCAGGGCCGATGACCGTCGCATCCCGGGGTCATTCGGGCTACCTGGTCCTCGGCCCCGTGCCCTAGCTGGACCTTTGGCTTGGTTTGCGGCAGGTAGACCCGTGACCGGCGGCCGGGCCGGCGTCCTCGCGCTCCACCTCGGAGTCCTGGGAGTGCTGCTTGGCCTCCAGTTCGTCGTCCCGCCGTTCCACCACGCGATGTTGGCCCGCATCATGGTCCTCGCCGTCTACGCGATGGGCTACAACGTGCTGCTCGGCTACACCGGGCTCATGAGCCTCGGGCACGCCATGTTCTTCGCGGCCGGGATGTACGGCGCCGGGCTCACCGTCTACTATCTCGGATTCGGAGCGATCCCGGCGTTCACGGTCGGGGTAGCGGGGGGCGTGGTGGCGGCGGCGGGCATCGGGCTGGTCGCCCTCCGCACGACCGGCGTCGCGTTCCTCATCGTCACCATGATGTTCTCGCAAGCCTTCTACCTCACGACGCTCTACTTCAACGAGATCACCATGGGCGACCAGGGCTTCATCCTGAGCGGGCAGCTCCGGCCACTCGAGGTGGGCGGCCGGCTTCTGACGTTCGCCGACCCCAGCGTGAAATACAACGTCGCCCTGCTGGTGTTCGGCCTCTGCTTCCTCCTGACCCTGTGGCTGACCGGCTCCCCCATCGGCCGCGTGCTGGTGGGCATCCGCGAAAACGAGGAGCGGACGCGGCTGCTCGGCTACGACACCTTCGCCTACAAGCTGCTGGCGCTGGTCGTCTCGGGCGGCATCGCCGGGGCCGCCGGGGCGGCCTATGCGCTCCTCTTCTCGTACGTGGGCTCGACCTTTGCCTCGATCCTCTACTCGATCTACCCGTTGCTGTGGACCCTGCTCGGCGGCACAGGGACCACCATCGGGCCGGTGGTCGGCACGTCGCTCATGACCTACATCGTCGACGTCGCCAGCGGCCTAACGTCGAGCTACCTGATCGTCGTCGGCGCCGTGCTGGTGGGCCTCGTCATGTGGTTCCCCGCCGGGGTGATGGGCGGCATCCGGGCGCGGTGGGCCCGCTGGCTTCCGTGAGGCGGCCCAGGCCGTGCCCGTCGCCACGCGTCGTCGGTGGTCGGGGCGGGCCTCCCAGAAGCGAGCGGCGGCCGGAGGGCCGTTGGCTCGGAGTCGCCGCGAGCAGATGATCAATTGCAGCATCTGCTTCGGCCCGCCTCGTCGACCATCTCGGCCGGCGCTGCTCGCGCCGGCGGCGTTCGCGACGCGGCGACCTCTGGGCGTCCTAGCGGTGCTCTGGCCTCGACGCGGTCCCTTCGCTTCAAGGGCGCGTTTCGATCACGGGGCGGTGCTCCCGTGAGCGCGCTCCTGGAAACCATCGGGCTCTCCAAGTCGTTCGACGGCCTCGAGGCCGTCCGCGGCGTCCACTTCCGAGTCGAGGCGGGCGAGATCCGGGCGATCATCGGCCCCAACGGGGCGGGGAAGACGACGCTGGTGAGCATGATCAGCGGCCGCCTCCGGCCGACCGCGGGTCGGGTGCGGTTTCGAGGGCGCGACATCACGCGGCTCCCGGCGTGGGACCGAGTCGCCCTCGGGATCGCCTATACCTTCCAGGTCACCAGCATCTTCCGCAACCTCACCGTCTTCGACAACGTCGCCCTCGCTGTCCAGCGCCGGCTGATGCGGCGCCCGGCCGACCGGCTCGCGCTGTCGCGGCCGGCGCTGGCCGAGCGTGTCGAGGCCGCGCTGGCAGGCATCGGGCTGGCGGCGGCGCGGGCGGCGCCGGCGGGCTCCCTCCCCTACGGCCATCAGAAGCTCCTGGAGCTCGCCATGGCGCTCGAGCTTCGGCCGGTCCTGCTGGCGCTGGACGAGCCCACCCAGGGTCTCGCGCCCGACGAGATCGTCGCCTTCAGCCGGCTCGCCCGAGAGATCGCCAAGACGGTCACCATCCTGCTCATCGAGCACAACATGGCCGTCGTGCTCGAGCTGTCGGACCGGGTCACGGTGATGGACAAGGGAGCGGTTCTTGCCGAGGGTACCCCGGCCGAGATCGAGCGCCACCCCGACGTGCAACGCTCGTATCTCGGGGTCTGATGCTGAGCCTCGAGGCGATCGACTGCTACTACGGCGACGTCCGGGTGCTCGCCGACGTTTCGCTGACGCTCGCCCCCGGGCAGGTACTCGGGCTCCTGGGCCGGAACGGGGCTGGCAAGACGACCACGCTCCGCGCCATCATGGGGTTCGTCAGGCCCCGATCGGGCCGCATCCGGCTCGACGACGCCGAGCTAACCGGGCTCCGCCCGCACGACATCCCGCGGCTCGGCATCGGCTACATCCCGCAGGGGCGGCGGCTGTTTCCATACCTGACCGTCGAGGAGAACCTGAAGATGGGCCTCCTGCTCAGGGGCGGCGGAACCGATACGCTCGACTGGGTCCTCGGCCTCTTCCCCGTGCTCGGGCAGCGGCTCCGACAGCTCGCGGGAACGCTGAGCGGGGGCGAGCAGCAGATGCTGGCGACGGCCCGGGCGCTGTGCGCCAGTCCCCGGATCTTGCTGATGGACGAGCCGACGGAGGGCCTCATGCCGAGCCTAGTCCAGCGGCTGCTGGAGACCATCCGCCTGCTCAAGGAGCGGCAGGTCGGGGTGCTACTGGTGGAGCAGCGGATCGAGGCGGCCCTCCAGGTTGCGGACACCGTGGTGATCATGGAAACCGGCCGCGTCCGCCACCGGGCGACGCCGGCCGAGCTGGCCTCGAACCCCGACGTGCTGTTACGGTATGTTGGTGTCAAACGCTGAGGCCGGGAGGGTCCAGAACCGATGACGAGCTATCGGGTGGCGCGCTCGCTGGCGGAGGTCGCAACCGCCGTCGCCAGCGCCAACGCGGCGCTCACGATCTTCGCCGGAGGGACCGACCTCATGATCCGCGCGCGGGCCCGGGTGGCAAGCGGCCCGGTGCTGGACGTGTCGAAGGTCCCCGAGCTCCGCCGGGTCGCGCTCGTGGACGGTGAGCTGGTCCTGGGCGCCGGCGTGACCTACACCGACTGCCTGACCGATCCGCTGATCCGCGATCACGCGCCGATCCTCACGCAGGTCGCGGAGCGCTTCGCCTCGCCGGCCATTCGCAACGTCGCGACGCTGGGCGGCAACGTGGCGAACGCCTCCCCGGCCGGCGACGGGGTCGCCGCGCTGTGGGCGCTCGACGCTCGCGTGGAGGCCCTCACGCCGGCGGGCCGGCGGGTGCGACCGATCGAGGCGGTCGTGGTGGGACCGGGCCGGCTCGGCGTGCCGCCGGGGAGCGTGCTCACCGCGTTCCGGGTCTCGGCCCGGGGCGGAGGCGAGGGGAGCGCCTTCTACAAGCTGGTCAACCGGGCCTGGCCCGAGCACCCGATGGCGATCTCCGTCGCGAGCGTGGCCGTCCGGCTGCGCCTGGACGCGGCGGGTCGGGTGGCGCTGGCCCGCGTGGTCCTGGGTGCGGTGGCGCCGACGCCGGTGCGGGCCCCGGCGGCGGAGGCGGCGCTGATCGCCGAGCGACCGACGCCCCCGCGCATCGAGGCCGCGGCGCGGGCGGCCGTCGAGACCGCGCAGCCGATCGGCGACCTTCGGGCGTCGGCCGGCTATCGGCACGAGGTGCTGCCCGCCCTCGTCGCGACCGCGATCACCGCTGCCCTCCGAGCCGCCGGCGCGCCGGCCGAGTCCGATGGCTGAGCTCTGCCTCGCCGTCAACGGTGCCGACGTCTGCGCTCCGCTGCGGGCCGGCGCGAGCCTGCTCGACTTCCTCCGCGAGGACCTCGGGCTGACCGGCACCAAGTCCGGTTGCCTGGAGGGCGAGTGTGGGGCCTGCGCGGTCTGGCTGGACGGCCGCCTGGTCGACGCCTGCCTGGTCCCGGCGGTGAAGGCGGCCGGCGCGGCGGTGACGACGATCGAGGGCCTGAGCCCCACCGACGGCGCGCTCCATCCGGCGCAGGAGGCCTTCCTCCAGGCCGGCGCCGTTCAGTGCGGCATCTGCATCCCGGGCATGGTGATGGCGACGGCGGCGCTCCTCGACGCGAACCCGGCCCCGACCCGGGCCGAGGCGCAGGCCTGGCTCGCCGGCAACCTCTGCCGCTGCACCGGCTATACGAAGATCCTCGACGCCGTCCTGCTGGCCGCGCGCTTCGGCCGCGACGGGCGCCGGACCTCGCGGGCGAGCGGCGCGGTGGGCCGGCCCGTGGTGCGGGTGGACGCCGAGGCCAAGGTGCGCGGCACCGCGCTCTACGCCGACGACTACCAGCCGGCCGGCTGCCTCCAGCTCCAGATCGTCCGCAGCCCGCACGCCTACGCCGAGCTCCTGGCCGTCGAGACCGAGCCGGCCCTGGCCCGGCCCGGCGTGGTCGGGGTCCTCACCGCGGCCGACGTCCCCGGCCAGAACGGCTACGGGATCCTCGTCGAGGATCAGCCGGTCTTCTGCGACATGGTCGTGCGCTACGCCGGTGACGCCGTCGCCGCCGTCGTGGCCGAGACGCGGGCCGCGGCCGACGCCGCGGCGCGGGCCGTGCGCGTCCACTACCGGCCGCTGCCCGCGCTGCTCTCGGCGGACGCCGCGCGCCGGGCGGACGCGCCGCGCCTCCATCCGGCGGGGAACCTGCTGGCCCGGCCCGCCGTTCGCAAGGGTGACGTCGCCCGCGGCCTGGGTGAGGCGGCGGTCGTCGTGGAGGGCACCTGGCAGACCCAGTGGATCGAGCACGCGTACATCGAGCCCGAGGCCGGCGTCGCGTATCGGGAAGCCGACGGCACCATCACGCTCGTGGTCTCGACCCAGACGCCGTACATGGACCGCGACGCGACGGCCAAGGTCCTCGGACTCCCGCCGGCCGGCATCCGCGTGATCCAGGCCGTCACCGGCGGCGGCTTCGGCGGCAAGCTCGACCTCTCGATCCAGCCGTACCTCGCCCTGGCCGTCGCCAAGTTCGGCCGCCCGGTGAAGTGCGCGTTCAGCCGGGAGGAGTCGGTCCTGGCCACGGTCAAGCGCCATCCGTACGAGGTGCGGATGCGCCTGGGCGCCGACGCCGGCGGTCGCTTCACCGCGGTGGCAGCCGAGATCAGCGGGGATACCGGCGCCTACGCCTCCTGGGGGCCGACCGTCATCACCCGCGCCTGCATCCACGCGAGCGGCCCCTACGCGGTGCCGCACGTCCAGGCCCGCGGCTTCCTCTGGTACACGAACAACCCGCCGGCGGGGGCGATGCGCGGCTTCTCGACGCCGCAGGTCGCCGTCGCCACCGAGGGCGCCATCGACCTCCTGGCGCTGGAGCTCGGCGTGGACCCGATCGAGCTGCGCCTCCGGAACGCGCTGCGCCGGGGCAGCCTCACCGCCACCGGGCAGGCGCTGGAGGGCAGCGTCGGCCTGGTCGAGACCCTGGAGGCGGTTCGCGATCGGCGGCGGGAGCTGGCTGCCCGCGATCCCCTGCCGGCCGAGGACGGGCCGTGGGTGCTCGGCGAGGGCGTCGCCTCGATGTGGTACGGCATCGGCAACACCGCGCTCTCGAACCCCGCCGAGGTCCGGGTCGAGCTGGAAGCCGACGGCCGCGTCCACCTCGCCACCTCGGCCGCCGACATCGGCCAGGGCTCCTCGACGATCCTCGGCCAGGTCCTGGCCGAGACCCTCGGCTGCGACCTCGACCGGATCCGGCTCACCACGGCCGACACGCGGCTCACGCCGGATTCGGGGAAAACCTCGGCGAGCCGCGTCGCCTTCATCGTCGGCAACGCGGTGCGGGATGCCGGCCAGGCGCTCGTCAAGGCGCTGGTCGGCGAGGGCGCCGGCCTCCTCGGCGTGGCCCCCGACCGCGTGCGGGTGCGCGGCGGCCGGGTGGAGCGGCTCGACGGCGGCGGCGCGGTGGGGCTCGATGCGGTGGCGCGGGCGATCCGGGAGCGCGACGGCCAGTGGACCTTCCGCGGCTACTTCGACCCCGCCACCACCCCGCTCGACGCCGACGGGCAGGGCGTGCCCTACCAGACCTACGCCTTCGCGACCCAGCTCGCCCAGCTCTACGTCAACCGCGAGACCGGCGAGGTCCGCGTCCGGCGGGTCATCGCCGCGCACGACCTCGGCCGGGCCATCAACCCCCAGGCGGCCGAGGGGCAGATCGAGGGTGGGGTGGTGATGGGGCTCGGCTTCGCGCTGACCGAGGAGTACGTCCCCGGCCGGACGCTGAACTTCTCGACCTACCTGATCCCGACCGCGCTCGAGGTCCCCGAGATCGTGCCCATCCTCGTCGAGTCGGACGATCCCTTCGGGCCGTTCGGGGCCAAGGGTGTCGGCGAGCCGGCCATGATCGCCACCGCGCCGGCCGTCCTGAACGCGATCTCACGGGCCATCGGCCGGCGGATCTGGCGGCTCCCGGCGACCCCCGAGCGCGTGTTCCAGACGATGCGAGGAGACCGCGGCGCATGAAGACGGTCATCCGCAACATCGGGCAGATCGTGTCGGGCGATATCGCCGCCCCGCTGGCCGACGGCGACACGATCGTGTGCGTGGACGGGAAGATCGCCCAGGTCGGTCGGGAGTCGGCCCTCGACACCGACGGCGCCGACACGGTCATCGACGCCAAGGGCACGACGGTGGCGCCCGGCCTCCTCGACTCCCACATCCACCCCGTCTTCGGCGACTTCACGCCCCGGCAGCGGGCGATGGATTTCCTCGACTCCGAGCTGAACGGCGGGGTGACCACGATGATCTCGGCCGGCGAGGTGCACCTGCCGGGGCGGCCGAAGGACATCGTGGGGCTCAAGGCGCTGGCGATCGTGGCCGCCAAGGCCTACCAGAACTTCCGGCCGAACGGCGCCAAAATCCACGCGGGGGCGCCGATCCTGGAGCTGGGGCTGGCCGAGGCCGACTTCGCCGAGATGGCGCGGGCCGGCGTGAAGCTGGTCGGGGAGATCGGGCTCGGCTCGGTCCGAACCGGCCGCGACGCGGCGCCGATGGTGAAGTGGGCCAAGCAGCACGGGATGACGGTGACCATCCATACCGGCGGGCCCTCGATCGCCGGCTCCAACCCCATCGACGCCGAGACGGTGCTCGAGGCCGACCCCCACGTCGTCGGTCACATCAACGGCGGCACCACCTCGATGAGCCCGCGCGAGATCGAGACGCTGGTCGGCGGCACCCGGATGGCGCTCGAGATCGTGCACTGCGGCAACGCCCGAACCGCCCTCCACACGCTCCGGGTCGCGCGCGACGCCCGGGCCTGGGACCGGATCATCCTCGGCAACGACGCCCCCTCCGGCACCGGCGTGGTCCCGCTCGGCATCCTGCGGACGCTCGCGCTCCTGGTCGCGCTGGGGGACTGTCCCCCCGAAACGGCGCTGGCGATGGCGACCGGCAACACCGCCCGCGTCTACGGCCTGCCGGTCGGCGTGATCGCCGCCGGTCGAGAGGCGGACCTCGTCGTCGTGGACGCGCCGGTGGGGTCGGTCGGACGGACGGCGCTGGACGCGCTGCGGGCCGGCGACCTCCCCGGCATCTCGATGGTCGTGATCGACGGCGTCCCTCGCCTCGGCCGGAGCCGCAACACGGCGCCGGCCGCCCGCGCGGCCGAGGTGACTCACGGCCACGCCCCGGGCGGCGGCCACTGAGGGGTGGAAGGATGACTCGATGAACCCTCCACGGCCGGAGCACGGCCCCGGACGGGCGAGGCGGATCATCCCCCGGCCCGCTCCCGGGCGCCTCGACGAGGAGGGGATCATCCAGGCGTTCGCCGACCGCATGATGTACTCGATCGCGGAAGGCGAGCACACCGCGTCCGAGTTCGACGTCTACCAGGCCCTGGCCCTGGCCGTGCGCGACCGGTTGATGGAGCGCTGGTTCCTCACCCAGGACAGCTACTACTTCAACGACGTCAAGCGGGTCTACTGCCTCTCGATGGAGTTCCTGACCGGCCGCGTCCTCCTCAACAACATTCTCAACCTCGGCGCCTACGACGCCTACGCCCGGGCGATGGAGCGGCTCGGCTACGATCTGGAGGCGCTCCAGGACCAGGAGCCGGACGCCGGCCTCGGCAACGGCGGGCTCGGGCGTCTGGCCGCCTGCATGCTCGACTCGGCGGCCACGCTGGCGCTCCCCTACTACGGCTACGGCATTCGCTACGAGTACGGGATCTTCGCCCAGCGGATCGAGAACGGCTTCCAGGTCGAGGTCCCCGACAACTGGCTCCGGTCGGGGAACCCGTGGGAGATCCCGCGGGCCGACGCCCTCTATCCCGTCCAGTTTTACGGGCGCGTCCACTTCTTCCGCGACGAGCAAGGGGACGACCGCATCGACTGGGTGGACAGCGAGAGCGTCATGGCCATGGCCTACGACACCCCGGTGGTCGGCTATCGCAACGACACCGTCAACACCCTCCGGCTGTGGGCCGCCAAATCGACGCGGGAGTTCGACCTCGCCCGCTTCAACGCCGGCGAGTACGTGCGCGCGGTGGAAGACAAGACGCACTCGGAGAACATCTCCAAGGTGCTGTACCCCGCGGACGACCAATACGCCGGCAAGGAGGTGCGGCTGAAGCAGCAGTACTTCTTCGTCTCCGCCACGCTCCAGGACGTGCTGCGCCGATTCCAGAAGAAGGAGGAGCACCGCTGGCAGGATCTGCCCGACAAGGCCCGCGCGCGCGACGGTGGAGGC
>DASYUM010000159.1:0-1802 GCA_036001225.1 Candidatus Methylomirabilota bacterium | reverse complement strand
ACGAGGCCGAGCCACGGCCGCCACTCGGGCGTGGCGAGAGCGACCGCATCGAGGCGCCGGCGGGCCTCCTCGGAGACTTTCATGCGCGAAGCCGTGTCGGACCAACTCCGTTCGAGCGCCGGCTTCGCCGGCGCCATCCCGAGACGAGGTTCAGAAGGGCGCAAAGCCCCTCCGAGCTCCCTGGAGCGTGTCGGATTCGGACTAAACCTCCGTTCGAGCGCCAGCTTCGCCGGCGCAATCCTGGGGGGAGGTTCGGAAGGGGGGCAAAGCCCCCCTCCGAGTCTACGAACGCCCCGCGCCCTTCAGCGGCGTCCCGTAGAAGGGACGCGAACCCTCGTGCATCTGGACCGCGTCGCCGCGATTGCCGACGTCGCCGCCCGGGCCCCCGCCGCGCCCGCGCGTCGCTTCCGGGCTGCCGCAGCCGATCCCGGTCGCGAGGAGGAGGAGCACCAGCAGGAGGACGCGCACGGCGCCGACGCTACACCGACTCGGCCGACAGCACAATGACCACGCGGAGGAGGAAGCCGCCGACCAGGACGAGGACGGCCGCGGCCGGCTTGTTGAGCGCGCCGAGCAGGACCGGCCGCCAGTGGAGCGCGAGCGGGACCAGGATGCCGACCACGACGACCCCACCCACGAGGACCGCCCCCCAGGCAGAGAGCCAGACCCGCGCCACGGGGCCGAGCGACGCCACCACCGCCACGAGCACGCCCAGCTCGAGGAGCATCAGCCCGCCGTCCATCCGCGAGAGCCACTGGACGGAGTACGCCTCCACGCCGCGCCAGACGGCCAGGAGGATGAGCGCCGCCGCCGAGATCGAGGCGGCGGAGACGAGAAAGAGGAGCCCCAGGAGCGGCGTGTCCGACCAGATCGGCCGGTTGGTCACGGCGAGCAGCACGCCGGTGTAGCCCGCGAGGAAGAAGCCGAACAGGCCCCCGAGCACGCCGATGACCGTCCCGAGGAGTCCCCGCCGCAGCGCGAGCAGCCCCGCCGGCAGCGTCCCGGTCTCCGCGAGGGCGCCGGCGAAGGAGAGGAACGCGAAAGCGCCGAAGAGGAGCAAGCCCCACGAGCCGATCGACATCGGCGACCAGTACTTGAACATCGGCCAGCCGCGCTCCGACATGAGCAGCATGTGCCAGAAGCGGTCGGGCCGCGTCAGGTCGAGGATGAGCAGCGCGCCGCCGATCACGACGCACGGGAACGCGACGAAGTAGCCGAGCCGCGCCAGCGGCCGGTCGGCGGCGTCGCCGAACAGGTCGGCCAGGACGGCGATCAGGTAGCTGCCGCCGGCGAGGCCGCCGAAGAAGAAGTACAGGATCACGAGCCACTGCCAGTGCGGAGGCGCGGTGAAGAAGGTGTCAGACATCGCGCGGCTCCCCCCCGCGGCCGGCGGCGACCTCGTCCATCCGCCGCTGGCGGAAGCTCAGCAGCCCCACCAGGCCCACCAGCACGGCGCCCAGCCCCGAGAAGAGCGAGCCCGGGACCAGGTTGCGCGAGGGCATCTTCGGGTTGGCGGGCAGGCCGTACACCTCGGGCCGGTCCTCCAGCAAGTAGAAGGAGTTGAGCCCGCCGAGCATCGTCTCGTCCTCGCCGTAGAGGTCCGCCCGCGTGCGGCCCTGGCCGTGGAGCTGGGCGACACGCGCCCTGGCCTTCTGGCGCAGGTCCTTGATCGGGCCGAACTTGATCGACTCCGTCGGGCAGGCCTTCGCGCAGGCCGGCGTGAGCCCGACCTGCATCCGGTCGTAGCACAGGGTGCACTTCTGGGCGGTGCCGGACACCGGGTTGATCCCGATGACGCCGAA
>DASYUM010000158.1:0-19512 GCA_036001225.1 Candidatus Methylomirabilota bacterium | reverse complement strand
GAGAGGTCGGTCTTCTGGAGCACCAGGCTGATGTCCGGGTGCGCGATCAGCTGGCCACGGGCGTCCACCACGTAGGCGTGGCCGGCCTTCCCGACCTTGATCTTGGTCACCACGTCCCAGATGAACTTCAGGTTGACCTCGGCCACGGTCACGCCGGCACCCTCGCCGCGGCCGGCCATGGCCATGGTCATGTAGGGCTCCGACTCCTTGCGGAAGTACACGGGGCCGAAGTACGTCGTCCCCGGCTTGGCCTCGCGGAACTTCGGCTCGGCGGAGAAGTCGGCCTGACTGCCCACGACGTCCATGGCCAGTCGCGAGACCCGGAGCTGTTCCCGGCCGGCGGTGTTGAGCTGGCTGATCTCGGTGATGGCGGGGACCTGGCGGAGCAGACGCAGGTAATCGAACCGGCGCTGCTCGAGCGTGGCCCGCACGCCGAGCTGGGGTTGGCTGGCCCAGCCGACCTGGCGCTCGATCTCCTGGATGAATTGCTCGATCTTGGCGGCGGCGGCCAGCGCCTTCTCGCGCTGGATGGCGACGAGGGCGGCCTTGTTCTCCTGGTAGGAGAAGTAGATCTCGAGGAGCCCGCTGGCCAGCAAGGCGCCGCTGACCAGGCTCACGAAGAGCACCGTGTACTTCCGGAAGAGCCGTCCCCGGGCCCTGGGCTCCATTCCGGCTATTCTATCCCCGTCGGCCCCCCGTCGGCCGCGGTTGCGGTGACCGCCGGCCGAGCGCCCACACGCTGGCCAGGAACTCCCAGCCGACCCGGGGACTCAGCTTGCTGACGCCCTGACGCCGGTCGCGGAACACGTACGGCAGCTCGACGATGTCGAGCGGTCCCGCCCGGCAGACGATCTCCAGCAGGATCTTGTACCCCTGGGGACGGAGGTGCTCGCGGACGCGCTCGAAGACGCGGCGGTGGAGGACGAAGTAGCCGCTCATGGGATCGGCGAGCGGCACCCGCAGCCACCAGCGGGCCAGCGCCGTCGCCGCGTCGGAGGCCTGCCGCCGGTGCCACGGCCACCGCTCGGCTCCGCCGCCCGGGACCCGGCGTGAGCCGACGGCGAGGTCGGCGCCGCCCCGCACCGCGTCCACCAGCCGAGGCAGGATGGCCGGGTCGTGGGAGAGGTCGGCGTCCATGACGGCCAGGACGTCACCCCCGGCCCGACCGAAGCCCTCCAGGACGGCGCCGCTCAGACCCCGCTGGTTCATCCGCCGCACGACGCGCACCTCGGGGTGCGTGTCGCCGTAGTGGGCGGCCGCCTGCCAGGTCCGGTCCGGCGAGTCGTCGTCCACGATCCAGATCTCGAGGTCGCGGCCGGCCATGGCCCGCCGGACCGCGTCGAGGAGCGGGACGAGGTTGTCGCGCTCGTTGTAGGTCGGGATGACGAGGGAAGCCGGGAGGGACACCCGCCCGCCTATTCGGCCGGCCAGAACTTGGGGCGGGCCAGCGACAGCCACCAGCCGCCCAGACTGAGCGTGAAGAGGGCGAGCCAGAGCGCGGCCGGCAGGACGGCGTGATAGCGGTCGGCCGCCTCGACCAGCCGCCGCAACCGAGGCCACGTCCGGACGGCCGCGACGAGGCCGCAGGCGCCGACCAGGTAGTAGGCGGGAAAGATGTAGCGGTCGGCCTTGCGGTCGGCGAGGCTGAAGAGCACCAGGTAGAGGAGCGACACGCCGAGGGTGAAGACCAGGCCCTCCCGGGCCCGGTCGGCCCGCGGCCCGCTGGACGTGAAGGCCCGCCCGAACGCGTCACGGCGCGCCCAGGCGGCGGCGAAGGCGGCCAGGCTGGCCGGGAACGGGAACCACACCACGCGGGCCAGGTACCAGCCGAGGTTGTAGAGCTTGTGGGCGACCAGCGACGGGCTGCGGGGGGCGGCGGTCCGCCCGACCTGGGTCGGCAGGTAGTAGGCGAGGAACGACTCGCCGGTGACCTGCCGGTAGAGCCGCTCGTAGCCGGCGGTCACGCCGACCGCCACGGCCGCGGCCCCGCCCAGTCCGGCCCACACCGCGCGGTCCGCGCGCCGCGGCGCGCCGTCCGACCGGCGCACCGTGAGGAGCCACCCCGCGCACGCCGCCACCACGAGGAGGGCGAAGATACCCTTGACCAGCAGCGTGCCGACGACGGCCGCCGTGGTGAGGCCGATCCACCGCGCGTCGGTGCGGGCCCGCTCGGTCGCCCACAGGGCAGCCAGGAAGCAGAGCAGGATCAGCTGCTCGTGGTTGGCCCGGATCCGGTAGGTGAACGCGATCGGGAGGAGCTGAAGCAGCCAGGCGAGCGCGCGGGCTTCGACCGGCGCCACCAGCACGGCGGCGATCCGCGGAACGAGAGCGAGCGTGAGCACCTGGTAGAGCGCGTTGGCCGCGTACGCGGCCTGGCCCGCCGGGTACCCGAGCTTCCCCAGCAGCGCGGGCAGGAGAAAGATGCCGACCGGATGCTCGCGGTACGGGCCCTCCGAGCGCATCCCGCCCCACCACTCGGGCGCGATCCAGCGGGCGACCGGCTGCGCGGCCAGGCGGGCCGCGATGTGGGCGTGGAGCGCCGAGTCCGGGTCGCGGCTCCGGTATCCGGTGGCGGCGAGGATGATGGCCGCCGCCAGGACGACGGCGAGCCAGGCGAGCCAGTCCATCGCCGCCGGGGCCCGGCCTTCGCGCACGGCTGGAAGATACACCCGTCCGACGCCGAGCGGATGCGCCAGATTCTCTGGCTGATCGGGGAGGGCCACGGCCGGCAGGTGCTCATGGCCCATGACATCTGCTTCAAGGTGCGCCTGGTCCGCTACGGTGGTCATGGCTGGGCCCACATCCTCCGGCGCATCGCCCCCCGCCTGCGCCAGAAGGGACTGGGGACAAGGACGTCTGGATGCTGATCGCCGAGAACCCGAGCCGGGCGGTGACGTTCGCCTGACCCCCGGGCCGCCACCCCTTCAGGGGCGCGCGCTCAGCGGAAGAGGGCGCGGAGGGAGGCCTCGGGGACGGGCGGCACCCCGACCACGCGGGCGTTTTCCTCGACGTGCCCCACCCGCTTCATCCCGACCAGGGCCGTGCCGACGCCGGGCGTCGAGCGCACGAACTGGATTGCCCGCTGGGCGTCGGTGTCGAGGCCGGCCAGGTAGTCGCGGAGCTCGGCCGGCAGGTTCCGGGCCAGGCGGCCCTGGAGGATCGAGGCCGACGTCATCACGTAGAGGCCCTCGGCGCCGGCTGCCTCCAGCAGCGGCGCCTCGCGGCCGTCCACGGGCTGGTTGGCGTGGCCGAAGGCCTCGAGCATGGCGAGGTTGTACGGGAGCTGGAGGACCCGGAAGCGATGCCCGGCGCCGCCCACCTCGCGGGCCGCCGCCACCAGCTCGGTCAGCGAGAGGTAGTCGGGAGCCTCGCGCGGCTGGCGATAGCCGTTCCAGGTCGCCGTCCCGTACGTCGCGATCGTCCCCGCGGCGGCCGCCGCCTCGAGCACCTCGAAGGCGGCCCGGATCCGCCGCATGAACTCCGCGCGCGGCACCTCGGTCAACTGGGTCTCCGGGTTGTGGAGGTGGTAGACGTCGAGGGTGGCCAGTCCCAGGTTCTGGCGGCTCCGCTCGAGCTGGTCGGCCATGTAGCGGGGTGCCATGCAGTGGCAGCCGGCGGCGAGCTCCTCCCAGGTGAAGATACCCGGGCGGACGTAGGTCTCCTCCACGTAGCGGCGGGGATCCCGCGGCCGGGCGCCGTCGAAGGGGAGGAAGCCGCCCTTGGTCGCCACCACCACCTCGTCCCGCCGCACCCGGCCGCCCTCGACGGCGGCGCGCAGGGCCTGGCCGATGACGCGCTCGCTCCGCTGGCTCCGGTAGTTGATGGCGCTGTCGAAGACGTTGACCCCCAGCTCGAGGGCGCGGGTGACGGCGGCGCGGTAGAGGTCGTCGGTCGCTTCGTCCTCGTCGCCCAGGTAGGTGCCCAGCCCGAGCGAGGAGAGCCAGCGCCCCTCGTGGTCCCGGAAGTGCCCGGGCGCGGCGCGCTCGGCCATCCGCTGCCGGTAGGCTGCGGTCCCTTCCGCCGTCGCCCGCCCCGGGATCAGATCAGCCATGCCGAGGACGCCGAGATGCGACGGCTCTCGGCCCAGTCACCGCCAGTCGTCGAGTAGGAACTCATCCTCCCGCTCGAACTCGACCTGCTTCCCGCGCTTCATCCGGATCATGAGCATGTCCATCTGGTAGCCGGAGGCGAGCAGAGACTGGTAGGCCCGCCAGTACGCGGTGGAGACCGGCGCGATGATGCGCTGGCAGCCGGCGGCGACGCCGTATTCCTCGCAGGCGGCCACGAGCTGGGCGAAGTGCTCGGGCCGCCGGCGGGAGGGATCGATGGCGGCGTACTTGACGTACAGGGCGCCGTGGGGCGCCTCGGAGGCGCCGGGAGCGTGGCAGACGGCGAAGCCGATGATGGCCCGGTCCTTCTCGAGGAGAAGCGTGTCCCCCAGGGACAACCCGTTGACGATCTCGATCTCCTTGGTCAGATCGAGCCCGCGGTAGAGGCGGCCGGTCAGCGCCCGCACGCGGCCGAGCAGCGCCTTCCGCTTGCTCTCCTCGAAGGCGGAGAAGCGATGGACCTGGGGCGTGCCCCGCATCGGCTTGGGCGGCGGCTGGAGCTCGCGGCGCTCGAGCGATTTGCCGGTGATGGCCACCAGCGATTTGGGCTTGAAGCCGAACTTCTGGTAGAGGACCAGGTGCTTGGGGCTGTAGGGGTAGGTCACCAGGCCCTGCAGCGTCACGCCGTTCTCGTCGAAGAAGCCCTGACTCGCCTTGATCAGGGCCTGGGCGATCTTCTGGTTCTGATACGGGGTGAGCACCCCCACCGGGCCGAACAACCCCACGCTGCCCCAGCAGACGGCGATGGAGGCGCCGACGATCTTGGTGTCGTTCTCCTCGGCGACGTAGCACCCCCACGGCTCCATCAGCCAGCGATGGTGCACGTACTGCGCACCGCCGAAGACCTGGCGCGGCCGCGAGCCGAGCTGGCGCTCGTAGAAGTCGGCGAAGGCCGACTCCAGCACCTCCCGGATCCGCGACAGGTCCCCCTTGCGGACCCGCCGGACCTTGATCACCGCGCCCTCTCCCGCCGGCCGCCAGTCACGGGCGCTTCCGCACCTCGACGCCCGCCAGGTGCTCGAGCAGCGTGACGATGCCCGAGTGGTCGAGCCCGCCTCCGCCCCGGACCCGAAGCGCGCTGAACAGCTCCTGGACGACCGCGGTGGTCGGCACCGGGACCCCGAGCGCCCGCGTCGTCTCCATGATCAGACCGAGGTCCTTGTAGTGGAGGTCGATCTTGAACCCGGGCTTGAACTCGTGAGCGAGATAGTTGGGCGTCTTCTGCTCGAGGCAGCGGGAATTGGCGAGGCCGCCACCGAGCGCCTTCAGCGTCAGCTCGATGTCGAGGCCCGCCTTGGCGGCCAGCACGAGCGCCTCGGCCAGCGCGGTGAGGTTCACCGCCACGATGATCTGGTTGGCGAGCTTGGTGAACCCGCCGGCGCCGAGGGGACCGAGATGGGTGATCGTCTTCCCCATCGCCTGGAAGATCGGCAGCATCTCCTTGAACACTCCCGCGTCGCCGCCGACCATGATCGAGAGGGTCCCCTCGATCGCGCCCTTCTCGCCCCCGGAGACCGGCGCGTCCAGCATCCGGACGCCCTTCTTGGCCAGCGCGGCCCCGACCTTCTGGGAGACAAGGGGGGAGATGGTGGACATGTCCACCACCGTCTGCCCCGGGCGCGCGCCCTCGATCAGGCCCTGGGGGCCGAGGGCGACCAGCTCCACGTCGGGCGAGTTCGGGAGCATCAGGATGACGACGTCCGCCTCGCGGGCGACGGCGTCGGGCGAGCCGGCCGCCTTGGCGCCGAGGCCGGCCAGCTCCTGCACGGCGGCCTGACTGCGGTTGTGGACGACCAGACCATAGCCGGCTTTGAGGAGATTCTTGGCCATGGGCCGGCCCATGATGCCGAGGCCGATGAAGCCGATGGGTCCCCGCATGTTCACCTCCTGGGCCTCCTGGCTGGGTCGCTCCGAGGCAGGTCACGCGCGCAGAACCGGCGACGCGGATCACGCTCGATTATAGGGAGCGCGGAGGTTGCGTCAAGGGGCCCACGGCTCCCGCGCCCGGCTGGGCTGTGCTATTGTGCGCACATGCTCGGCACGGCGCCGCTCGAGACGCATCGCGAGCCGCTCGCGTCGGGCGCGGTGGAGCGCTGGCAGCCGCCGCCGCTCGGCCTCGATCCCTGGTTGGTCTTGCGCCTGGCCCGCTACCGGCGGCGGGAGGCGGTGGAGCCGGCAATCCGCGAGGCGGCGGAGGCGATGGCCGCCCGCGCCGCGACCCTGGTCGAACCGCGGGCGCTGCTCGCCGCGCTGCCGGTCGCCGCCGCCGGTCCCACCGGCGCGCGCCTCCTGGCCGGCCCCACGTTCTCCGGGCGCGCCGTGGGCCGGCTCCTCGATGGCTGCTCGCTCGCGGTGGCCTTCGTCCTCACCGTGGGCCCGCGTCTGGAGGCCGCGGTGGCGGCCCTGGCCGAGCGGCGCGAGCTGCTCGAGGCCTTTCTGCTCGACACCGCCGGCTGGGCGGCCATCGAGACCGCGGTGCGGGCTTTACGGCAGGACCTCCGGGCGCGCGCTCGCGCGCGCGGCTTCAGGGTGAGTCACCGGCTGGCCCCCGGCTACGCCGACTGGCCGCTCGAGGAGCAGCGGGACCTCCTCGGCGCCCTGGCCGACGGCGGCGGGCTGGTGCGGCTCACCGAGCACGGCGTGCTGGTCCCCTTCAAATCGGTCAGCGGCCTCTTCGGCCTCGCCCCCTCATCGTCGACGTGAGCACGGCGGTCGTCACCGTCGAGGACGGCCGTCCGCCCGCCGGCGGAGAAGCCGCGCTCTGTCGTGCGCTCGAAGCTGGCGACATCCTGCTCTTCGCACGCTCGCCGTTCGAGCTGCCGGCCGAGGACCGCCAGTTCCTCCTCGCCCAGCGGCAGACCGACGCCCGCTACCACAAGAATATCGCCTACCGGCCCCGCCAGGACCGGGTCACCGGGGTGGCGCGACAGTTCCCCGAGGACGCCGAGCGGCTGCGGCGCGTGCTGCGCGAGTACTCCCGGCGGGCCGTCGCCTTCGCGGCCGGGCTCTTCCCGACCTACGCGCGGCGCTGGCGGATCGACTACGCCAGCTTCCGCCCCCAGGAAGAGGCCGGACGCCAGCTGTCCTTGCGGGCCCGGAACGACCTGGTCCACGTGGACGCCTTTCCGACCCGGCCGAGCCGCGGCGACCGTCTGCTCCGCGTCTTCACCAACATCAACCCGACCGCTCCCCGGGTGTGGCTGACCGGCGGCACCTTCGACGAGCTGGCCGCGCGCTTCGCGATCTCTTCCGGTCTCCTCGACCGAGCGCGCCGGGATGGGCTGGGCCGGCGGGCTCGCCGCCTGGCCCGGCGGCTGGGGCTCCCGGTCACGGTGCGCCCCCCCTACGACGAGTTCATGCTGAGCTTCCACCACTTTCTGAAGGAGAACCGCGCGTACCAGCAGGACGAGCCCAAGACGCGGCTCGAGTTCCCGCCCGGCGCCACCTGGATCGTGTTCACCGACATGGTGAGCCACGCCGTGCTGAGTGGCCAGTACGCGCTGGAGCAGACCTTCATCGTGGCCCGCGAGTCGCTGGCGCTGCCCGACCAGGCGCCGATCGCCGTCCTCGAGCGGCTCGCCGGCGCCCGGCTCGCCTAACGCTTCACCGGAGAGAAAGGACGACACGATGGCCAAAGGCATCCTCGAGCGACTGCGGGAGGGCGTGGTACTGGGGGACGGCGGGTACGTCCTCGAGCTGGAAAAGCGGGGTTACGTGCTGGCCGGCCCCTTCACCCCGGAAGCGACGGTCGAGCACCCCGACGCCGTCCTCGAGCTGTACCGCGAGTTCGTGGACGCCGGCGCCGAGGTGATCCAGGCGCTCGCCTTCTACGGCGACCGCGAGAAGCTGGCCACCGTCGGCTACGGCGACCGGGTCGGCGACATCAACCGGGCCGCCGTGCGCCTGGCCCGCCAGGCGGCGGGCGACCGGGCCCTGGTCGCCGGCAACCTCAGCATGACCTGGCAGTACGAGCCCGAGAACCGGAAGGCCCGGGACCGCGTGGTGGCCCTCCTCGACGAGCAGCTCGGCCACCAGATGGAAATCGGCATCGACTTCGTCATCGCCGAGACCTACCTCTATCTGGGGGAAGCCGTCATCGCGACCGAGTTCGCGAAGCGCAAGGGCCTGCCGGTCATGGTGACCATGTCGTTCGAGGACAAGCCGGTGACCCGCGACGGGAAGTCGCCGGCCGAGTGCGCGAGGGCCCTCTTCGGCGCCGGCGCCGACATCGTGGGCACCAACTGCTGGCGGGGGCCGAAGCACATGCTCCCCATCGTCGAGGAGATGCGGAAGGCCGCGAGCGGCTTCATCGCCGTCCAGGCGCCGGCCTACCGGACCACCGACGCCACGCCGTTCTTCACCGGCCTCAAAGGGTTCCCCGACGCCATGGAGCCCTACCAGCTCACCCGGCACGAGATGGCCGACTACGCGCGCAAGGCCAAGGCGATCGGCGCCAACTACATCGGCGCCTGCTGCGGCGCGGTCGCGACGCACATCCGGGAGATGGCCCGCGCCCTCGGCAAGCCGACCGGCGAGCCCAGCCGCTGGAAGCCCGACCCCGGCAAGCCGATGTCAGCGACGGAATACTATCGGGAGCGCCGCGCCCACTCCGCCGACTGACCGCGGCGGCGCGCTGCCACGGCGCTCCCGCCGGAGGTCTCACCACGCTGCCGAGGGCCCGAAGCGCCGCATCGTCGGACGATTCCGCGCGAGTGGCACCGGACAAGCGGCCTGTTAGCTAACAGGGCTCAACGCTTTTGCGACCGGCGCATCCCGGGGGGCCGACGGTCCGCTCCAACGCGCCGTCAGTCATGTCGGCCGCTGAGCGGCATGTACCTCTTCCCGCCATGACGCTCGAGCCGCTCCCGCCGGAGATCCTCCAGCACTACGCCGAGGGGCGGGAAGCGGCGCGGCTCGACGCCGGCCACGGCTTGCTGGAGCGGGCGCGGACCGAGGAGCTGCTGGCGCGCCATCTTCCGCCGCCGCCAGCCACCATTCTCGACGTCGGGGGCGGGCCCGGCCGGTACGCGGCCGGACTGGCCGAGCAGCGCTACGAAGTCCACCTCATCGACGCGGTCGCGCTCCACGTCGAGCAGGCGCGGCAGGCCACCCCCGCGCTGGCCAGCGCCCGCGTGGCGGACGCGCGCGCCCTCCCCTTCCCGGACGCCAGCGTCGATGCCGTGCTGCTGCTCGGCCCGCTCTATCACCTCACCGAGCGGGCCGAGCGGCTGGCCGCGCTCCGGGAAAGCCGGCGGTCCTGCGGGCGGGCGGCCCGGTCCTCGCCGTCGGCATCACACGTTTCGCCTCGCTCCTCGACGGGCTGGTCAGCGGCTACCTCGGCGACCCCGACTACCGCCGCATCGTGGAGCGCGACCTCCTGGACGGCCAGCATCGGAATCCCACGCCGCGCGACTACTTCACGACGGCGTTCTTCCATCACCCGGACGAGCTGGCCGACGAGGTCCGGGAGGCCGGGCTCGAGATCGTGGAGACCGTCGGGGTGGAAGGCCCGGGCTGGCTCCTGCCCGACCTCGGCCGCCGCTGGGCCGATCCGACCGAGCGCGCGCACCTCTTGTGGGCGGCGCGCGCGATCGAGCGCGAGCCGAGCCTCCTCGGGCTCAGCCCCCACGTCATGGTCGTGGCCCGCCGGTGAGGGCGGGATGATCGCCTACGTCTTCTGGCACTGGCCCAGCCCCGCCGTCGCCGGCGCCGCCTACGAGCAAGCCCTCCTCGCCTTCCACGGCGCGCTGGCCAACGCGCGGCTCCCGGGCTTCCAGGAGTCGGTGGTCTGCCGCGTGGAGGGCGCCGGGTGGCTGCCCCGGCAACCGACTGCGTACGAAGATTGGTACCTCGTCCACGACTTCACCGCCCTCGGCCTCGTGAACGAAGGCGCGGTGGCCGGCGCGTGCCGCGCCCCCCACGAGGCCGTGGCCCGGCACGCCGCCGGCGGCACCGCCGGCCTCTACGGGCTCGCGCGCGGCGCGGAGGACCCGCCGACCCAGCCCTGCGCGACCTGGCTCGCGAAGCCGGCGGGGATGAGCTACGAGAGGTTCTTCGCGGCGCTCGCCGCCTGGAGCGACCGCGCGGGAGCGAGTCTCTGGCAGCGACAGCTCGTCCTCGGGCCTACCCCGGAGTTCTGCCTGCTGAGCCCGGCGCCGGCCGACCTCGACCTGCCCGGCCTCGCGCCGCCGCTCCGGGTCACCCGCCGCCTCGTGTGGCCGCCGGCGCGCTTGTGAGCCTCTGGCCGCTCTGCTAGGATCGGTCCGCGCTCCCCATCTCACGCCACGGAGACCTCATGGAACTCGCCGAGCTGAAGCTCCAGAGCTACGAATTGCCCACGGTGATCAAGCACGGCGTCGGCGCGCTCGCCGCGCTCGGCGCCGAGACGGCCCGGCTGGGGATCCGGCGCCCGCTGCTGGTCACCGACAAGGGCATGCTGGCGACCGGGCACGTCGACCGGGCCGCCGGCCTGCTGAAAGCCCACGGCCTCGAGGCGGCGGTCTTCGACGGCGTAGCCGGGAACCCGTCGATCCGCCACGTCGCCCGGGGCAGCGAGGCCTACCGGGACCACCGGGCCGACGGGATGGTGGCCCTCGGCGGCGGCTCCTCGATGGACGTGGCGAAGGCGATCGGGGTCGAGGCGGCCCACGGCGGGAAGATCCTCGACTACGAGTACGGCCACACGCCGCTCACCCGGCGCATCCCGCCGCTGGTCTGTCTCCCGACCACCTCGGGGACCGGGAGCGAGGTCACGCTGTGGTCGGTCATCACCGACCCCGCCCGCCAGATCAAGTTCAACGTGGGCGGTCCGCTGATCGGGCCCCACCTCACGCTCATCGATCCGCTCCTGGTCGTCGGCCTTCCGCCGCTCCTGACCGCCTTCACCGGCATGGACGCGCTCTCCCACGCGGTCGAGTGCTTCACCTGCGCCTACGCCCAGCCGGTCACCGACGCGGTGGCCCTGCTGGCGATGGAGTACATCGGCAGATATCTGCGGATCGCCTTCGCCAACGGCCAGGACGTCGAGGCGCGGTACAAGATGGCCATGGCCGCCATGCTGGCCGGCCTCGCCTACGGCTCGGAGTCGGCCGGCGCCGTCCACGCCATGGCCCAGACCTTCGGCGGGGTCTTCGACGTCCACCACGGCTATCTCACGGGGATCATGCTGGCGCCCTGTTCGGAGTACAACCTGCTCGGCAACCCCGACAAGTACGCCCGCATCGCGGTCGCCCTTGGCGAGGACGTCCGTGGGCTCTCGCCGCTCGAGGCGGCCCGCCGCGGGGTCGCCGCCATCGCGGCGCTGACCCGCGACCTCGAGTTCCCGGCCTTCAGCGAGTTCACCGGCGCCGGCCCCGCCGACATTCCGCGGCTGGCCCGGATGGCCGAGGCGGATCCCCAGACGATCGGCAATCCGCGCCTCATCGACGCCCGCGGGTACGAGCGGATCTACGCCCGGCTGATGGGCGCTTGACGCGCGAGCCCACGGCGGGAGGACACGTGAAGCTCCGCTGCGGGGCCCGCGACGCGCACTGCCGGCTGGTGATCTTCGACAAGGACGGGACCCTCGTCGATTTCCCGTCGCTCTGGGTGCCGGTGGTGCGGGCGCGGGCGCGGTTCATCGTGGAAGAAGCCGGCGTGCCGGGTGAGCTGGAGCCGGCGCTGCTCCGCGCGCTCGGCTACGACCCCGACAGCGGACGGATCGATCCCCGGGGACCCCTCGCCCTCGCCCCCCGCACCGAGACCGTCGTCATCGGCGCCACCCTGCTCTACGGCGCCGGCCTGCCGTGGGAGGACGCGATGGCCGCGGTCCGCCGCGCCTACCGCCGGGCCGACGAGGCGATCGACCCGGTGCGGGTGGCACGGCTGGTGCCGGGCGTCGAGCCGGCGTTGACCCGGCTGCGGGCGGCTGGCGCGCGGCTCGCGGTGGCGACCACCGACACTACCGGCCAGGCGACCCGAGGGCTGGATGCCCTCGGCGTGGCCAGCCTCTTCGACGCGATCCTCGGCGCCGACGCCGTCGCCACGACCAAGCCGCACCCCGCGATGGTGCACCAGCTCTGCGAGAAGGTCGGGGTGCCTCCGGGCGAGACGGTGGTGGTCGGCGACGCGGTGGCCGACATGCTGATGGGGCGGGCGGCCGGGGTGGCGCTGACGGTCGGGGTGGTGACCGGCGTCACCGGCGCCGCCGAGTTCGGCCCCCACGCGGACGTCGTCGTCGCATCGCTGGCCGACCTCGTCCCCGAGGGGCCCTGACGGCATGGGCTGGGTCGGCTGGAGCCTCCTCGCCCTGGTCTGCTGGGGCGCGTGGCCGGTGCTGAACAAGCTCGCCCTGCGGACGCTCGGCTGGCCCCAGCTCCTGGTCGCGTCCTGGCTCGGCTACACCGCCGCCGTCGCCGTGATCCTGCTCACCCGGGTGGACCCGCGCCCCCTCGTCTCCCGGGATGGCGTCCTGGCACTGGCGGCGGCGATGACCAGCCTGGTCGCCATCACCGCGTTCTATCTCGCCCTGGGCGCCGGACCGGCCGTCACCGTCACCTCGCTGTCGGCCCTCTACCCCGCCGTCACTGCGGTCCTCGCGGTAGCGCTGCTCCAGGAGAGTCCTTCGCCGTCCCAGTGGACCGGGGTGGCGCTGGCGATTGTGGCCGGGGTCTTGCTTACTCGCCCCTAACCCGGCCCTTGCAGAAACCCGGGTCCGCCGATTAGAGTTGGGGGCGCCGCCGGACCGCTGACCTCCAGTTGGACTGCCACGGGAAAAGGAGCCATGGGACGGGGACGCGTCCTGGTCATTGACGACGACAGGCTGATCACCGACTCCTTTCGCCTCGTCCTGGAAGCGGAAGGATACGCGGTCCGGACGGCCGCCACCGCCCGCCAGGCCCTGGCCGAAGTCGAGCAGGGCGAATGGGACCTCGCCTTCGTGGACCTCGTGCTCCCCGACCGGGACGGCCTCGAGCTGCTCGAGCAGCTGCGGGCCACGCGGCCGGCGATGCTGGCGGTGGTGATCACCGGCCACGGCTCGGGGGCCCGGGGCTTTGCCGCCCGTGACGCCGGCGCCTACGCCTTCCTCGAGAAGCCCGGCGACATGACGCCGGAGAAGATTCTCACCGCTTGCGCCAACGCCCTCAAACACCGGGAGATCGAAGCGGAGCTGGAGGCGGCCCGCAAGCAGGTCGCGCTGACCGAAAAGCTCTCCACGCTCGGCACGCTGGTCTCGGGGGTCGCCCACGAGATCCGGACGCCCCTCACCTACGTCAGCAACAACCTCTTCCTGGTTCGCCAGCGCCTCGAGCACGCGAGCAAGGAGCAGCCCGAGCTGAGCGGACTCGCCGACGAGCTCATCCAGTACGGCCAGGACGCGCTGGAAGGCGTCGAGCGCATCAACCGCCTGGTCGAGGACCTTCGCCGGTTCGCCCGCCGCGACGGCGGCGGTCCGGTGCCGGCCGATCTCCGCGAGGTGGTCGCGCTCGCGGTCGATCTGTTCCGCGCCACCCGGCGCGGGCGGGTCGAGGTCCAGGCCGATCTCCAGTCAGTGCCCGCCCTCAAGTTGGAGATCGGTCCCGTCCAGCAGGTCGTGCTGAACCTCCTCAGCAACGCGGCCGAGGCGATGCCGGGCGGCGGCCTGGTGCGGGTCGCCACGCGACCGGTGGTGGGGGGCGCCGAGCTGGCGGTTCAGGACCGGGGGACCGGGATCCCGCCGGAGGTCCAGGCCCAGCTCTTCCACCCGTTCTTCACCACCAAGCCGGATGGGACCGGGCTCGGGCTTTCGATCTGCCAGCGCATCGTCGAGGCGCACGGCGGGAACATCCACTACCAGACCGAGCCGGGCAAGGGGACGACCTTCGTCGTCTTCCTGCCTGGGCCACCCGAGGACGTCGCGGCCTAGACTCGCAGGTCTCGGAGGGGCCGTCGAGGCCCCCTCCGAAGAACTAGCCTCCCATGTACTGGCCGAGCAGCGTGATCCGATCGCCGTCGGTCAGCTCGGAGTCGAGGTCGTGGCTGACGCCGAGGACGGCGTTGTTGACCATGACCTCGATGTTGTCGCCGATCTCGCGCGCGCTGCCCGGGTCCCAGAGCGCCCGCGCGAGTGTGGGGTGGCGGTCGGTGACCTGACGGAGCAGCGCCCGCACCGTGGTCCCGGCCTTGACCTCTTCGCTCAGCGTGACCTCGCCGGTGCCGGGGCCGCCCACGTACTTGTTCACCCAGGACAGGACCTCGACCCGGACCCTGATCGGCTGGCCCGGCTGCCAGCTCACTTGACCATCCCGTTCGCAGTGGTTCCGCGGAAGCCGGCAATCGTCCCGGGCCGAGGACCGAGCAGCCCTAGGACGCAGGGAGGAGGCGCGCCGAGGCGTATGCCGCACACGCGCGCCACCGGACGTCGCGGGGCTGGGGCCCCGCCGGCCGGGGCGCGCCACCCGACGTTGAGGACCGGCGAGGGCCGAGGACGACGGGATGCGACGGTCATCGGCCCGGGGCCGCGTCCTTGCCCCAGACCGCCGGGATAATCCACTCGAGGTCCAGCGCCTTCAGGGTCTCCGGCGTGGGGCGGCCGGTCTTCCGGTCGTAGCCCATCCCCCCGTACCAGACGTCGAGCATGTGGTCCCAGTGCTTCTCGATCGCCTGGCCCTTGGCCGGGCCGTCCACCGGCACCGAGCCGTAGCGCTTGGATGGCCACTCCAGCTCGGGGCCGATGCCGCAGCGCAGGTTGAAGCAGCGGAGGAGCGCCCCGACCCGACGGCCGAACCGGTACGCGTCGTCGCGCCTGAACTCCCAGCCCGTCGCCGCCGACAGCGCTCGGCAGAGGTTCTCGAACGTCGTCCGCGTCGTGAAAATGCAGGCGCCGAGCGAGTCCTCGAAGTGGCGGCGGCCATTCAGCGCCGCGGTCTGCTTGGCCACCTGATCGGGGTCGAAGGGGTTGATCCGGGCCGGCAGCCCCAGCTCGGTCGGATGGACCGGCGGTCCCGTCTCTAGCGTCCCTGTCGAGCCGGTGCAGGTGTCGAGCAGCTCGTCCCACCGCGCCCGGTGATCGTGGCCCCGCGGCGAGGCGTTCTTCCCGGTGAAGATCGCGCACTCCAGGGCCCCCCCGCCCAGCCGCTCGGCGGCCAGCTTCGTGCCCTCGGCCAGGAGGTCGCCGAGACCCTGGCGGCGGTTGATCATCTGGAGCAGCCGGTCGGCCCCCTCGGCGTCACCCCAGCCGAGCCGGAAGCCGAGCTGGGCCTCGGTGATGTACCCCTTCTCCTGGCACTCCATGACCCAGCCGCACAGCCAGCCGAACTCGTTGACGTCCACGCAGGCCCGGTCGATCTGGGTGTTGAGCCAGGAGACGGCGACGGGGTCGGTCAACCCGATCGTCCAGCCGGCGCCCGACCAGCCCTCGTACTCGGGCTCGTCCACGATCTGGCCCTGGTGCTTGCCGCGCGGCAGCACCTGCATGTGACAGTGGTGCATCCCGCAGGAACTGCACTGGTGTCCCCGGTGGTCGAAGCCTTCCCGGAGCGCGGGCGCCTCCCACTCCTTCATGTTGACGTCGGGCGGGGCGACGCTGGTCGTGTAGTTCTTGATCGGCAGCCCCCCGATTCCGTGCAGGTTCACCACGCCCGGCAGCGTGCCGTACTCGTAGAGGGTGCGGGCGGCCGGGTTCGTGCGGAGGTCGTAGGCGATCTCGTCGGCGGCGGCCATGACGCCCCGGGGGTCGACGGCCGGCAGCGCATGGGTCCCGCGGACGATGGCGACCGCCTTGAGCCGCTTCTTGCCCATCACCGCGCCCACACCGTTTTTGGAGGCGACGTGGCCGTAGTCGCCCTGGATGGCGGCGAAGCGGACGAGGTTCTCCCCCGCCGGCCCGATCGAGTAGACGCTCAGCATGTGACCGGCGAACCCCGTGTCGCGGCTCAGTGCGTCCTGCGTCTCCCAGGTGTCCTGGCCGAGGAGCCGGGCGGCGTCGCGCAGCTCGACCTGGTCGTCGTGGATGTAGAGGTAGACCCACTGCGGCGCCTGGCCTTGCAGCACGATCGCGTCGTAGCCCGAGAACTTCAGGTTGGCGCCGAAGAAGCCGTTGGCCTGCGTCGAGGTGGCGCCGTTGGTCATGGCGCCCCGCGTGATCACCGTCAAGCCGCCGGTGCCCCACACCGGCAGGCCGGCGAAGGGGCCGGTGGCGAGGATCAGCCGGTTGTCCGGGTGATCCCAGCCGACCTCCGGGCGCACCTCTTCCCACAGGATCTTCGCGCCGAGCCCGGCGCCGCCGAGGTAGTCGCGCATCTCCTCGGGCGTCCACGGCTGGGTCCAGATGCGCCCGGTGCTCAAGTCCACCCGGAGCAGCTTCCCGGCGTAGCCACCGGGGAGCGCCGCCCGCTGAGCGGGGGTTTTCGTCTCGACCGTCGGGGTTGCCTGGGCCATGCTCGGTCCTCGTGAGCTCGGGTTCACGCGCGCGTCGTCGCCACCACCGCCGGCGAGGGGGACGGCCGGTCCAGCACCGTCTCCGGCAGCAGCCGCTCGGTCGTGCGGGTGGCGATGAACGCCGGCTTGATGTCGAACGGGTTGCGACGCAGATGCGCCAGCCACGGGCCGAGGGCCACGCCGGTCTGGACGAGGCCCTTGAGCATCCCGACGTCGTTGGTGGTCCACACGTCGTCGGCCCGGCCGAGGATCATCGCCCCGGTGAGCCGGTCGCCCCGGAAGAGCAGCTTGCGGTAGGCGGGCCGCTCGGGCCGGACCGCCGCCACCACCTCGGCCGCCGGATCGTCCCAGCGGCCGAAGCTCGCCACGTCCAGGTGGCAGACGTCCACGATGTTCATGAGCAGGCTGCCCCGGTAGGGCAGGTCGCGCCCGGCCATGTTCGCGCCCACCACCCGGCCGTGCTCCATGGCGGTCGGCTCGATGGCGTGGACGTCGGCCTCGCCGGTCACCAGGTCGCGCCCCTCGGCGACGTCGCCGGCCGCGTAGACGTTGGGCACGCTGGAGCGGAGGTGGTCGTCCACCACGACCGCGCGGTTCACCCGGATGCCGGACCCCTCCAGCCACTCCAGGTTGGTCCGGATGCCGGTCGCCATGATGACGACATCGGCGTCGAGGTCGCCACCGGCCTGGAAGCGGAGCCGGCGCCGGCCGTTCGCCGACTCGACCGCGGTGAGCGTCGCGCTGGTCCGGATCTCCACGCCGTGCTTCCGGAGCCACGCGTCGACGATCTGGGCGCCGTCCCGGTCGATCATGCGGGGCAGGATCTGGGGCGCGATCTCGATGATCGTCAAGCGGGCGCCGAGGGAGAGGATCGCGTTCAGGATGGTGAACGCGATGAAGCCCGCGCCCACCATGACCACGTGGCTGCCGGGTTTCACCTCGGCCACCACCCGGCGGGCCTGGTCCAGGGTCCAGAAGCTGTGGACGCCGGGGCCGTCGGCGCCCGGCACCGGCGGCCGGACGGCCGAGGACCCGGTCGCGATCAGCAGGTCGTCGTACTCGATCGCGGTGTCGTCGTCGAGCCGGAGCGTGTTCGCCTTCGGCTCCAGCCGGACGGCGCGGCGGCCGAGCTGGGGGGTGACGCCGAGCTGGGCCAGCCGCCCGGGCGTGGCGGTGAAGACGTGCGACTCGGCGATGGTCCGGCCCAGGTAGTACGGCAGCACCATCCGGGAATACGGGCGCTCGGTCGAGACCAGGACGATCTCGGATGGCGCGCGGCCGCGCTCTTCCTGCCGGAGGGTCGTGATCGCGTTGTGCCCGGCGGTCCCGCCGCCGACGATGACGTGGCGCGGCTTACCGGCCATGGGCCCCTCCCCCGTTGCCGGCCGCAGCCAGCACGCGGGCGGTGCGCTCGACCGCGAAATCACCCAGCCAGTCGCGGGTCTCGGTCTCCTCGTAGAGGATCGCCTGGGTCGGGCAGGCCACCGCGCAGGCGGGATCGCCGCCGCAGAGGTTGCACTTGAACGCCTTGTGGGTCTCCGGGTTGTAGAAGATGGTGCCGTAGGGGCAGGCGATCGTGCAGAGCTTGCAGCCCACGCACTGGTCGTCGAGGACGTCCTTGGCCCCGACCGGGGTGATGATGATCGCGCCCACCGGACAGGCGGTCATGCACCACCCCTCGGCGCACTGGGTGCACGTGTAGGGGGCGTAGCTGGTGTGGCCCTCGAACGGCGAGACCCGGATCACCGACTTGGCCGGGTGGAACGTCCCCGTCTGCATGTACGAGCAGGCGTACTCGCAGCGGAGGCAGCCGGTGCAGCGCTCCGGCACGATCTTGAGCACTTTCATGCGGCGCCCTCGGAGTGGGGGTTCTCGATCGCGCGCGTGGCGTGAGCGGAAACAGTCTCTATCTAACCATAGAGCCCGCGGCCCTTCAACCGGCCGGTCAGTCGGTCGCGGTGAAGACCGCGCGCTCGGGAAGGCGCAGCGCCGGGATCTCGAAGAGCGGCTCCCCGGACAGGGGCGGCGACGCCTCGTCGGGGTTCCAGACGATGGCGCCCTCGGAGGCGAAGAACCGCGCCACCTGCTCCTGCGCCGCCCGGGCCAGCGCCCCGGCCAGGCCGGGCGCGCTCAGGCGGAGGAGGAAGCCGTGCGGGTCGGCCAGCTCCTTCGGCACCCGCCCGACCACCCGATCGTAGCGGAGGAGCGCGGCGACGTCGGTCAGCTGGCCGGCGCGGACCAGGGCGCTCGTCGTCGGATTGGGGACGACCCGGTCGCCCCAGGCGAACTGGACGAGGACCGGCTTGCGCGGCTGACCCGGCAGCGGCGCCAGCCGGAGGTGGCGGGCGTAGGCGACCGGGTCGCCCCGCCGGCCGAGCCATTCGGCGCGGGCCAGGTACTCCTGGATCGCCAGCGCGCCCGGGGCCACGCCGACCAGCAGTGGCTCGCCGCGGAGCGGCAGGTCCTCGCGGAACTCGCTCTCGGCGTTGAGCAGGGACGGCGCGCGGCGCCCGAGCCGGTCGCGGAGCTGGGGTCGGAAGGCGGGGGACAGCCGGGCGACCTCGGGGATCGGCCCGCCGGGGACGTTCAGCACGCCGGCCGTCACCCGCGGATCCACGGCGAGGAGCAGGGTCCCGTAGATGCCCCCCAGCGACTGGCCGACGTAGACCAGGCGGTCGCCCCGGGTGTCGGGCACGCCGTCCCCGTCCACGTCGAGGCCGCCGGCGAGCGCCCGGGTGAACGCCATGAGGTCCACGACCTGCTGGCGAAGCCCGTCGCGGAGCCCGAGCAGGGCGAGCGCGCCGGTTGCCGGGGGTGTGAGCCCCTCGGTCCCGTCGATCATGCCGTCGCCGTCCTGATCGACGCCTCGCCCGGGAACGCGGACGCGGACCGGCTCCCCGTCGGCGTGGGTCACGAGCAGGTGGCTCTCCGGCCCGCCCCCGTGGCCGACGACGGTGATCGCGACCGTCGCGATCCCGTGCCGGGCCAGCGTCCCCGCGATCCGCAG
>DASYUM010000157.1:0-8073 GCA_036001225.1 Candidatus Methylomirabilota bacterium | reverse complement strand
GGTGCTGGCCCAGACCCAGGCCCCGCCGCCGTCCCGCCCGGCCCCCGCCGGGCCCCCTGCCGCGGCCCCGGAGAAGCCGACGACCAAGGAGGTCCAGGGGACCGTGAAGAAGGTGGATGCCGCCGCCCGGTCGGTGCAGGTGTCCTCCGGACTCCTCGGCATCTTCGGCGCAACGCTGGAGGTGACGGACGAGACGAAGATCAACGTCCAGGGCAAGGAGGGGGCGATCACGGACATCCGGGAGGGGGCCAAAGTGAAGGCCTCCTACGAGAGCCGTGATGGCAAGAACGTGGCGAAGTCAATCGACGTCATGGAAGAGCCGAAGGCGCAGCCGAAAACGCAATAGACGGCCGGAGCGCTTCCGCGGCGGGCGCGACCGGCTGGGCCGTGCCCGCCGGTCTCGCCCGAGGAGGATGATGATGAAGGTACGCGACATCATGACCCCGAACCCCGCCTGTTGCACCCCCGATGACACGCCCCAGCGGGCGGCGCTTCTCATGAAGAACCTCGACGTCGGGGCGATTCCCATCGTGGACAACGAGCAGGACCGCAAGCCGCTCGGCATCGTGACCGACCGCGATCTCTGCTGCAGCGTCATCGCCCGCGGCCTGGACCCGACCACCACCCGTCTGGCCGACCACATGACGACCGAGCCGGTCTGCTGCCGACTCGACGACGACGTCCAGGAGCTCAGCGCGCTCATGCAGGAGCGGCAGATCCGCCGGATCCCGGTCGTGGACGAGCAGGGGGCCTGCTGCGGGATCGTGGCCATGGCCGATCTCGCCCTCAAGGCGCCCCGCGAAGGGAAGGTCGAGCAGACGATTCAGGAAGTGTCGGAGCCGGCGTCGCAGGTGGAGCGGCAGGAGGCGGCGTAGCCGGTCCGCCGCGCCGATAACCGTCGCATCCCGGCGTCCTCGGTCGTCGGCGGGCCTCAACTTCGGGTGGCGCGCCCCGGACGGCGGGGCCCCAGCCCCGCGACGTCCGGTGGCGCGCGTGCGCGGCATACGCCTCGGCCCGCTTCCTCCCTGCGTCCTAGGGCTGCTCGGTTCTCGGCGCGGCGCCGATTCGCGGCGACGGTCGGTCCGACGTCGCCGCGCTGCTGCTCGGCGGCTGTCGACATCGGGATAAGGCCGGAGGACGGTCGGCGGGTCAGCGCCCTTGGCGCGACCAGGCCAGCAGACGGTCGAGCGGCATCGCGTTGACGACCTGGTCGGGCCCGACCCAGGCTCGCCGTGCGGTAGCGATGCCGAGCGCGATGTTGTCCAGCTCCGACAGGTAGTGGGTGTCGGTGTCGATGGAGAGCATGAGCCCGAGGTCGCGGGCCCGGCGGGCGTGGACGTCCTTGAGGTCGAGCCGCCAGGGCGAGCTGTTGATCTCGACCGCCTTGCCGTGGCGCTTGGCCGTTGCGAAGACCTGTTCGAGGTCGACGTCGTAGGGATCGCGCGACCCGAGCAGGCGCCCGGTCGGGTGGACGAGGATCCTCACGTGGGGGTTCTCGAGCGCCCGGCAGATGCGGGCGGTCATCTCGGTCCGCTCCTGCTTGAAGCGCGAGTGGACGGCGGCCAGGACGACGTCCAGCTCGGCCAGCAGGTCGTCGGGAAAATCCAGCGTGCCGTCAGCCAGGATGTCGCATTCGGAGCCGGTCAGGATCCGGATCCGGTGGTTCGCCTGGAGCGCCCGGATCTTCCCGATCTGATCCCGTACCTGCTCGGGGCTGAGGCCGCGGGCGATGGTCGCCGAGCGGGAGTGGTCGGAGACGATGATGTACTCGTAGCCCCGCGCCTCGGCCGCCGCCACCAGCGCCTCCAGCGGGTGGTGGCCGTCCGACCACTCGGTGTGCGCGTGGAGGTCGCCGCGGATGTGGCCGGGTTCGATCAGGGGAGGCAGCCTGCCGGCCGCGGCCGCCTCGATCTCGCCGCCGTCCTCCCGCAACTCGGGCGGAATCCAGGGCAGTCCGACCGCGCCGTAGACCTCTTCCTCGGTCCGCCCGGCCACCCGCCGGCCCCGCTCGTCGAAGACGCCGTACTCGCTGATCTTGAGCTTCTTGCGGACGGCCAGCTCGCGCAGCTTCACGTTGTGGTTCTTCGACCCCGTGAAGTACTGGAGCGCCGCCCCGAACGCGTCCGGCTCCACCACCCGGAGGTCCACCTGGAGGTTCTCGCGGTGACGGATCGAGGCCTTGGTCTCGCCCCGAGCCAGCACCGCCGCCACCGCCGGCAGGTCGACGAACCGGTCGAGGACGGCGGCCGGCCGGTTCGACGTGACCAGGATGTCGATGTCGCCCACCGTCTCCACGCGGCGGCGGAGGGAGCCGGCGACCTCGATGGCGTCCACCGCCGAGCTCGCGCGGAGCGCCCGGACCAGGGCGTCGGCCAGCGGCAGCGCCTTGGCCAGCGGCAGCCGGGCCTGTCCCAGCCGCCACGTCTCGATCCCCCGCAGGATGTTCTCGCAGGTCTTCTGGCGGATGCCCGGGGTCTCGAGGATCCGGCCGGACCGGCACGCCTCCTCGAGCCTCTCGATCGAGTCGATGCCCAGCCGCTCGAAGAGGAGCCGGGCCGTCTTGGGCCCCACGCCGGACAGCCCCATGAGCTGCCGGACGCCGCGGGGCAAACCGATCCGCAGCTCGTCCAGGTAGGCGATGGCCCCCCTCTCCGCGTACTCGTGGATCTTGGCCGCCAGGTCCGCCCCGATCCCGGGGATCTTCTTGCCGGCGGCCAGCGCCTCCACGACATCCTCGGCGAGATTCTCGAGCTGCTGGGCGGCGCGCCGGTAGGCCCGGATGCGGAAGACGTTCTCCTCGCGGATCTCGAGCAGGTCCGCGATCTCGTGGAAGCACTCGGCCACCTCGAAGTTCCGCACGCTGAACTCCATGATACGCGTGGTTGACCCCACTGGCCGGGCGTGCTACTCGATGGCCACCATGCGCGAGGAGTCGGCGCTGCTCCCGGCCTGGGCCTGGGTGCTGCTCGAGCCGTACGTGGACGACTGCCTGGAGGCCCGCGGCATCGCCGACCCGACTCCCCGCCAGACGCTGGAAGAGTTGGCGCGGCTCTGGCCCGATCTCTCCTGCACCCTCCTGGTCCAGGCGCCCTGGCAGGGGACGATCCGCTTCAAACGGCTCCTCACGCTGCGGGCCGACGCCATGCGCCCGTTTCTCGAGGCGCCGGAGGCGTTCCTCCGCGAGCGCTTCGGCGGCGGCAAGTTCAAGGTGAATCTCCACCACGGACTCCATTTCGTCAGCACCCGGAATTTCAAGCCGCAGGGGCCGCCGCTCTGGGAGGCGGTGCCCGAGGCCGCGGAGGAGTGAGATGGCCGAGGATTCCACCCGCCGGCTGCTCAAGGTCTTCGGCGTGGCGGTGACCGACTGCGAGGATGCCCTGGCCGCGCTGATCGCGGCCCTGCGCGACTCGCCGGGCACCGACCCGGCGGGGGCGCTCGCCGCGTACGGGCGAGCATCGCGGGAGCTCTCGCAGCGCTGGGCCGAGCTGAGCCGTCTCATCCTCGACTACCAGAGTCGCGCGCACGACGCGATCGAGGCGCATCTGCGGCCTCGGTCGGGGACGTGAGCGTCACCTCGCCGCCATTCCGCCTTTGCCGTCGTGTTCCTGACAGTCTGGTCCTCCTGCGGCGGCTGCGCCTCGAGATCGGTACCGCGCTTGCACCGCTGTTCCCGGCAAGATGGCCCGAATTCTCCTCGTCGACGACGATTACGGCTGGCTCGGGCTCTACCGTCTCGAGCTGGGCGGCGCCCACGAGATCCTCGAGGCCTCGGACGTTCCCGAGGCCCTCGAGGTGATCCAGGCGCGCGTGCCCGATCTCATCATCCTCGACTATCACCTGCCGGGGCTCTCCGGTCCCGCCCTCCTCCAGCGGCTGCGGGTCCGAGGCCTCCAGATCCCCGTCATCCTCTGCACGGCCGACCCGGCCCGCGCGGCCCGGGAGGAGTGCGACGCGGTCGTCTCAAAGCACACCGATCTGCGGCGCCTGCGCCGTACAATAGACGCGGTGTTGGCCGCGCGGCACGCGAGCGACCCCGGCCGCGCGGCCTGAGGTCGGGCTGTCGGGACCCCTGGGTCGCCTGGGAGGGTATCCCGTGAGAGCTCGTTTCGTGGTCGCGCTGCTGGTCGTTGCGGCGGGGTTGGTGGCGGCCGAGGTGGCCGCCGATGTCGCGGTGAACGTGAACGTAGGGGCCCCACCGCCCCCCGCAATCGTGCTTCCCGCCCCGCCCGCGCTGGTCGTGGTGCCCGGCGTGCCGACCGTCCAGTACGCCCCGGCGACGCAGGTGGACCTCTTCTTCCACCAGAAGCGCTGGTACTACTCGCACGGTGGTTACTGGTACGTCGGGCCGTCCTACAAGGGCCCGTGGACGTTCGTGGCAGTTCCTCGGCTGCCGCCGGGGATCGTGGCGGTGCCGGTGAAGTACTACAAGGTGCCGCCGGGACACCTCAAGCACGCGGAAAAGGGTGGGCCGCCCGGCCACGCCAAGGGCAAAGGCAAAGGCAAGGATTAGCGGTCGTGCTGCGCGATCGACTCCTGCAGCCGCGGTGGCTCGTCTATCTGGTGGTCGTCTGGGGGGTCGGGCTGGCCACCGTCCCGCATCCGGCGGCGGCGGCGCCGCTGCCGCCGGCCCGCGCCGGCGAAGAGGCGGGCGACCTCGACGCCCTGGGGAACCTCCTCGAGACCAAGCTGATCCGTCAGCAGCTGGCCGCTCTCGGCGTGTCGCCGGCTGACGCCGCGAGCGCGCTCGAGCGACTGACGCCCGCAGAGCGCTCCGAGCTGGCCGCTCGCGTGCACGAGATCGGCGCCGGCGGCGACGCCGCCAGCTTCATCGCCTTCACCATCATCGTGGCGCTGGTCGTCATCCTGATCCTGGAGCTGCTCGGCCGCCGGGTCATCTCCCGCCCATGACGAGGCGCGGCCGGCTTCTGGGGCTGTTCGGGGCCGCCGCCCTCGCCGCCGGCTGCGCGGCTGCCCCGTCCCCGGCGAGACCCGCGCCGCCGGTGGCGGTGGAGTCCCCCGCTCTGCCAGCGCCGGTGGTTCCAGCCCCCGAGGTTCCGCCCCTGCCGACGGCCGTGTCACCGCCGCCAGCCGCTCCGGCTCCGCCGGCCGCCCTCCCGCCGGTTGCCCCCCCGCCGGCGGCGCCCAGCCCCGTGGACGCCGCCGCCCTGGCCGACCGCGACCTCGCGGCCCGCGTCGAGCGCGTGCTGGCCGCCGACCCGGCGCTTCGCGATGCGGTCATCGAGGCCGAAGCTCGGGCTGGTCGCGTCACCCTGACGGGGACGGTGCCGACGTTCCGCGAGCGGGCTCGCGCGATCGAGCGGGCCCTGCAGGTTCCCGGGGTGAAGAGCGTGCGGCCCCGCTTGGTCCTCCAGGCCCAGTGACGCGGCCTGGTCCTACGGCATGAGCGACCGCCGACGCGACGCCAGCGGCGTCGAGGTCGCGCTCCCCTCGCGGCCGGGCCGGATCGTCTCGCTGGTCCCCAGCATCACCGAGCTACTCTTCGCCCTCGGACTCGACGCGCGCATCGCCGGCGTCACCCGCTTCTGAACCGAGCCGCGGGCCCGGGTGGCCGCCAAGCCGAAAGTCGGGCGCGAGAAGGATCCCGACGTCGACAAGATCCGCGCGCTGGCGCCCGACCTCGTGGTGGCGAACATCGAGGAGAATCGCCGCGACGTGGTGGAAGCACTGCGCGCCGCGGGCATCGCGGTGTGGGTGACCTTTCCCCGCACGGTCCGCGAGGGGATCGCGCTCGTCCGCGAGCTGGGCGAGCTGACCGGTGCCGCCCCCGAAGGGGAGGCGCTGGCGGCGGGACTCGAGCAGCGCTACGCGGCGACGGTGCGGGCGACCGCGGGCCGCCGGCCGGTCCGGATTTTCTGCCCGATCTGGCGCCAGCCATACATGACCATCAACCAGGATACCTACGTGCACGACATGCTGGCGGTGTGCGGTGGGGCCAACGTCTTTGCCGACCGGCCCGAGCGCTATCCCACGGTCACGCTCGACGAGGTCGCCGGCGCGGCACCCGAGGTGATCCTGCTCCCTGACGAGCCCTACCGCTTCCGCCCCCGGCACCGAACGGATTTCGACGCCTACCCCGACATCCCGGCGGTGGCGAGCGGCCGCCTCCACTTCGTGGACGGGAAGCTGCTCGCCTGGTACGGCCCGCGGATCGGCGAGGCGCTCGAGCGCTTGCCCGCCTTGCTGTCACTCGCCTGAGGCGTGGGAGTCCAGCTCCAGGACCAGCTCGACCTCGACGGGCATTCCGACGGCCAGCCCGCGGGCGGGCCGGAGCCACGCGACCGGCGGGGCGGTGTCGGCAAAGGCGGCCCGCAGAACCGCTCGGGCTCGCCACGGCCGGGACGTACTGCCCGGTGGGAACGGGGGGCGCGGGCAGTCGGAAGGCGCGGCCGTCAGCGACGCCGGCGCGCTGGCCGGCGCGACCGGCGGGTCGCCGGCTTCCGCGCGGGGGCCGGCTTACGGGCGGCGCCGCCGTCCGCCACCTCCACGATCATCTCGATCTCCACCGAGATGCCGAAGGGCAACTCCGCCATACCGACCGCCGACCGGGCGTGCCGCCCCGCATCGCCGAAGACCTCCACCATCAAGTCGGAGAACCCGTTGATGACCTTCGGCTGGTCGCCGAAGCCGTCGGCCGAGTTGACCATGCCGAGGACCTTGACGATCCGCCGGACGCGGTCCAGGCTGCCGAGCGCCTCCCGGGTCGAGGCGAGGAGGTTCAGCCCGACCAGCCGGGCCGCCTGCTGTCCGTCCTCGACCGACAGCTCGCGGCCCACCTTGCCGATGTAGGTCTGCTTGCCGTCCTTCTGAGGCCCATGTCCCGCCAGGAAGAGCAGGTTGCCGACGCGGACGGAGCGGACGTAGTTGGCCATCGGGGTCGGCACCCCCGGCAGCTCGACGCCGAGTTGCTTCAGTCTCGCCTCTGCGCCCATGGTTGCCCTCCTGGGCTTTGAGAATGGGGGTGAGTGATACGATGGCGGCGACGGCGGGCAACATCGTAGGAGGCGCTGCCGACCGTGTCAAGCCGAACCGAGGAGCGCGCGCCCATGGTCGCACCGTCGGCGGACGCCGAGGGTCGCTGAGGGCCGGGTGGAACCCGAGGGGCCCCCGGTCGTCGCGCGTGACGCCGCGACGGTCATCCTCGCCCGGGATGCCGCCGGCGGCGCCGAGGTTCTCCTGCTCGAACGGCACGGGCGGAGCCGAATGGCTCCCGGGGCCTTCGCCTTTCCCGGCGGCCGGGTCGAGGCCGACGACAGCGCGCCGGACTGGGAGCGCCTCTGCCGCGGGCTGACCGCCGCCGAGGCGGCACGGGTGCTGCCGGACGTGCCGCCGTCGCAGGCGATTGGCTTCTGGACCGCGGCGATCCGCGAGGTGTTCGAGGAGACCGGCCTCCTCCTCGCCTACGACCGGGCCGGGGCGCCGTTCGCGTCAAGGACGCTCGCCTCGACGCCGATCGCAGAGTACCGGGCGCGCTGCCGGGACGACAGCCGCGCGTTCCGGGCCCTGGTGGCTGGCGAGGGCCTCGCGCTGGCCACCGACCGGATGGCCTACTGGGCGCACTGGATCACGCCCGAAGAGCGGCCGGTGCGCTACGACACGCGCTTCTTCGTGGCGGCGGCGCCCCCCGGGGGGACGCCGGAGCCGGACGGGATCGAGGTCGTGGGCGCGCGATGGCTGACGGCGGCCGCCGCCCTCGCCCAGCACCGAGCCGGCGCGCTGACGCTCCCGGCGGTGACCCAGGAAATCCTGGGCTCGATCCGCCCGTACCCGACCGCCACCGCCCTCGTCGCGGCGGCCGCGGCGCGGGAGATCCGCCCCATCCGGCCGCGCATCGTCCTCGCCGACGGCCAGGAGCGGATTTTGCTCCCCGGCGACCCCGGCTGGTTCTAGTTACTTCGGGGGTCTCGGCAGACCCCCCGATGCCCCCCCAGAGTGGCGGTCGTCTCGGGTCTGGGCCCGGCTGTCCCGATCCTTGCTCACAGCAACGCGTCGGGGTCGGGGTAGATGAGCGCGTGGCCCTCGACCCGGGCGAATGGCGTCAGCGTGTGGGGGCGG
>DASYUM010000156.1:0-8543 GCA_036001225.1 Candidatus Methylomirabilota bacterium | reverse complement strand
CCCCCACTTCCCCCCGAGCGCCACGGCTCGGCGAATATCTCAGGATGAGGCGCGCCACCACGACCGTCGGACGGATCGACAAGATCGCCTGAAGACCCCCTCGCACTGCCGCCGCCGGACGCCGACGATCATCGGCTGGTTGGCCGGCCCCCCTTGCGCGGGCTGCGCCGAGATGGCTAAGGTAGAGTCAGGCCCCGTGGAGCCCAGCCCGCGTGCGACCAAGAGAACCCGCTGAGCGGACCATGACCACCCTCGTCGCCCTCCACGATGTAAACACGCGTGGTGAATGCATCCACCCCCTGCGTCGTCTACCAGACAGACAGACGGGGATGCGCTCGCGGGCGCCGACGTCTCGATGAGCCCGAGCAGCCTACCTACACCGCCGAGAGAGGAGTCGATCCCATGCGGGCGAGGATGGTGATCGCCACCGCGCTGCTGCTGTCGGGGCTCGCCGGGGGTGTGATCCCGGGCATGGCCGCCGACGCCTCCGCCGAGGACATCGGACGGACGCCACCACGCCTGGCCTACGTGGACGGGCGGGTGTCCTTCTGGCGTCCGGGCGCGGAGGACTGGACCGCCGCCCAGGTCAACACGCCGCTCGCCACCGGCGACGAGCTCTACACCGCCTCGCCCGGCACCCTGGAGATCCAGATCGGCAGCCGCTCCTACGCGCGCGCGTCGGCCGAGACAGGGCTCGGGCTGGCGGGCCTCGAGCCCGACTATCTCCAGCTGAAAGTCACCACCGGTCACGTCGCCCTCGACATTCGCCGCCTCGACCCCGGACAGTCGATCGAGGTCGACACGCCTTACGCGGCGTTCACGGTCGAGCATCCGGGCTACTACCGCGTGGACGTCGTGGGGGAGCGCACGTCGTTCATCACGCGGCGCGGCGGCCGCGCCACCGTCACGCTGGCCAACGGGTCGACGTCGGCGATCGCGCCGAGCGAGGAGGTCGTCCTCGAGGGCACGGCGGCCGCGACGGTCGCGACCTATGTCGCGCCGGAGGTCGACGACTGGGACCGGTGGAACTACGCGCGGAGCGACGCCCTGAGCGACGCCGTCAGCGCGCGGTACGTCTCGCCCGGCGTCTACGGCGCCGACGAGCTCGACCACCATGGGAGCTGGCGCGTCGTCGAGCGATACGGATCGGTGTGGATCCCCGAGGGGGTGCCAGGAGGCTGGGTGCCCTACAGCACCGGCACCTGGGTGTGGGATCCGCTCTACGGCTGGACGTGGGTCGACACCGCGCCGTGGGGATGGGCTCCGTATCACTATGGCCGCTGGGTCTTCGTCGATGGCGTCTGGGCGTGGGCGCCGGGACCGGTGGTCGCCCGGCCGGTGTACGCCCCCGCGCTGGTGGCGTTCTTCGGCGGCGCCGAGCCCGACGGTCCGGCCGTCGGCTGGGTTCCGCTCGGCTGGGGCGAGCCGGTGATCCCCTGGTGGGGGCCGGCCGGCTTCGTGGGGGCGCCGTGGTGGGGGGGCTGGGGCGGACCGCGCATCGTCAACAACGTGGTCGTGCACCGCACGACGATCGTCAAGGTCACGAACATCACCGTGTACCGCAACGCCTCGGTCCACCACGCGATGGTCGTGGTCCCGCGCCACCGCTTCGGGCGCGCGGCGGTCCCCCACGTGCGCCTGGCCCAGGTGGACCCGCGGCGTCTGGCCCCCGTTCACGGGTCGATCGGAGTTCAGCCGGTCCGCACCAGCCTGACCCCGGACACGGCCCGCGGCATCACGCCGCCCGCCGTCGCCCGGCGATCCATCGTCGCGACACGCGCGCCGGCCGATCCGTCACGCTGGCTCACCCCGCACGGACTCGAGCCGCCGCCCGCGGCCGAGGGCATGCGACCACGCCTCGTCAAGCCACCGGCGCGTGAGCCGGCCGCGCTGGTTGCGCCGCGGCCGCCGTTCGGGGCGAGCGCCATCGAGCGGCCGCGCCCGCCGGTGCCGCCTCGCTTCGGGATGCCGCCGGCCGGACAGCCCGCGCCCGCGCCGCCGGCACACATCGGACCGCCATCACCCGAGGGGGGACCGCCGCACGGGCGCGTCACGCTTCCCGCACAGCCGGCGATACCGGCCGCCCCCGCGCGTCCGCTTCCAGCGCCGGGCGCGCCACCGCGAGTGGAGGGCGTGCCCGCGCCGCCGCGCGGCGATCCACGCGCGGGGGGAGCGCCCGCGGGTCTCCCCGGGGTCCGAGGAACGCCACCCACGGCTCGCGAGGCGCCGCCGGCGGCTCGGGAAGCGCCGTACGGCCCGCCGGTCGGACTGCCCGGCGAGCCGGCCAACCGACTCTTCCCCGGACGCGCCGAGACCGGGGCATCCGAGCCGAGGGGCGCCCAGCGCATGCCGCCACAGCCGCCGGCACCGCCGGCGCAGGGGGGCTTCGGGACCCCGATGCCAGCCCGCTGAGCGCGGGCCGCGCAGGCGGCGACGGCCGATCTATCGAGCCTCACCCGGCAGGCGCCCAGTAGAGCGACTCCCCATCACCTGGCCAGTCGTGTTCACAGGCGCCGTCGCGCGCGAACGATCCGCCACCCGAGCAGCGCCACGGTACCGAGGATCGCCACCCCAAGCACCACGTGCTCAACACGACCGATGACCAGGCGAACGCGCTCGACGTAGTCGCCGAGGCCGTAGCCCACCGCATAGCCCACTCCCACCGCGGCCGGCACGTACACGAGGGCCCCGAGCAGGTTCGCCGCCACGAACAGGGGCGGCGGCATTCCGAGCATCCCGGCGAGCGGGCCCGCCATGAAGCGGAGCCCCGGCAGAAAGCGCGCGACGAACACGCCCAGTGGCCCGTATCGGGCCATGAAGCGCCGCATGGCCGCCAGCCGCTCCGGCGACTCGCCGACGATCCATCGGCCGTAGCGCTCAATCCGGCTGGCCCCGTAACGCCGACCGATCCAGTAGCCCAGGTTGTCACCCACGACGGCGCTCACCACGCCGACCGCCAGCACGAGGGAGATCCGCAGCTCCGCCCTCCAGACCAGGTAGCCGGCCAAGACGAGGATCGTCTCCTCCGGGACGGGAACACCGACGTTGCCGAGGACCACGATCAGAAAGATCGCTCCGTATCCCCAGTGGGCGACCAGCTCGGTGACGTCAGGCACGCGTGGCAGCCGGACGCGGTTCGCTCGGGAGGGTCGCTCGAAAACGCGCCGGCCACGTCACTGAATGATCCCGTCCGCCCGCACCAGCACCGACGGCGGGATCGTCAGCCCGAGCGCCTTGGCGTGGGCTGCTCGATGGGCAGGTTGCCGGGCCTGGCTCCCCGAAGGATGCGATGCAGGTTCATCACGAACGTCCCCATCTCCCGCGTCTCACTGCCCTGGCCGGTCTTCGGGGACCGTCTGTCCCGCGAGCCGATCCACGAGGCCGACCAGTAGCTCGTCCACCTGCGCCTCGGTGGTGATCACGCCCTGGCAGAGCGTGAGCGTGGCGTTTTGTGGGGGATTGCGGGGGCTTCCCCCGGGGGCGGCTACCTCCGCGAGAAGCCCCGAGATCCTTGCCGTTTCGGTGGTAGGCGGAGCAGGGCTCGAACCTGCGACCTCAGCCTTGTAAGGGCTGCGCTCTCCCCGCTGAGCTATCCGCCCGTACCGGAATGATCGCGATTTGCGGGATGGCTGTCAAGGTTGGGTGGCGCCCCCGGTGCTCGGACGGCCCTGGTCCTCAGCGCGGCCGCGAGCGGCGAACGCGCGTTTCCACGTCGCTGACCCGCCCGTCGACGAATTTGATCTCGACCTCGTGGTGCTCCTCGTCCCAGCGACTGACAGCCGCGAAGGACCCGAGCTGGAAGCGCCGGTACGGGACCGGCCGTGTCCCGCGGTAGATCAGCGTCCGCTGCCCATCCGGCCGGAGGCGGGCTCGTTCCTCGCTGGGCGATCCGCAGAGCCGGAGCACCTCCCCCGGCGTCGTCTCGCCGGGAACGATGCGCTCCAGCACTTCCCGGGCGAGCACGGCGCCGCTCGGCGGGCGGCGCGCGTCCGCCCGGCCCAGGTGGAAACGCCGGCCGAAGAATTGTGTCACTGTCCGGGTGAACATCCAGGCCCCCATGAGGTTGCCCAGGACGAGGAACAGGAGCGAGATCAGGATCGGCCGCCACGCCACCCGCCCGCTGAAATAGCTGAACCGGACGGTCAGCACCTGCGGCACGTTGCCCTCGGCACCGGCCAGCGGCAGCAAGACGGTTTCGGCGCCCGTCCGCACCCGGCTGGGCCGGCGCGTCGCCCCCGCCGGGCTGATCTCCTCGATCCGGAGATGATCGGCGTCGGCGAATTCGGCGACGAGCAGCGAAAAGTCGCGGGCGAAGCGCAGAACCCGATCCCGCTGGCCGAAGTACATCGAGTAGAGGGCCACCGACCCCACGTTACCCGCGCTCAGGTTGAGGACGTGGCGACGGCCCCAGAACAGCTCCTCGAACCACGTCGCCGGCTTGGGAGTGATGAGATCCTTGAGCGCCATCCGGAGGCTCAGCAGCGCGTGGGCGTCGACCAGGTGCGGCGTCCACGCGACTTTGACGATGGTCCCGATGCCGGACTGCGCCGGATTCGTCCCCCGCTTGTAGAAGGTCACGAAGGCCGCCGATTCGCCGAGCGGATCGCTCTCCGCCGGCGTCCCGAGCTTCGTCCAGTCCCTGATGGCGAGGGCCAGCCGCCCCTCGCTGACCACGGCGAACCCGCGCTCCTCCACGTACCGCCGGAGCGCGGCGTCGCCCAGCACCACCCCCGTCCCGGCCACCGCCTCCGCCGGCCAGAGGAGATAGAGGTCCTGTTGCACGTCCTCCGGGCGGGTATTCGGCGGGAGCGCCAGACTCCACGAGACCCGGACCGTGACCGGGCCGAGGTCGGGACGGATGCCGGCGACGATGAAGAGCGGCCCGATGGCGAACTCCGGATGGGCCTTGCTGGCGAGGAACACCTGGCCGTGTCCGACGGCCGGGAGGCCGGCCAGAGCCACCGTCAAGAGACCGATGGCGAGACGACGAGCGGCGGACGCGGCCACTGGCTGGCGGCGCGTCACCGGAGGCGGAGGGCGTCCTGCAGCGCCTGCGCCGGTCGGGGCCGATATTTCGAGAAGGCGCGGACCCGGCCGCGCTCACGAATCAGGAGATAACCGGGCCAGGCGTGCGGGGAGATGGCGATCAGCATCTCGGCCACCTCGACCTGGTGCTGAGCCGCCGGCCCGGTCGTGCCGAAGCGAAAGGTGACGGCGCGCGCGGGGGTGAAGCTCAGGTGAAGGTGCGAGGCGTGGCGGGCCTCGCTCCAGCGCTGCTCGGTGGCGATCGTCCGACCGGCCTCGTAGTCGGCGGACTGCAGGAGCTCGACGGCCAAGCCGGCGATCTGCTCCTGGGCGTCAGGGGAGAACACGACCGGCCGGCCGTCCTGCAGGCCCGTGACGGCGACGGGGCGGGCGGGCGCCTGGGCCAGGGTCGGCCCGGTGAGGCGGACGTCCTCCTCGGCCACGGCGGCCCGGCTCGGCATCGGGAGCCGCTGGGTCCATGGGCCGACCGCGTCGATCGAGTCGCCGGCCGAGGCCGCCGGGGGCGCGAGGCCTGCGCAGATCGCGAGGAACAGCGGGAGGCCGAGCACGGGCCCGGGCGGCGTCACGCCACCGCCTTCCGCACTTCGGCCAGGCGCGCCAGCGAGCCGAGAACCCTGGGTTGGTCGTCGGTGAGGTGGCGGGCGATGACGTCGGTGTACCCCAGGGCCTCGAGCTCCCTGAAGCGCGTGGCCACCTCGTCGATCGTCCCGACGATGAGGGCCGCCTGGTCGAAGCCTCGATGGCCGCGAGCCATGATCGGCCCCGCCGTCGCCCGGGCCTCGGCCGCCGATTCCGCCACGTAGATGTCGCGCCGGATGGCGACCGCGCTCGGCGTTCGCCCGTGGGCCCGGCAGCGCTCGCGATACTGCGCGATCTTGGCGCGCACCTCGTCGGGCGTGAGATCGGGCGCGGCGAGCCAGCCGTCGCCCAGCCGGGCGGCGCGGTCGAGCGCCGGGGCGGCGCCGGCGCCGATCCACACCTCGACCGGCTCGCTCGGCCGCAGCGCGAGCCGCGCGTCGGTGACCGAGAACCGTCCCGCCGAGCTGACCACCTCACCAGCCAGCAGGCGGCGCACGATGCCGAGCGCCTCCTCGAAGGCGGAGGGGCGGTACCGCAAGGTGGTCCCCATCGCACGGAACTGCCCCTGGTCGTACCCGAGACCGCACTGCAGAATGAAGCGACCGCGGGCGATGGCGGCCAGGGTCCCCACCTGCTCGGCCACCAGCACCGGGTTCCAGAGCGGGAGCAGGAACAGGCAGCCCACCGGCGCCTCGCCCCACTCGGCCAGCAAGCGTCCGAGCATCGGGACGTTCTGGTAATACGGCTCAGCCGTCGCGTGATGGTCGCCGAGGAAGAGGGAATCGAGCCCGGCCTGCCGGGCGGCGGCGGCCCGTTCGATCATCCAGCGGGCGCCCTCCCGAGGGTCGCGCACGGCGTGACGGCTGGTCAGGGAGATGCCGACCCTCATGTCCCGTACACTACAACATCGAGGAATCGGCGGCGAGAGGCGCGCGGCTGGACTTGCCCGGAGACCCCGGTCATAATTGGGCACTCCGCCCCGACTCCTCGATGATCACAGGAGGCGAGCATGATGCGAGAGGGCCTATCCCGGCGGCAGTTCCTGCGTGCCTCGGCGGCGGCCGGTCTCACGGCGGCGGTGCCGTTCCGGAGGGGGGCTGAGGCGGCCGACCCGCGGGTGCTCCGGATCCGCTCCTACACGAACTACGAGACCCTCGACCCGGCCTTTCGGCTCGGCGCGCCCGAGAGCGACATCATCGACGCCGTCCTGCTCGGGCTGGTGACGCTCACCCCGGGGACGACCTGGGGCTGGGAGCGGGACGCCGCGCTGTCGATCGAGGCGACAGACCCGACCCACATCCGGTTCCAGCTTCGCCCCGGCCTCCCGTGGACCAATGGGTTCGGCGAGCTCACCGCCGAGGACGTGAAGTTCTCCTACGAGCGGGTCGCCAATCCCGCCACGAAGTCGCCCTACCGCGGGGATTGGGCCAAGCTCGACCGCGTCGAGATCACCGGTCGCCATGCCGGGGTCATCGTCCTGAAGGAGCCCTTCCTGCCGCTCTGGTCGTCCACGCTGCCCCAGACCTCGTCGGTCATCGTCTGCAAGAAGGCGGTCGAGCGGATGGACGGGCAGCGCTTCACCATGGATCCGGGCGCGACCTGCGGGCCCTACCGGATCCGGAAGTGGGAGCCGCGGGCGGGCATCACCCTCGAGCGCAACCCGCTCTGGCCCGGGGCCAAGCCCGTCTTCGAGGAGATCCAGGCGACCCCCATCCTGGACGCGAACGCGGCCGAGATCGCGTACGAGGCCGGGCAGATCGACGTCACCCACGTCCCGATGACCTCGATCCCCCGGCTCCGGGGCAAGCTCCCGGCCAGCTCGACGCTCGACGCGCGTCCCGGACTCACCTACTGGTGGCTCGGCATGCAGATGGAGAGCGGCGTCTTCTCGGACATCCGGGTCCGCAAGGCGGTCCAGCTCGCCGTCGACGGCAAGGCCGTCCTCGACGGGGCGTTCTTCGGAGTCGCGCCTCGCTCCACCGGCATCGTCGCCCCGGGACTGATCGGGCACCGCGAGAAGAACCTGGTCGCCGGCCCCGACCTCGACCGGGCCCGGAAGCTGCTCGCCGAAGCCGGTCACCCGCGCGGGTTCAAGACCGAGATCGGCGTTCGCAACTCCACCGAGTTCCTCAACGCGGCCCAGGTCGTGGCCGCCAGCCTGGCCAAGGTCGGGATCCAGGCCGAGGTGGTGCCCTTCGACAGCGGCGTCCAGAAGGCGATGGCCTCCGACAAGGCGGGGGGCTGGAAGAAGATGCAGATGCACGTCGTGCGCTTCTCGATGCAGCCCGACCCGAGCTGGGCGACGGTGTGGTTCACCTCGGCGCAGATCGGGGAGTGGAACTGGGAGCGGTTCAGCAGCAAGGAGTACGACACCCTCCACGAGCAGGCGCTGCTCGAGCCGGACGCGGCCAAGCGTCACGCCATGTACGTGCGGATGCAGGACCTCATGGAAGAGTCAGGGGCGTACGTCTTCCTCACCCACGGCGTCAACGCCGTCCTCTACCGGACTCACCTCAAGCCGGCGCTGACCCCCGACGGCAACCGGATGCTGCTCCGGAAGTTCCAGCTCGCCTGAGCCCGTCGGGGCCCGGTGCCCGCCCGTGCCGACCGCCCGCGCCGGGCCCGTCGCCTCTCGCCCCCGCCGCTCCGGGCTCGCGGGGTGGCGGCGACTCGCCCGCGACCCGGCCGGGCTCTTCGGGACCGTGCTGGTGGCGCTGGTGGTGCTGAGCGCCATCCTGGCCGACGTCCTCAGCCCGGCCGATCCCACCGCCCTCGAGCCGGCCGCGCGCCTCCAGGGACCCGGGCCCGCCCACCCCCTCGGGACCGATCACCTCGGGCGCGACCTCTTCACCCGCGTCCTCCACGGCGGGCGGATCGCCCTCGAGGTCTCGCTCGTCTCGGTGTCGGTGGCGCTGGCG
>DASYUM010000155.1:0-18549 GCA_036001225.1 Candidatus Methylomirabilota bacterium | reverse complement strand
GCCTTGAGCGCGGCGAGAAGGCGCGTGTGGCGCCCCTGCAGCTCCTGGAGGGCCTGGCCGCCCTCCGCCCGCAGGGCGTCGTGGGCCGCTCGCAGCTCCTCGAGACTGCGGAGCGTCTCACCATGCCACGCCTCCAGCTCCTGGAACGCCGCGGCGCGCGACTCCCGTTCGGCCTGGAGTCCGTCGTGCGCGGCCCGGAGTTCCTCCAGGGTGCGGCGGGTGACGGCATCCTGTGCCTCGAGCTGCTCGAACGCCCGCGCGCGCGCGTCCGCCTCGGCGCGGAGGGCGTCGTGGGCGGCGCGCAGCTCTTCGAGGGCCTGAAGCGTCTCGGCGTGCCGGGCCGCCAGCTCGTGCGCCGCCCGCTTCTCCCCTTCCCGCTCCCGCAGCACCGCCTCGTGCTCCTCCCGGAGGCGGGCCAGGGCCTGGGCATCGGCGGAGCCCGCGCCGGCGAGCGGGGCCGGCTCCATCGGGGCCGCCGGCGGGCTCTCGCCGTAGGCGCGGAGAAAGGCGCGCTGGAAGGCGGCCAGCGTCGAGATCACGACCTCGATCTCGCACCCGGTGAGGGCGGCGAGGTCTTCGATCACGTCGAGGTCGCCCGGGTCGTCCATGGCGACCGTGAGGCGAGTCCCCTCCCGGGCGAGCGGGATCACCCGGTGCTGCTGGGCGTAGGGCTTGCCGAAGAGCTGGGTGAGCTCAGGCTCGATGCTGACCTTGTCGAGATCGACGAGCTCCACGTCGAACTGCCGGCAGAGGGCTTGCCGCAGCTGCCGCTCGGTCACCAGGTTGAGCTTCAGGAGCGCGTCCCCGAGGCGGACCCCGGTCTTCTGCTGGTGCTGGAGCGCGAGGCGGAGCTGCTCCTCGCTGAGGAGCTTCATCTCCATCAGGACACTGCCGAGTCGGAAGCGCTTGTGGTAGCTCTCGAGAACGCCGTTGAGCTGGGCGGGCGTGACGAGCTTCCGCTCGATCAAGACCTGCTCGAGCGAGACCGGTCCCTTCGCTTCGGCCTGGGCGCCCAGCGCCTCCCGGAGCTGGTCGTGCGTGATGAGACCCTGCTTGACCAGGAGATGGGCGAGAAGGGGCTGTCGGCGGGGATTCATGTCACCGGGCATGGTACTGCCCGGTCGGCGGCCAGCCAAGCGGTTTCCCGGGTGCTACACTCGGCAGCCGGGGAGGTGCGGCATGACACAGTGGCGAAACGCGGCCGTGACGGCCGGACTGGCGGTGGCGCTCGGGCTCGGGGGACCGGCGGCGGCGGCCGAGCGGGTGCGGCTTCAGCTCAAGTGGGTCCCCCAAGCTCAGTTCGCGGGCTACTACGCGGCGCAGGCCAAGGGATTCTACGCGGCCGAAGGCCTCGACGTCACGCTGGTTTCCGGCGGCCCGGACCTCGTGCCGGAGCAGGTCGTCGCCGCCGGCGGCGCCGAATTCGGGCTGACCTGGCTCTCCGCCCTGCTGGTCGCGCGCGAGCAGGGACTGCCGCTCGTCAACATCGCCCAGGTCTTCGCCTACAGCGGCCTGCGCCAGGTCGCCCTCAAGGACTCGGGGATCACGGGCGTCCCGGACCTCCGCGGCCGCAAGGTGGCGGTGTGGGACGGCCACGAGTTCCCGCTGCTGGCGACACTCGAGAAGTACCGCATCGACCGCCACCGGGACCTGACGCTGGTCTCGCAGCCACTCGGCATGCAGCTCCTGCTGGGGCGGACGGTGGACGCCGCGGCGGCCATGACCTACAACGAGTACAAGCAACTGCTCGACGCCGGCATCCGGCCCGACGAGCTGATCGTGATCGACTTCAACGCCGAGGGCACGGCAATGCTGGAAGACGGGATCTTCGCGCGCGCCGACTGGCTCGACCAGCCCGCCCACCGGGAGCTGGCGGCCCGCTTCCTGCGCGCCTCGCTCGAGGGCTGGCGCGTCTGCCGCGACCGAGCCAGCGAGTGCGTGGATCTCGTGCTGGCCCAGAACCCGACCCTGGGCCGCGACCACCAGGCCTGGATGATGCGGGAGGTCAACAAGCTGATCTGGGGTCCACCGGCGCCGGCCACGCCGCTCGGCAAGATGGACCCCGCCGCCTTCGACCGGACGGCCGCCATCGCCTTGAAGTTCGGCGTGATCAAGCGGCCGGCCGATCGCCGCGCCTTCACCGACCGGATCTGGGAGCTGGCGACCCGGAAGCCCCAGTAGGAGGAGCCCGGCCGGGTCGACGAGCGCCGCGTCCCGGCCTGTCGCCCTCACCGCCCGCCCGCGCTGGCGTCGCGCGCGCGACGACGGCAATATGGAGCCGATGGCGGAGCGCGGCTTCATCCTGACGCCGACCTATCGGCTGGCCAGCGGCCGGCCGGAGGTCCATCTCCACGCCGTGCTGGAGAGCGGCGAGCCGGCCGTCATCATCGACGACCGCCCGGCGCCATACTTCTTCGTCCATGCCGGCGACGCCGACACGGTGCGCCGCCTCGCGCCCGAGGCGTGCGTCGAGCCGACCGACCTTGCCACCTTCGCCGGCCAGCCGGTCGCCCGCGTCGAGGTCGGCGTGCCGAGCGATGTGCCTCCGCTCCGGGCCCGGCTGGCCGGGGCGGGCGTCGAATGCCTGGAAGCCGACCTGCGCTTCGCCTACCGCTACCTCATCGACCGCGGGCTCCGCGGCGCTTTCAGCGTGGAGGGCCCCTTCGAGCCTCGGCCGGGCGTCGGTCGCGTCTACCGGAACCCGACGGTGGCGCCGGCCGACTTCACCCCGCGGCTCCGCGTCCTCGCCTTCGACGTGGAAACCAGCCTCGACGGTCAGCGTCTCTACTCGATCGCGGTGGCCGGCGCCGGCGGCGAGCGGGTCTTCCTCGTCGGCCGCGGACCGGTGTCGGGGCCGGCCGAGGTCGTCGCGGCGCCCGACGAGCGGGCGGCGGTGACGGCCTTCCTCGCCCACGTGCGGGCCGCCGATCCCGATGTCCTGACCGGCTGGAACGTCTGCGAGTTCGACGTCGGGGTCCTCCTCCGGATCGCCCACCGCCACGGCCTCCGCCTGACTCTCGGCCGCACCACCGACGAGGCCGTGATCCGGCGCGACCAGACCTTCACCCGCGAGCCGCGGGTCATCCTGGCCGGGCGCCAGATGCTGGACGGCCTGTCACTCCTGCGCAGCGCGTTCGTGCGGCTCGACGACTATCGGCTGGAGACGGCGGCCCGGGCGATCCTCGGCGAGGGGAAGCTGTTCGGGCCCGATCACCGCGGCGCCGAGATCGAGCGCACGTACCGGGAGGACCCCGCCCGCCTGGTCGCCTACAACCTCCACGACGCCCGGCTCGTGCTCGACATCCTCGCCCGCACCGGCCTCGTCGAGCTCACCGTCCGCCGGAGCCTGCTCACCGGGATGCAGCTCGACCGGGTCGGCGCCCAGATCGCCGCCGTCGATTCCCTGTACCTGGGGGCACTGCGGGCGCGGGGCCGGGTGGCGCCGTCGGTCCGCGCCGGCGCCGGGACGGAGGCGGTCACCATCGTCGGCGGGCTGGTGCTCGAGTCCGTGCCCGGCCTCTACCGGAACATCCTCGTCTTCGACTTCCGGAGCCTCTACCCGAGCCTGATCCGCACCTTCAACATCGACCCGCTGACCTACCTGCCGCCCGAGGCGGCGGCGGCCCGGCCCGCCGCGGCCGTCATCCGGACGCCGGGCGGCGCGGCGTTCCGCCGCGACGAGCCCGGCATCCTGCCCGAGCTGGTGGCGCGGCTGGCCGACGAGCGGGCCCGGGCCCGACAGGCCGGCGATGCCGTCGGCGCCCAGGCCACGAAGATCCTCATGAACTCGCTCTTCGGCGTGATGGGGGCGTCGGCGTCCCGGCTCTTCTCGCCGGCGGTCGCCAACGCCATCACCACCGCCGGCCAGCACGTCATCCGGCTCGCCGCCGACGCCGTCGCCCAGCAGGGGCACCGCGTGATCTACGGGGACACCGACTCGCTCTTCGTGGACATCGGCGAGCCCGACCCCGCCCGCGCCGCCGCCCGCGGCGCCGCGCTCCGGGACGCGATCGCCCGCGACGTGGCAGCGGCGATCACCCGGGAGTTCGGCAGCCAGAGTCACCTGGAGCTGCGCTTCGAGAAGGTCTACGCCCGCTTCTTCATGCCCGAGGTCCGGGGCGGGGAGGCCGGAAGCAAGAAGCGCTATGCGGGCCTGGTCGGAGACGCGCTGGAGCTGGTCGGCCTGGAGGCGGTGCGGCGGGACTGGAGCCAGGTGGCGCGCCGTTTCCAGCGGGAGCTGCTCGGGTTCGTCTTCCACGACCAGCCGGTCGCCGACTTCATTCGCGCCTTCGTTAGCGACCTCCGGGCCGGTCGCTACGACGCGGAGCTGGCCTATCGCAAGGCGATCCGGAAGCCGCTGGAGGCCTACACCAAGACGACGCCCCCCCACGTGCAGGCCGCGCGCAAGCAGGCCGGGGTCCCCGGCCGCATCGTCGCTTACCTGATGACCCAGGCCGGGCCCGAGTCGGTGGACGAGGCCACCGCGCCGCCCGACTACGAGCACTACATCAGTCAGCAGCTCCGGCCGATCGCCGACCAGGTGCTGCGCTTTCTCGGCGGTCCCGACTTCGACGCCCTCATCGGCGCCCGGCGCCAGCTCTCGCTGTTCGAGTAGAATCGGGGAGACACGGAGAGGAGGCCACGGGATGGAGAGAGCGACGTTCGCCGCCGGCTGCTTCTGGGGGGTCGAGGAGACGTTCCGCAAGGTCAAGGGGGTGGCGGGGACCAGCGTCGGCTACACGGGCGGGACCCTGGCGAACCCGACCTACGAGGCGGTGTGCTCGCATGCGACCGGCCACGCCGAGGCGATCGAGGTGCAGTACGATCCGGCCGAGGTCTCCTACGACGAGCTGGTCGAGATCTTCTGGGGACTCCACGACCCGACCCAGCTCAATCGCCAGGGGCCGGACGTGGGGAGCCAGTACCGCTCGGCGATCTTCGTACACTCGCCCGAGCAGGAGAAGGCGGCGCGGGCCTCGAAGGAGCGGCTCGAGCAGAGCGGTCGCCATCGCCGGCCCATCGTGACCGAGATCGTGCCGGCCGCGACCTTCTGGCCGGCCGAGGATTACCACCAGCGGTACTTCGAAAAGCGCCGCTGGCTGCCGCCGGGCCGATAACCGTCGCATCCCTTCGTCCTCGGCCCTCAGCGCGCCTCAACGTATGCGGCATACGCCTCGGCGCGCCTCGGGCCTGCGTCCTAGGGCTGCTCGGTTCTCGGCCCGGCGGCTCGAGAGCGGCCGGCCGCCCCGGGCCAGGGCCCGGGGGAGCCTTCAGCCGCGCGGCTTCACCCACGTCTCCGACCAGGCCAGGCACGCGCTCGACCCCTGGCGGTCGCCCCGCATCTCCGGCCACGGCGCGCCGGCGGCGGCCCGGCCATCGAGCGTCACCTGGGCTGCCCGGGCGGGGAAGAACGTGCTGAAGACGCCGAGCGGCCGGTTGTTGAAGCCGGGCGCCATGGTCAGCACGAACGGCTCCAGGAAGTCGCGCCAGGTCAGGACCAGCTCCCCGTTCCCGGCCCGCACCGTCTCGGTGGCCGTGGATCGGGGGTCCCCGCGGCGCTCGAAGGCGGCCGGGATGACCGCCGTCGCCGGATCGGCGAAGGCCGGATAGAGCAGCGTCTCGATCGTGGTCTGGAGCCAGCGGACCACGTCCGGGTTGTCGCCGTAGATCCGGACCTGGCCGCCAGTCAGCTCGCTCTGGACGAAGAGCGCGTGACCGGCGCCGGCCGGGCACCACAGGACCCGCCAGTGGCTGAGCCGATCGGAGGGCGTCTTGCCGCCGTCGCGGCTCAGCCGGATGAAGGAGTTCTCGCCGGTCATCAGCACGCTGTTGGGATCGACGGGTGCCGCCATGTCAGCCTCCGTAGTGGGAAGAGGACGAGCCTCCGTAGTGGGAAGGGGACGAGCGATCCCGTGTCAATGACCCCCGCCGCGTTCGGGCAGATCGCGCGCCCCCCCTCCCCCCTCGGGGTGGGAGGGGCCGGGGGTGCGGGGGGACCCGAATGACCGATCGACGGGTGCCGCCATGTCAGCCTCCGTAGTGGGAAGGGACGCGCGATTCCGTGTCAATGACCCCCGCCGCGTTCGGGCAGATCGCGCGCCCCCCCTCCCCCCTCGGGGTGGGAGGGGCCGGGGGTGCGGGGGGACCCGAATGAACGATCGACGGTGACCCGACCGCCCTTGATCACCCAGCGGCGAGCCGGCAGCGCGCCCACCGCCTCGGCCACGCTGTGGGCCTCCAGCACGACCAGGTCGGCGCGGCTCCCCACCGCGATCCCGTGGTCACGGCGCCCGAGGATCCGGGCGGGCGCGATGGTCAGCATGTCGAGCACCGCCGCCATCTCGGGGTCGGTCCCCATGTGGGCGGCCACCGCCAGGAGGTAGGCGAGGAGCAGCGGGTCGGCGTTCCCGACCGGCGTGAAGGCGTTCCGGACGTTGTTGGTCGCCGCCGCCACCGTCACCCCGCCGGCCAGCAGGCGCTTGATCGGCGTCAACCCTCGCCGGACATTCCGGGCATCCCGGCGGCCCATCAGGTAGAGATCGGTCGCCGGCAGCGTGATCACGGCGATCCCGGCGTCGCGGATCAGGCCGATCAGCCGCGTCTGCTCGGCCTCGTCGCAGGCGGCCAGCTCCGTCAGGTGGCCCACCGCCACCCGTCCCTGCCAGCCCTCGCGTACCGTCTTCTCGGCGACGTCCCGGATGTGGAGGTGGTCGGGCTCGTCGGCGAAGTCGAGGTGGAAGTCCACGTCGGTCCCGAACTCCCGGGCCAGCGCGAAGACCCGGTCGATGTGGGCGAGGCTGTCGGTGTCGTTGTAGGGGCAGCCCCCGACCAGGTCGACGCCGGCCCGGAGCGCGTCTCGAAGGAGCGTTTCCGTCCCCGGCGCCTGGAGGATCCCCTCCTGGGCGAAGGCGCAGAGTTGGAGGTCCAGGCGATCGGCGTATTCGGCCCGGAGCGGCAGCAAGGCCTCTACGCCCTTAAGCCCCACGAGGGGATCCACCTCCACGTGGCTCCGCATCGCGGTGGTGCCGTGACTCCACGCCAGGTCGAGAATCGCGCGGGCCCGGGACCGGATGTCCTCCACGGTGAAGGCGCGCTTGGCGTCGCCGGTGACCCGGATGGCCTCGGCCACCGTCCCTTCCCGGCTCGGAGCGCGGCCGAGGATGAGCGCCTTGTCGAGGTGGACGTGGGCGTCCACGAAGCCGGGGACGACCAGACGCCCCGCCACCGGCAGGACGCGGCGGGCCGGCCGCCCGGTCAGGTCGCGGATCTCGGCGATCCGTCCGTCCCGCAGGCCGATGTCCACGAGCCGCTCGCCGCCCACCAGGCGGCAGCTCGCGAGCAGCAGGTCGAACGGGGCCGGCATCGGATCAGGGTCTCCACAGGAGCTTCGGGTCCAGCAGATCCCGCAAAGCCTCGCCGAGCAGGTTCAGCCCGAGGATGACGAGCACGATGGCGCCGGCCGGAAAGAGCGTGAGCCAGGGCGCCGTCCCGAGGTAGGTGCGCGCCTGGGCCAGCATGTTGCCCCACTCGGGGGCCGGCGGCTGGATGCCGAGCCCGAGGAAGCCGAGCGCGGTCACGGTGAGGAGCGCGTGGCTGCCGAGGAGCGTGGTGTAGACGATCCCCCGCCCCAGGATGCCGGGGACGATGTGGCGCCGCAGGATCGCGGCATGGCTGGCTCCCAGGGCCCGGGCGGCCTCCACGTAGTCCTGCACGGCCGTCTGCAGGACCAGGCTCCGAATGAGCCGGAAGAGCGCGGGGGCGGTGGTGAGCCCGACCGCGGCCACGACGCCGGCCAGGCCGGCCCCGAACAGGCTCACCAGGACGACCGCCAGGACGAGGGAGGGGAAGGTGAGGACGGCGTCGCTGACCGCGGTCACCACGCGGTCGAGGGCTCCCCGCCAGTAGCCGGCGGCCAGGCCGAGCGGCAGGGCCAGCGCCGCCGCGAGACCGATCCCCGCCATCACCAGGACCAGATCGGCCCGGGCCGCCATCACCACGCGGCTGAAGAGATCGCGCCCCAGCTCGTCGGTGCCGAACCAGCGGGCCGGGGCCGGCGGCTGGAGGAACCCCGCCAGGTCCTGCTCGAGCGGATCGCGCCCGACCAGCCAGGGCGCCAGGCCGCCCAGCAGCAGGAACGCGACGACCAGCACGGCGCCGCCGCCCACCGCCGGGGTGGTCAGCAGTCGGGTGCGGCGGCTAGGCATACCGGATGCGGGGGTCCACGACGGCATAGGAAAGGTCCACCAGCAGGTTCAGGAGCAGGAAACCGACGACGTAGACGAGCGCGATGCCCTGGACCAGGAAGTAGTCGCGCATCGCCACCGCGTTGATCATCGCCTGGCCGAGCCCCTGGTACGCGAAGAGCGTCTCGATGACGATCGAGCCGCCGAGGAGGTAGCCGGCCTGGAGGCCGATCATGGTGACGATGGGGACGAGGGCCGGACGGAGCGCGTGACGGAGCAGCACCGCCGCGCCGCCCAGCCCCTTGGCGCGCGCGGTGCGCAGGTAGTCCTCGCTGAGGGTCTCGACGACGCTGGCCCGCGCCGTCCGGCTCACCAGCGCGATCAGGCGGGCGGCGATCGCGAGCGTCGGCATGACCAGGAAGACGAGCCCGCCGGTGCCGGCGGCGGGGAGCCAGCCGAGCCGCACGACGAACAGGTCCATGAGGAGCAGGCCGACCAGGAAGTTCGGGACCGAGAGGAGCAGGATCGTCGCCGCCATCACCGCCTGGCTCGACCAGTGGAGCGGGCGCAGCGCGGCCACCAGGCCGGCCGGCAGGGCCAGGGCGATCGTGAGGGCGAGGCTGGCCGCCATGAGCGCCAGGGTAGGCCCGATCCGCGCGGCGACGACCGCCGCCACCGGCCGCCCGAAGGCGAGGGAGGGACCGAGGTCGCCCCGGAGCAACCCGCCCAGGAACGCGAAGTACTGGGCCCACAGCGGCCGGTCCAGGCCGAGGTCGGCGCGCAGCCGGTCGATCTGGGCCTGAGTCCCGCCGGGGCCGGCGATGAGGGCCGCCGGGTCACCGGGGACGAGCCGGAAGAGGAGGAACAGGAGGGAGACGGTGAGCCAGGCCTGGGGGACCAGAAGGACGAGCCGCCGGAGCGTGTAGAGGGCCAGCCCGGGACCGTCCCTTCAGGGCTGGGCGTTCCGCAGGATCGTGAAGATGACCGGCAGGACCTCGACGCCCTTCAGCTCCTTCTTCTTGGCCACCACGACGTTCTCGGCGTAGAGCCAGACGTAGGGAGCATCGTTCCAGGCGAGCTTGGCCGCCTCGACCAGCATCGGCTTCCGGCGGGCCGGGTCCACGGTCTGGTCGGCCTCGGCGAGCAGGTTGTCCACCCGGGGATTCTCGTACCAGGTGAAGTTCCAGACCTTGGGACGTTCGCTGCGGCTCGGGTTCGAGGCGAAGAGCGAGCTGAGGTGATAGCCCCCGTCGCCGTTGGAGGGGTTGAAGCCGAACAGCACCAGGTCCCAGGCGATCTTGTCGGGCGGGACTCGCAGGTAATCCCAGAAGGCGGCGGGCTCGACCTTGTTGATCGTCGCCTTCACGCCGACCTTGCCCAGAAAGCCCTGGAAGACCTGGGTCACCTCCAGGTCTTTGGGGAGCATGCCTTGCGGCGTGAGCACCGAGACCTCGAAGGCCTCGCCATCCTTGCGGAGCGTGCCGTCGGGCCCCGGCTTCCAGCCAGCCTCGGCCAGGAGCTGCTTCGCCTTCTCCGGGCTGTACTCGTAGCTGCCGACCGCCGCGTAGCCGGTGGTGAAGGGTGAGAGCGGCGAGTCGATGGGTGTCGCGTAGCCGCGGAACACCGCCCGGATGATCGCCGGCTTGTCCACGGCGTGGTTGAGCGCGCGCCGCACGCGGACGTCCTGGAAGAGCTTGCGGTTCAGGTTCATGCCGAAGCCGAACGTCCGGAGGGCCGGCCGGGCGATCACCTCGACCGCGGGCAGAGCCTGGAGCTGGGCCACGCTCTCCACCGGCACCGCGCCGATCACGTCGGCCTGGCCGCTCTGGAGCATCGCGATCCGGGTCGAGGAATCGGGGACATGGCGGAGGACGATCCGCGCGAACGGCGCCCGGCCGCCCCAATAGCCGTCGAAGCGCTTGAGGGCGACCTCGCTCCCCACGTCCCACTTCTCCAGCATGTACGGCCCGGCGCCGACCGGGTTCAGCTTGAAGTTGGTGCCGTGCTTGCGGACGCCCTCCGGGCTCACGATCCCGCCGCTGCCGTGGGCGAGCGTGGCCAGGAGCGCGCCGTAGGGCTTGTGGGTCGTGATCGCGACCGTGGCATCGTCCAGCTTGCGGACGGCGGCGATCGGGTCCCACAGGGGACGGTTCGAGGCGTTCCCCTTGGGGTCCATCTGGCGCTCGAGGTGGAAGACCACCGCGTCGGCGTTGACGGGGGTGCCGTCGTGGAAGCTGACCCCCCGCCGGAGCTTGAAGGTCCAGGTGAGCCCGTCGGGCGCGGTCGTCCACTCGGTCGCCAGCTGGGGCTCGATCTGCATCCGCTCGTTGAAGCGGACGAGGTTGTCGTAGATGAGGAACATCCCCTCGTAGCCGGCGGGGTAGACGGTCCCGATCGAGGGGCCGGCGGTGTCCATGGCCGTCACCGAGACCTGCTGGGCGTAGGTCAGCGTCTGGGCGGCGGCCGGGCCGGCGACGGTCAGCAGCGCCAGGGCAAGGAGTGCCGTCGGCTTCCTCATGGCTCAGACCCTCCTGATCCCGGTCGATCCCGGCTGGCGGCGGAGGTGGTCGACGAGGGCGCGGCTCTGGCTGAAGAGGGCGGGCTGGCCGCCGGTGTGGATGAAAACCACCCGGCTCCCCGGCGGCACGTCCCCGCGGCGGATCCGGTCGAGGCAGCCGGCGGCCGCCTTGCCGGTGTAGACCGGGTCGAGCAGGAGGCCCTCCCGCCGGGCGAAGTGCACGATGGCCTCCCACCCCGCGTCGGTCGGGATGCCGTAGCCCGCCCCGATGTAGTCGAAGCTGTTCTCGATCTCCCCGGGCTCGACCCGGACGTCGAGGCCGAGCAGCGCCGCCGTCTCGGTGGCGGTCTGGGCCGCGTACTCCCACGGGTCCTCGTTCTTCGTGCTGGCGATCCCGACGACCCGGGTCGGCAGGCCGAGCAGCTTCCGGGCCAGCGCGAAGCCCGCCTGGCCCTTGCCGCCCGACGAGACGAAGAGCCAGTCGGGGGCGCGGCCCCCGGACTGGTCGAGGATCTCGAGGACGCACTCCAGGGTGGCGAGCGCGGAGGCCCGCGCGAACATCGAGGCGTGGTTGAGGACGAACGGCCGCCGCCCGTCGGCGCGCAGCTCCGCCGCCACTTGCTCCAGCACCGGCCCCAGGTGGTTGAAGCTCGGGACGTCGGTCAGCCGCACTTCGGCGCCGAGCAGCAGGTTGACCAGCAGGTTGCCCTGCGGCTCGTCGTCGGGCTCCCCGCGCAGGACGAGGACCAGCGGGAGGCCGAGCGCGTTGGCGGCGGCCGCCGTCTGGCGGGCCGAGTTGGAGGTGATCTCGACCCCGAAGACGAGGGCGTCGGCGCCGGCCTGGACGGCCTCGGCCATCCGGAACTCGAGGTTGCGGGTCTTGTTCCCGCCGAAGGCCAGCCCGGTCAGGTCGTCCCGCTTGACCCACAGGTCCACGCCGAGGTCGGCCGAGAGGCGGGGACACCGCTGGAGCGGCGTCGGCAGACAGGCCAGCCGCACGCGGGGGATTTTCGCGATCCGCGCCCGCAGCTCCTCGGGCGTCATCATGGTGTGAACCGTGAGCCACTCGAGCCCGTGGCCGAGAACCGAGCAGCCCTAGGACGCAGGGAGGAGGCGCGCCGAGGCGTATGCCGCATACGTTGAGGCGCGCCGACGACCGAGGACGCCGGGATGCGACGGTTATCGGCCACGGTCAGATGTGCAGCCATGGATACCGGGGCTCCTTGTACAGCCGCCCGAAGTCGAGGCCGCTCTGCACCATGTGCTGCAGCAGCTCGACGAAGTTGCCGTGGAGATGGGCCGGCACCGCGTCCGTCCCCGGGTCGAGGAGGCCGGGGCCGTCGTTGTTCGCCTCGGCCGCCGCGCACAACTCGTGGGCCCGCCGATCGACCTCCCGCGAGTGCATGACCTCCGCCCGTCCGAGCAGCACGGCCAGGGCGGCCGCGATGCCGTAGGCGCCCCAGTTCGAGATCGCCGCCATCACCAGCACGTCCGGCTCGAAACGGGGGACCACGGTGCCCGCGCACGGACACTGGCACTTCTTCCCGTACGGCACCTCCCGCACGACCGTCTCGCGGATCAGGGCGCAGCCCAGCTCGTTCCCGCCGTCGCCGATGCCGATGGTCAAGATGCCGCGGCGCTTGGCCTGCTCGAACAGCACGTCCACCTTGGCGCAGTGCTCGCTGAAGTCGAAGCCCTTGGCGGCGTGGTAGCGTCCGTGCTCGTTGGCCCCCGGCCGCTCGATGGCGACCAGCGCCTTCGGGCGCGCGCGAGCCAGCAGGGCCTCGGCCTCGCGCTCGGCGTCCTCCCAGCGGGTGGTGAACGGGACCACCGCCGCCGTCGTCGGCAGCCGCAAGGCCTCTTCGATCCCGCGCGCGTAGAGGCCGGCCCCCCGGAGGGCGGCCCGGCACATCTCGGCGTGGTTCGGCTCCGTCACGACCATCGGGCGCGCGGCCAGGCCGAGGAGGAGGGCCCGGGCCAGCGTCGCCGCCCCCACCGGTCCGTCCTGCTCGCCGCTGAACCACGGGAAGGTGGGGAGGCCGGTGGCGATCAGCACCGCGTCCCCCTGCCCCACCCGCTCCACCAGCCGCTCGGCGGCCAGCAGACAAAGCGGGCGCTCCTGGCGGGCCCGGGCCGCGGCGTAGAGGGCTCCGATGACGCCGCGGCCGGTGATCTCGATCGAGCAGAGCTTGTCGATGCCTTCGCCGACCTTCAGGGTCGTCTCGGCGACGTCGGGCATGTCGGCTCCTCGGCGGTGACGCGGGCTCGTGGTCGGTCGTGGAGTGCGCCTATCTTACGGTCCCGCGCGCGAGCGACGCAAGCCGGCGGCCGCGCTCGTAGTGTCTCAGTTTGAAGACCCAACTTGAGTCACTCCCGCGGGGCGGCGAGCCGTATTTTCTGCTTGACAGCTCCTCCGGCGGGAATCGGACCGCGGTCGCGGCCTCGACGGCCAATCCTTCGTGGCAGGCCGGGGTGGCCGGTGGCCCCGCGAGCGGCTCGCGCCGAACCCAAAATGATTCGCGCGCTCCCGATCGGCCGTCTGGCGCCCGCGCGGGCGGCTCGAAATTCGGGTGGTAGAGTCCGCGCAGGAGGAGCCCCGCTATGCTGCTCGCACCCACCACTGGGACGGATCTCGACCAACTCGGCGACCAGATCGCCGAGCTGTCGGCCCACCTCGACGCCGCCACCGCCCGGCTGCTCACCCTGCTCCGCGAGTTCGGCGCGCGCGGCGGGTGGGGGAACGGCTTCCGCTCCTGCGCCGACTGGTTGAGCTGGCGCGTGGGGCTCGACCCGGGGGCGGCCCGGGAGCGGGTGCGGGTGGCGCGCGCGCTGGGCGAGCTGCCGCAGCTCGCCGCCGCCCTGGCCCGGGGGGAGCTGTCCTACGCCAAGGTCCGCGCGCTGACCCGGGTCGCCACCCCGGAGACCGAAGCGCGGCTCCTGGCGGTGGGCCAGGCGGGGACGGCGGCCCACGTCGAGCGGATCGTGCGGGCGTGGCGCCGGGTGGACCGGCAGGGGGAGGAGGCGGCGGCGCGCCACGCGCGGCGGTCGCTCCAGGTGTATCCGGACGAGGACGGGATGATGGTCGTGCGCGGGCGCCTGGAGCCAGAGGTGGGGGCGCTGCTGGTGCGGGCCCTCGAGGCAGGACGCGAGACGCTGTATCAGCGGAGGCGGGCCACCGCGACGGCAGGCGAGGCGGCGGACCCCCCGACCCCGGGCCAGCAGCAGGCGGACGCTCTTGCCCTGGTGGCGGAGACGGCCCTGGGGCAGGGGCTCGACCCCGGCCCGGGGAGCGAGCGCTACCAGGTCGTCGTCCACGTGGATGCCGCGGTGCTCACCGACCCCGGCCAGCCCGGCCAGTCCGCGCTCGAGGATGGCCTCCACGTTTCCGGGGAAACGTCGCGGCGCCTGGCCTGCGACGCGACCCGGGTGGTCATGCGCCACGGGGGCGACGGGCAAGTGCTGGACGTCGGGCGACGGACGCGGACCATCCCGCCGGCGCTCCGCCGGGCGCTCCAGGCGCGCGATCGCGGGTGCCGCTTCCCGGGATGCGGGGTGCGCCATGGCCAGGGGCATCACCTCCACCACTGGGCGAACGGCGGCCCGACCCGGCTGGACAACCTCACTCTCCTCTGCCGGCGCCATCATCGGGCCATCCACGAGGAGGGCTACCGCGTCGAGCGCGACCCCGAGGGCACGCTCGCCTTCAGCACGCCGACCGGGCGGCCGATTCCCGCCGTGCCGGCGCCGCCGGCGGTCCCCCGTGACCCGACTGACGCGTTGGTCACGGCCCACCGGGCGTGCGGCCTCGCGATCGACGGGCGGACGGCGTGCCCCAGCTGGCTCGGCGAGCGCCTCGACCTCGGCTGGGCGATCGGGGTGCTGCACCCCGCAGCGCAGTGACCGGAGGCGAATACCGGAGCGGGCGCAGCTGTCCCTTCCCAAACTGAGACACTACCGCCCCGCTCTTTCTCTCTCCCTTCAGGGTGAGGGGGAGGAAGAGGGAGTCCTTCTCCGGCGGGGCCTCACGCGCCGCCGGGCGAGCCGTCGCTGGACAGCCAGGAGGCTCCCCTCCTGGTCCCCGCCGTCCCGGCCGTAGCGGCGCGTCACCCGCAGCAGCTTCTGCCCGGTGGTCGGGTCGAGGACGCGCTCGAGCTTCAGGCGGTCCAGCCGCAGGATCGCGATCTCGGAGAGGGAGAGGACGCGGCAGCCCTCTTCGAGGTGGCCGCCGAAGGCCTTCCGGCGGTCGCACAGCACGACGTGGGCGTGCACGTGGTAATCGGCGATGAGGCCGCTGAGGGCCAGGATCTCGACCCCGGCCCGGGCGCGGTTGTCGTAGAAGCGGGTGGGCGGATAGGCGGGGGACACGACTCCGGTCACCCGGGACCGGGAGAGCGAGCCGAAGCCGGTCAGGATCACGCCGTTCCGGATCTTCTCCCGCCGGCAGATTTCCCGCAGCGACTCCAGCAGCCGGTCGCCCTTGGCCAGCCGGACGACCACGACCTCACCGGCCCGACCGCCGCGCCCGACCACCCGCGGCGGCCCGGCCTCACCGCCCGCGGGCACGGCGCAGCTCCTCCAGGATCTGGAAGGCGTAGCGGACCGACTTCAGGGCCAGGCTCCCGCCCATGTAGAGGCCGATGTCGAGCGTCTCGGCGATCTCGGCGTCGGTGGCGTCCTGGTGGAGGACCTCCTCCACGCGGTGCTCGATTCATTCCCAGCAGTTGTTGGCGACCGAGACGGCCAGCGCGGTCAGCTCCTTCTGCTTCTTGGGGATGGCTCCGTCGGCGAAGACCTGCCGGCCCAGATCGGTCAGGGCGCGGTAGGTCTTCATGGGCGAGGCGACGATCAGCCCGTCGAGGTGCTTCCGGCGCTCGTGGCGCTCGGCGTGCCCGAGGTGGGGCGTGATCGGATCCATGGGTGCGGCTCCTTTCGGTCGCGCGCGTCTCCGCTCCGCCAGCCGGGCGGCAGCGGGAAGCGCTAGAAGACGAAGACGCCTTTCCCGGTCGTCTGGGTGTCGAAGAGCTTGTACGCCTCGGCGGCCTGCGGGAGCGCGAAGTGGTGGGTCAGCAGCCGCCGGAGCGGGACGCGGCGATCCACGACGAAGCGGGCGCACTCCTCCTGGCCGACGGTGCTGAAGGTCCAGGAGGCGAGAAGGGTGAGCTGCTTGCGGAGGAGGTCCGGGCTCACATCGAGGGTGACGGTGTTCCCCTCGCCCACGAAGCAGACGCGTCCCCAGGTGCGGGCGCTGCGGACCGCGGCGACCCGCGCCTCGGGGCTCCCGGTGCAGTCGAGGGCGGCGTCCACGCCCTCGCCCCGCGTCAGCTCCCGCAGCGCGGCCGCCGGATCGGCCTCGCGCGGATCGATCACCGCGTCAGCGCCGAACTCCCGGGCCAGCCGCCGCCGCTCGGCGACGATGTCCACCGCGATCACGCGCGCTCCCATCGCCACGCCGAGGAGCGTCGCGCTGAGCCCGACCGGGCCCTGGCCGAAGACGGCGAGCGTGTCGCGGCCGGAGAGGTCCAGCCGGCGGAGGGCGCCGTAGGCGGTGCCGGTCCCGCAGGAGATGGCGGCGCCCTCCTCGAACGAGAGCTCGTCGGGGAGCGGCACCAGCGTGGAGGCCGGCACCTTCATGAAGTGGGCGTGACCGCCGTGGCCGGTGACCCCGTAAACCACGACGCCCGACCGGCAGAGCTGCGACCAGCCGGTCCGACAGTGCCGGCAGTGGCCGCAGCCCTTGTAGTGGTGGTTCATGACCCGGCGGCCGATCGGCGCCGCCGCCTCGGGGACGCCCGGCCCGCGCTCGGCCACCACGCCGCACGGCTCGTGGCCGGCGATCACCGGACCGGCGCCGCCGCCCAGCCCGAGCGACGCCGCCACGTTGCCCTGCCGGGAGGCCCGGTAGGCGTGGAGGTCGCTCCCGCACATGCCGGAGGCCTTCATGGCCAGGACGACCTCGCCGGGGCCCGGGGTGGGATCGGCGAACTCGCGCAGCTCCAGCTCGCGGTCGCCGAGGAAGACGATCCCTCTCATGGCATGACTTCCCCGCCATTGGGGCCGATGGTCTGCCCACAGAGATAGCGCGCCTCGTCGGAGGCCAGGAACACGAAGACCGGCGCCACGTCGTCGGGCCGCCCCAGACGCTTGAGCGGCAGCGCGGCCGCGATCTCGCGCTTGCGGCTCTCCGGCAGCGGATCGAACCCGGTGTCGATGAGCCCCGGCGCGACCGCGTTGACCTGGATCGCCGGCGCCAGCTCCTGGGCGAGCGCCCGGGTGAAGGTGAGCACGCCGCCCTTGGCCGCGGAGTAGGCCGTGTAGCGGGCGCGTCCGGTGTAGGCGAGCTGAGAGGCCATGTTGATGATCTTCCCGCTCCCGCGCGCCTGCATGTGGGGTACCACCTCCCGGCAGCAGAGGAAGGTGCCGCGGAGGTGGACGGCCATCATCCGGTCCCAGTCCTCCACGCTCGTCTCGGTGATCCCCTGCGCCTTCTGGATGCCGGCGTTGTTGACGAGCACGTCGAGCTGGCCCAGGGCGTCGAGCACGGCCTTCACGCCGGCCCGGACGTCGGACTCGCGCGTCACGTCGGCCCGCACGGCCTGCGCCCGGCGACCGAGGGCCTGGATCGTCTCGCCGAGCTTCTTGGCCTCGCTTTCCCCGTCGAGCCAGAACACCGCGACGTCGGCCCCCTCCTCGGCAAAGGCCAGCGCGATGGCCCGCCCGATGCCCGTGTGCCCGCCCGTGACGAGCGCCGTCTTCCCCGCCAGTCGTGCCATCACGCTCTCCTCGGCCGGCCACGCCCGGTCGGGCGCTGAGCCGGCCCCCTAGAGGTATGCTTCGAGGTCCTGCGGCGGGTGGGCGAACTTGCGGATCTTGGACTGGACGAGGCCCAGGGCGACGAGGCTCTCGGCGGTCTTCACGCCGACCGCGACCGGGTCGAGGACCGGGATGCCGGCCAGCCGCGACAGCTCCGCATCGTAGCCGCACAGGCCCGCGCAGGCAAGGATCACGACCTCGGCCCGGTCCTCGGCCACGATGCGCTGGATCTGGGCCTGGAGCTGGCGCAGCGTCTCCGCCCGATTGGTGACGCACTCCTCGACGTTGACGTTGATGGCCCGCACCGAGGCGCACTTGGCCTCGAAGCCGAAGAGCCGGACCAGGTCCTGCTGGTACGGGATGAACTGCTCGAGCATGGTGAGCGTGGTGAAGCGATGGCCGAGGAGACACGCCAGCGCCATCGAGGCCTCCGAGATCGAGACCACCGGAATGGCGAGGGCTTCCTTGAGGGCGTCGATCCCGACCCGCCCGAAGCCGGCCAGCACGACGGCGTCGGGGCGATGGAGGCGCACCGCCTCCAGGCAGGTGCGGATCATGTAGGCCCCCGAGAGGTAGTCCCCGACCGCCGAGTCGATGTTGCGGGTGCCGCCCTTGGTCGTGACGCCGACGAGCTCGGTGCCGGTCGCGGCGGCGCGCCGCGCCGACTCCATGATGGCGGCGGTGACGGTCTCCGAGCTGTTGGGATTGACCACGAGGAGCTTCACGAGGGCCTCCTCGGCTGCCCTCTTGTGGTACCCCATCCACGACCCCGGGTCAATCTAGGCGCCTGTCGGGTTAACCACACGCAACGGGCCGCCGCATCCCCAAGGGTCGGTGTTCCGCTCCGAGGGCGGCTTTTGCCGCCGCAATCCCCTCGGGGGGGCATCGGGGGGGTCTTCCGAGACCCCCCCGATGCAGCTAGGGAACGATGTGGGTACCGGCATCGCCGTCGAGCGCGGCTCTGACGCGGGCGAGCGAGGTGATGATCGCCTCCCGGCCCCCGGCCTCGACGAAGCGGACGCCCGCTTCGACCTTGGG
>DASYUM010000154.1:0-6508 GCA_036001225.1 Candidatus Methylomirabilota bacterium | reverse complement strand
GACGAGAAGAAGGCGGCCCCGCCCATGCCGCACGGCGGCGACTTCTAAGCGTCGAGTCACGGGCGACCCGACGCCGACGGCCTCCGGGGGTGATCCTCCGGAGGCCGTCGCAGTTTCGGGCCGCGGCGCGTAGCGTCGGCTTGCGCCGGACGCGCCCGCGCTGTATGCTAAGGCACTTTTCGGGGCCGAGAGGAGGTGAGTGATCTGCGCCTGTACGATGTGCTGGTGATCGCGGATCCGCGCCTGACCGAGGAAGAAGTGGCCCAGCTCCTGGCCCGGCTCCAGGAGTCGTGCAGCACCCTCGGGGGCGAAGTGGTCGCCACCGAGAACTGGGGGAAACGCCGGCTGTCGTTCGAGATGCGGAAGCAGCGCGAGGGCACCTACCTGCTCCTCACGATCAAGGCCGAGCCCGCGGTCGTGCGCGAATACGAGCGGCAACTCAGGCTCAACGAGTCGGTCCTCCGCTTCATGACCACCCGGGCGGTCGAGCGTCGGCAACCGGGTCGAACCGAGGCGCCGGCCGAGCCGGTGCCGGCTTCCGAGTCGTCGGTGGAACCGACCGCCGGAGGAGTCGGCTGATGGCGAGCCTGAACAAAGTCTTTCTCATCGGCAACCTGACCCGCCCGCCGGAGCTCCGGTACACCCCGAGTGGCACCGCCGTGTCCGACCTCCGCCTCGCGGTCAACCGGGCCTATACCACGCAGGGCGGCGACCGCCGGGAAGAGACCTATTTCCTGACCGTGGTCGTCTGGGGCAAACAGGCCGAGACCTCGGCCCAGTACCTGGACAAGGGCAGCCCGGTGCTGGTCGAGGGCCGGCTGCAGACCCGGGAGTGGGAAGGCAAGGACGGTCAACGGCGTAACGTCGTGGAGGTGGTGGCGGACCGCGTCCAGTTCTTGGGACGGCCGAAGGCGGCCGCCGCCGCCGGCCCGGCTGAGGGCGAACCCTTCGACGAGGGGGCCGGCCAGGCGGACGAAGTTCCGTTCTGAACGTGGAGGCTCCGTCGGCACTTCACCGGCGGGCCGAGGAGGCGAGGCGTGGTCAAGCCCGTCAAGCGTCGGCGGTTCGGCCGACGCAAGGTCTGCAAGTTCTGCGTCGATAAGGTCCTGGCCGTCGATTACAAGGACGTCAAGCGGCTCCGCACCTTCATCACCGAGCGGGGCAAGATCATCCCCCGCCGGATCTCGGGCAACTGCGCCCGCCACCAGCGCCAGCTCACCTCCGCGCTGAAGCGGGTGCGGACGGTCGCCCTCGTCCCGTTCACTGCGGAGTAGCCGTCGCTCATGCCGGCGCTCCCGCGGGCCAGCCGAGGCGTGCTGCTGGCCGCGGCCTTGGGTCTCGCCCTGGCCGCGTTCGAGGTCGGCGAGGTTCGCGGGGGCCTGGCCGGGGCCTCCGCGCTGGTCAGCCTGGTCCCCGTGGCTGTAGCCTTTGCCCTCGCCGGACCGAAGGGGGCCGCTGTCACCACGGCGGTGGCGCTGGTCGTGGTGGCCGCCGCCGTGGACGGCACCGCGGCGGTGGCCGTGGGCCTGCGGCACGCCGTGCCGGGGCTGGCGCTCGGCGTGGTCCTCACCCGGCGGCTGCACCTCCCGGCCAGCCTGATCGTGGTCGGCGCCGCCAGCCTGTTGGGCCTTCTGGTACTCGTCTGGGCCTATGTGCCACCCGGCCTCACGCTGCTCGCGCTGGTCGGCCGCCAGATCGAGGGCCACGTGACCGAGCTGGAGGGGCTGGCCGGCCGGCTGCCCACCGTGGGCGACCGGGCCTGGATCGCCGAGTCGGCGCGGCTGGTGACGGGCATCCTGCAGGTGGCGGGGCCGGCCGTCATCCTGGTGGGGTTGCTGGTGGTCGCGCTGACCAACTACATCGGGGCGCGACTCTGTCTGCGCGGGCGTTCGTTCCGGTCGTTTGCCGAGGAGGCGGTGCCCGACCACCTGGTATGGGTCGTCATCGCGGCGGGCGCGCTGCTGGTCTCCCATCACGAGGCGGCCGAGCGGCTGGGCCTCAACGTGCTGCTCGTGCTGGCCCCGCTCTACGCCATCCAGGGTCTGGCCGTGCTCCGACACTTCTTCCAAAAAGCGCGGGTGCCCCGACCGCTGCAGGGAGTGAGCTTCGGCCTCTTTGCCGTCCAGCCCCTGTTGCTGGTGGGGGCGGCCTGTCTGGGCCTGTCGGATCTGTGGATCGATTTTCGGAAGATACGCCAGGAGGCCACCCCGGCTTAGCGCCGTGCCGATCTCCGGTCTCGACCCGGCCCTCACCTTCGTGAAGTAGGAGCGTGATCGCATGAAGATCATTCTGATGGAGGACGTTCCCACCCTGGGACGCCGGGGCGAGGTGCGGGAGGTCGCTACCGGTTACGCGCGGAACTTTCTCCTCCCCAAGAAGCTCGCGCTACCGGCGACGCCGGCCAACCTGCAGAACCTCGATCAGCTCAAACGCCAGCGCCAGCGCGCGGAGGTCAAGGCCCGGGACGGGGCCCAGGCGGCCGCCGCTCGGATCGCCGCCCTCACCCTGGCCGTGGCCACTCGGGCCTCCGAGGATGGGCGGCTCTACGGCTCGGTGTCGGCCCAGGACGTCGTCGAGTTCCTCGATCGGCACCAGATCCCGGTCGAGAAGCGCCGGGTCCAGCTCGAGGACCCGATCAAGATGCTGGGACAGTACCGGGTTCCGATCCGTCTCCACCACGACGTGACGGCCGAGCTGGCGGTGACGGTGACGCGGGAGTAGGCCGGCCGGGGCCGCCCGTGACCACGCCGGCCGAGCTGCCCGGCAAGATCCCGCCTCACAACCTGGAGGCCGAGCGGGCCGTCCTGGGGGCGATCCTGCTCGAGCCCCCCATGATCACCCGCGCCATCGAGGCGATCACCGCCGACGAGTTCTACAAGGACGGCCACCGCAAGATCTACGGGGCCATGGTCCGCCTGTTCGAACGGAGCGAGCCGACCGACGTCCTCACCGTCACCGAGGAGCTCAAGCGGGCTGGGCAGCTCGAAGAGGTTGGTGGGCAGGCCGCCCTCGCCACCCTCATGGAAGAGGCCACGGTGGCCACCCAGTTCGCCGCTTACGTCTTCATCGTCCGGGAGAAGGCGCTCCTTCGCCAGCTGATCCGGGTCGCCCGCGAGGTAGTCGAGCAGGGTTTCGCCGAAGCCGAAGACGTCCAGACGCTCCTCGACCGGGCCGAGCAGATGCTGTTCCAGCTCTCCGAGCGGCGGCTTCGCCGGGCCGCCATCCCGGTCCGGGAGATCGTGACGCCCGTCACCCACTACATCGAGACGCTCTACCACCGAAAATCGGCGATCACCGGGCTAGCCACCGGTTTCGAACGGCTCGACGAGATGACAGCCGGGCTCCAGCGCTCGGACTTCGTCATCATTGCCGGCCGTCCCTCGATGGGGAAGACCGCCTTCGCCTTGAACGTCGCCCAGCACGCCAGCGTGCGGGAGCGGCGGCCCGCTCTCATCTTCAGCCTCGAGATGTCGAAAGAGCAGCTCGTCCAGCGCCTCCTGTGCGCTGAGGCCCGGGTGGACTCCCATGCCGTTCGCACCGGCTTCCTGCGCGACCCCGACTGGAAGCGGATCGTGGACGCGGCCGGGCGGCTGTCGGAGGCACCGCTCCTCATCGACGACACCGCCAATCTCTCCGTCCTCGAAGCCCGGGCCAAGGCCCGCCGGGTCAAGGCCGAGCACGGGCTGGAGCTCGTCGTCATCGACTACATCCAGCTCATGCAGGGGCACTGGCGGGCCGACAACCGGCAGCAAGAGATCTCGGAGATCTCGCGGTCGCTGAAGGCGCTGGCCAAGGAGCTGGAGGTGCCGGTGGTGGCCCTCTCCCAGCTCTCGCGGGCGATCGAGGCCCGGGGCGAGGCGACCACGCCCCGCCTCAGCGACCTTCGCGAATCGGGCGCGCTCGAACAAGACGCCGACGTGATCATGTTCCTCCACCGGCCGGGCCTCTACAAACAGAACCCCGACGAAGCCGAGCGGAACCTGACCGACGTCATCATCGGCAAGCAGCGGAATGGGCCGACGGGGACGGTGCAGCTCGTCTTCAAGCCCGAGTACACACGCTTCGAGACGCTCGCCCGCCACAGCCAGTTCTGAGCTCGCCCGGCGCCTCAGGCCGGGGACGCCACCCATGACCCCGCCGTCACCTCGACGGCGCGGCCGTCAGGGTCCCGGACGGTGTGGGTTCAGGCGCTGAAGCGACTGATGGTCGGGAGTCCGATCCCGACCACCCTCGCCAAGCACGAACGGCTCGGTCGCGTCACCGGTCTCGCCGTCTTCGCCTCCGATGCGCTGTCTTCGGTCGCCTATGCGACCGAGGCGATCCTTCTCGTCCTGGTCCTGGCCGGCAGCGCGGCCCTTCACCTGTCGGTCCCCATCGCGCTCGGGATCGCGGTGTTGGTGGCGATCGTCGTCACCTCGTACCGCCAGGCGATCCTCGCCTACCCGCAGGGGGGCGGGGCCTACGTCGTCACCCGCGAGAACTTGGGTCGGTATCCGAGTCTGGTGGCGGGGGCGGCCCTCCTCATCGACTACGTGCTGACGGTGGCGGTCAGCGCGGCCGCCGGCATCGCGGCCATCACCTCGGCGGTCCCGCGACTCTACCCCTATCGGGTGGGACTGTGCATGCTCGGTGTCGCGCTGATCGCGGTGGCCAACCTCCGCGGGGTCCGCGAGTCCGGGCGCCTGTTCGCCGTGCCGACCTACCTGTTCACCGGCGCCTACGTCGCCATGATCGCGTGGGGCAGCGTCCGGTGGCTCACCGGCGAGGGGCCGACCGCTGCCGTCGCTCCTGGCAATGGGACACCGGTGCCCGGGGGGGAGGAGCTGACACTCTTCCTCGCCCTGCGGGCGTTCGCCTCCGGCTGCGCGGCGCTGACCGGGATCGAGGCGGTCTCCGACGGCGTGCCGGCGTTCCGCACGCCCGAGGCACGGAACGCGCGGGCGGTGTTGGCCATGCTGGGAGTGATCCTCATCGTGCTCTTCCTCGGCATCACATTCTTGGGGAACGCCTTCGGCCTCCTGCCGACCGAGGGCGAGACGCTCAACTCCCAGCTCGCCCGCCGGGTGTTCGGAGACGGCGTCCTCTACTACCTGGTCCAAGCCGTCACCACGCTCATCCTGGTGATGGCGGCCAACACGAGCTTCGCAGACTTCCCCCGCCTGGCGTTCTTCCTCTCCCGGGACCGCTTCCTACCGCGCCAGCTGAGCAACCGGGGCGACCGCCTGGCCTACTCGAACGGCATTCTCATCCTCGCCCTGCTGAGCGTGGTGCTCCTCGTCGGCTTCCAGGGCGACACCCACGCCCTGATTCCGCTCTACGCCGTCGGGGTGTTCCTCTCCTTCACGTTGAAGCAGGCCAGCATGGTCCGGTACTGGCTGCAGCGGGGTGGGCCCGGCTGGCTCTCCGGCGCCGCTGTTCAGGGCGTGGGTGCCGCCGCCACCGGTACCGTGATGCTGGTGCTCGCGGCCACCAAGTTCACCCATGGCGCCTGGATCGTCATTGCGCTGATCCCCTGCCTCATCGGCCTCTTCCTCGCCATTCATCGGCATTACGAGGACGTGGCCCTCCAGCTCTCGATCGAGGGAGTCGAGCCGGAGCCACCTCCCGCCTCGCCGATCGTTCTCGTGCTCATCGGCGACGTCCACCGCGGCGTTCTCCCCGCGCTCCGCTACGCGCGGGCGCTGTCGCCGGCGGCGCGGGCGCTCTACGTCGAGATCGACGCCGAGCACACGCGCCGGCTGGAGGACCGGTGGGGCAAATGGGGAAATGGTTTGCCGCTGGTCGTCCTCCGTTCCCCTTACCGCTCGGTCGTGGGGCCGTTCCTCGAGTATCTGGATCACCTGCAGCGCCAGGCGCCCGACCGGCTCATCACGATCATTCTCCCCGAGTTCGTGCCCGCCCGGTGGTGGCAGCACCTGCTGCACAATCAGACGGCCCTCCTGATCAAGGGGGCGCTGCTGTTCCGCAAGGGCGTCATCGTGACCAACGTGCCCTATCATCTGAAAACGTAGTCCGCCTCCTGCCGCGCTGGCGTCGGACACCGGGCTGGCCTTGCAAAATCGCTCGCGACCCGCGCCGGATCGTATTGACTTCGCGAAGGTGGGGGGTAGTGTAGACGACCATGTGGGTGCAGGTGCTCAAGCGGGTTCTCCTCGGCACGCCGATCCCGTCCACCCTCGCCAAGCACGAGCGCCTCAGCCGCGTCACCGGTCTGGCCGTCTTCGCCTCCGACGCGCTGTCCTCGGTGGCCTACGCCACCGAGGAGATCCTCCTGATCCTGATCCTGGCCGGCACCGCCGCCTTCGGCACCTCGGTGCCGATCGGGCTCGGCATCGCCGCGCTGATCGCCATCGTGATCAGCTCCTACCGGCAGACCATCCTCGCCTACCCCCAGGGCGGTGGCGCCTACATCGTGACCCGCGAGAATCTCGGGCGCTACCCGAGCCTGGTGGCGGGGGCCGCCCTCCTGATCGACTACGTGCTGACGGTGGCCGTCAGCATCGCCGCC
>DASYUM010000153.1:0-3391 GCA_036001225.1 Candidatus Methylomirabilota bacterium | reverse complement strand
AGACGCCTCCTCGCGGCATCCGCGCTCGTGCTCGCCGCCGCCTCGAGCGGCAGCGCGAGTGCCCAGACGCCGCCCGCCGCCCGGACGCTGACCGTCGGGGTGTTCTCGGCGCCGCCCTACACCATGAAGTCGGCGGGAGGGACGTGGCAGGGGATCGCCGTCGACCTCTGGGACGCGATCGCCCGCGAGCTCGGCCTCCAGTATCGATTCCAGGAGCTGGAGCCGGACGCGGCGCTGACCGGTGTCGAGGCCGGGGGGCTCGACGCGCTGGTGGGGCCCGTCGCCGTCACGCCGGAGCGGGAGCAGCGCGTCGACTTCAGCCACATGTTCTACACGACCGGCCTCGGCATCGCCGTGCCCCGGCGCCCGGAGGGCATTCGCTGGGCCAGCCTGGCCAGGGCGTTCCTCTCGCCGGCGTTCCTCGGCGCCCTGCTCGGGTGGCTGGCCCTCCTCGTCGCCGCCGGAGCGGTCACCTGGCTCCTGGAGCGGCAGCGGAATCCCAAGGACTTCGGCGGCGGCGCGGTCTCCGGCATCGGCGCCGGCGTGTGGTGGTCGGCCGTGACCTTCACCGGGGTCGGCTACGGAGACAAGATCCCCATGACGGTGGCCGGGCGGGTCGTCGCCGTCACCTGGATGCTGGTCAGCGTCGTCCTGGTGACGTTCTTCACCGGCTTCGTCTCGGCCCGGGTCGCGATCAGCCACTTCGAGCAGATCCGGACGGCGGCCGATCTGCGGAACTTCCGGGTGGCCGTCGTCGATGGCTCGCCGGCCGTGGAATACCTCCGGCGCCAGCGCGTCAAGGCACGGAGGTTCGCGCACCTGGCCGATGCGGTGCGGGCGCTCGCGCGAGAGGAGGTCGACGGCCTCGTCCACGGCGAGGCGGCCCTCAAGTACGAGATCCAGCGCGAGTTCAGCGGCGTCGTCAACGTCCTGCCCGACCTCCTGGAGCGCGAGTTCTACGCCTTTCCCCTGCCGACGGGCAGCCCGCTCCGCGAGAGCCTGAACGTGGCGCTCCTGAGGGTGACGACCCAGCCGGCCTGGCGCGACATCCAGTTCCGCTACCTCGGTCACTGACCTGAACCCCCACGAACCCGAGGCGGGCGAGACGCTCGGAGCGGGATCACCGCGTCTCGGCCAGGCCGTACTTGAGGAGCCGAGCACGTCCGGGCCCCCGTCCTGATCATCCGGGGCCGCAACGACAGCCGGACCCCGCCGCGTTCGATCGAGCGATACGAGGCCAGGATGAAGGCGCTCGGCAAGCCGATCGAGGTCCACCGGTTCGACGCCGGCCGCTGGGGCTCGTTCGCGCAGGTCGAGCGGGCGATCGAGCACGAGGAGCGAATGCTCCGCTTCGCCGGCCGGGTGTTGGAGCGCGCGGCGACCTCGCCGTAGGTCGGCCGCGCAGCTCGGGGCTTCTGAAAACATCCCGGGGCTGTGATTTCGCACCGCGACACCACCGCCGGCCGCTGCGCCCCCGTTCCGAGCGGCGGCTTTGCCGCCGCAACGATTCTCGGGGGAGGCTTCGGAGGGGGTGTTCCGACACCCCCTCCGAGGTTCAGCTCAGGGGCGCCGGAACCGCTCGAGGTCGGTCAGGTCGCCGTCGTCTTTCCTGAGCGAGAAGGCGTCGGGCTCGGTGAGCGGCAACGTCATCCCCGGCGGCCAGACGTGGGGCGTCACGAAGACCATGACCTCCGCCCGGGTGCTCTGGGCCCGCTGTTTGGCCGCCAGCAGGTTCAGGAGCGGGACGTGGCGGAGCCACGGGAGCCCGGCGTTGCTGGCCGTCTGGCGGTTCAGGGTGAGGCCGGCGATGATGATGCTCTGGCCGCTCTCCACCAGCATCGCGGTGTTGGCCTGATTCTTGTCCACCTCGGCCGCGATGTTGTCGTTGGCCGAGGGCACGAACAGGGAATCCTGCACGCTGACGTCGAGGCGGACCATGCCCTCCGGCAGCACGGTGGGGGTGATGTTCATGACGACGCCGGCCGAGATCCCGTTGGGCGTGACGACGGTGGCGCCGAACTGGGGGGACTGGACGATCACGTAGCGGTCGCGCGTGATGTTGATGGCCGCGCTCTTCCCGCTGAGGGTGGCCAGGAACGGGCGTGAGATGAGCCGGGCCTTCTCGTGCTGCACCAGGACGTCGATGACCGCGGTGAAGGCGCGCTTGTTGGCGGCGCCGGCGGTGTAGGTGAAGGTCAGGGCCTTCGGTCCGAACAGCCCGATGGCCGTCGTGAGGGCGCTGATCTCGCCGCTGGCGAAGTTCTGCAGGTCCGTGCCCAGCTGCTCCAGAGCGTCGGCGTCGAACTCGACGACGAGCGCCTCGATCACGACGTGGGCCGGCTCGCGGTCGACTTGCCGGAGGAGCCGGGCGGCCTTGGCCACCTCGTCGGTGCCGCCGACCAGGGAGATGGTGTTGGTGTACGGCTGCTGCCCGAAGGTGATGACGCGGGTGCCGGCCGGATGGCTCAAGGGGTACAGGCCATCCAGGAACGCGGCGGCCGCCGCGGTATCCAGGTACCGGAGCGGGACCGTGATGCCCGTCCACGGCCGGGGCGCCCCCAGCCCGGGCAGCGCGAGCCCGGGCAGCGCGAGCCCGGGCGGCAAGCCCGGGGGGATTGGCGCGCCCGGCAGGGCCGGAGGCGCGGCCGCCGCGGGGGGCGCGGCGGGGACCGGCGCGGGCGGACTCGGCGGCGCGGTGGAGGCGGGCGCGGGGGTTGCCGGGTGTGCCGGCGCGGCCGAGGCGGCGGTTTCGCCCGGGCCTCCGGGGCCGATGACCAGCACCGAGTCCTTGACGCCCGCGGACAGTCCGTGGGGCTCGAGCAGCCGATTGAGGGCCGGGATGACCGGCAGGTCATCGAACCGAGCCGTCACCCGCGCCGCCGGCAGCGGCGCTTCGATCGAGTACGGAAGCTCCCCGTCGTCCAGCACCCGTCGCACCACGGGCTCCAGCGGAGCCCGCTCGAGGTCGACGCTCACCGTGGACGCAAACGGCGACGGCCCCTTGCTCACCGCCAGCTTGCGGAACATCTGGCGCTCGCGGGCCTGCCTCCGCTCCTCCAGGAGCGCGTTCTGCTTGCGGTACGCGTCGAGCACCGCCGCCAGATCCTTCGCTTCCCAGGTCGGCGCCGACACGCATCCGGCCAGGATGGCGGCCAGCAGAGCGCAGAGCGGGGCGGCGAGACGCGAGCGCTTGGCCACCGGCATGACGCTCCTTTCGGGTCGCGCCGGCGTGGTCCGTTCCGGAGTGCCGGCGCGCGGCCGAGTGTAGGAGGAGTCGGGAAGCCATGTCAAGAAGATGCGGGCGACGGAGCCGCCCGCCGGCCAGGCGCGTGTCGGAGTAACCCGGCGGCTCGCCCCGAGCGCGCGCCGCGTCGGGCAGCGCTCCGAGCGG
>DASYUM010000152.1:0-7666 GCA_036001225.1 Candidatus Methylomirabilota bacterium | reverse complement strand
CATTTTCGGGGTAACGCCCCCACCCTATCATCCCACCGATACCTTGTCAATCAACGGGCGGGAAAAACGCGCCTCCCCCGGCGGCCAGGCCGCCGGGGGAGCGCGCAGGGGGCGGAGGCGACGCGAGCGTCAGGCGCGGGTCGACGCCTTCGAGGGCCTCGGGCTCGCCTTCTTGCCGTTGCCGTTCCACGCGAGCGGCGGCTTGAGCTCGAAGCGGCTCTCCAGGCGGCCGCGGCGCTCCTTCCACCCTTCCTGGTACTCGAGCTCGTCCTCGTGGAGGGTGGCCGGCTGCTTGATGCCGTGGGCGCTGCGGAACTGAACAGCCAGCTCCGACGCCCGCTGCCGCACCCAGTCCCAGGGCGTGCCGAGGGCGAACTGATCGGAGATCGCGCCGATGCGCCCGGCGTTGAGATTCACCGAGAGGGTGATACAGGAGAGGATCGGCCCCGACCAGTAGGAAGTCTGCCAGTTGATCGGCACCGGCAGGATGTGGAGGTTGTGGCTCCCCCGGCAGTCCCCGGCCACCATCGGGCAGGCCGCCCACGGCGAGGTCAGCTCGCCGGGGGCCGGCCAGTCGCCCTGAGCGAACGCCAGCAGCACCGGGTCGTCCTTGCCACCGTAGGTGAAGCCCTTCTTGGTCTTGATGTTGTGCAGACGCTCGGCCGAGACCACGTAGCCGAGCTGCCCCTTCTCGCCCCGCTCGTCCCGGGTCCAGATCCGGGCCACCACGAAGCGCGACGAGCGGGTCAGTCCCTCGATGTCGTAGAGGTCCTCGGGGGCGCGCAGGGTGATCACCTTCTCCCGAAGCCCCTTGGCCAGCTCCTCCATCTTCCCATCCAGGGCCTTCTGATCCTTGGGATGGGCGCCCGCTTCGATCGCCTGGGCTTTGGTGTCGAGGTCCACGATCTCGAAGAGGTAGCCGCGTTTCATCTTGGAGGAGGCGATCACCAGCCCGGTGTTGAACCGGGGCTGCATGTAGGCTCCGGTGGCGAAGTAGTTGTAGGCCATCGGCTCGGTCTTGTCGGCGAAGGCCACGACGATGGTCTGGGACGGGTTCTCGGGCCGGATGGGGAGCGGCAGTACCACGCTGGCCGGCCCCGCCCCCCGCAGGTTGCCGGTGAAGGCGTCGGCGATCAGGTCCTGGCCGGGCCCGTACAGGCCCAGCTCGGTGGCCTTGGCCGTGCCCTCCGTGAGCGCATCCCACAGGAGCTCGTCCACCACCTCCATCGGCACCTTCTCCGACATGATGCCGGTGACCCCGACGTCATCACCGGTATGGGTGACCATCAGCGACGTGAAGATCGGGTCGCCGTGGTAGGAGTTGTTCTGCAGGACGTAGCGGGCGATGACGCCCTTGACCTCCTCGGCCGCCACCACGTGGCCGCCGACCCCGCCCACGTCGGCCTTGGTCGCCTTGATGAACCGCTGGATCAGCTCCGGTTTGCGCGCGAAGACATGGGCCTTGTGGGAGAAGATGTTGGGGGTATTGGTGACCGGAATCTTCTCGGTGGTGGTAGGAGGGAATTCCCGGAGGTTCTCGCACGACTGGTGGTAGTCGCCGAGGGGAATCCCGCGCCCGCTCCCGTTGGACCCGTACCGCTTTTGCGCCATGCGATCCCCTCCCTCGGTCTAGGGTGGGCTGGGTGAGCCGCCATCGAAGCCGCTGATGATTTCACCTTAGCCTGCTAGAATCGTACGTGTCAAGCCAAAAGCTGCGAGCGATGAAATTTCTTGCAGCCCGGCCCTTCTGGTCGGCTGCCGGGGAGCCACCATGCGAGGCCAGGCCGGGACTGACCAGGACGAGGTGCGACAGATGGTTCGCTGCGTCCAGCTCTACTACCGGGCCCAGCGCCACCAGAACGAGATCGCCCGCGAGCTGGGCCTGTCCACCTCCAAGGTCTCGCGCCTGCTCAAGCGGGCGTTCGCCGAAGGGATGGTCCGGGTGGAGGTCGAGCTGCCCAAGCGGCCCCGGCTGGAAGCGGCACTGGTCGAGCGCTTCCAGCTCCGCGACGCGGTGGTGATTCCCTTCGGGGAGGCCGGCGACCTCAAGGAAGATCTCGGCGCCGCGGCGGCCCGCTACTTCGAGAAGGTCGCCGCCGACCGCGTCCGGGTGGGGCTCTCCTGCGGGTACACGCTCTATTGCCTGATCCGGTCCCTTCGCGAGCGGCGCTTCCGCGACCTGGAGATCTATCCCCTATCGGCCGAGAGCACCCTCCAGCTGGTGGACCTGTTCCCCAACACCCTGGTCGGCATGATGGCGGCCAAGTACCGTCCCCACGTCCGGGCCTACGCGCTGCCGGTCCAGGTCCTCCGGTCGCTCGCCGAGATCCAGCGCGAGCGCCGCCGGCTCCTCCGCAAAGGCGAGATCCGGCGGATCTACGAGGGCGCCAACAACGTGGACATCGCCCTGGTGGGGATCGGGCTCATCGGCGAGGCCACCGCCGGCTTCTGCTCGCTGGCCGCTTTCTACGGCGTGAGCGTGCGCCGACTGCGGGCGCTGGGGGTGGTGGGCGAGATCAACTACCACCCCTTCGACCGGCACGGCGCCCTCGTCGACCGCAAGGAGCTGCGGCCGCTGACCCAGCGCGTGCTGGCCGTGACGGCGGGCCGCCTGCGGGAGCTGTCGGCCTCCTACGGCAAGCTCGTCATCGCCGTAGCCGGCGGCCCCGACAAGCGCGAGGCCATCCTGGGCGCGCTGCGCGGCCGTTTCGCCAACGTCCTCGTCACCGACGAGGACACCGCCGCCGGGCTCCTCGACCACGCCGCGCCCCCCGGCTGACGCCCCGTCCGGGGCCGGGCTCGCCCGGCGCCTCGCGGAGCCGGGGCAGGCCGCCGGCTCCCGGCCGCATGCCCGTCTCCGCGCGAACGATCACGGCGGACGGACCAGCGATCGCGTCGTTTGCTCCCATCTCAGGACCCGGGTCTCCCCTTCCCGGGCGAGGTCCGAGCCGGCCGCGGTCACCCGGGTTCCCGCGGGGACCTCGATGAAGGGCCGCGCGGCGGCCAAGGGAAGCGCCCAGTTGCCGGCACCGAAGTACTCCGGCAAGCCGGCCACCACGATGTGCGGGCTGGGCTGGGCGCGCACGGCCTGCTCGATCGCCGCCAGCACCCGTCGCGTATGGGCGGCCCGCCGCATCCACTCGAGCTCGGCCTGCGCGGTGAGGCAAAGCCACCCCGCCATCACGAGGCCCAGCGCCACCCAAGCGCGCCGGCCTCCTTCCGTCAGCTCGCTCGTCTGGAACCGCGTCGCCAGGAGCAGGGCGAGGCCGATCGACGGCAAGAGAAACACCCGGCCGAGATCGTCGGGCGCGCGGACTACCGAGACGATGGCGAGGACGGGCAAGGCGAGACATACCGCCGTCAGTGCCGGCCACAGCATCCGTCCCCACCGTGACATCGAGCCGCAGAGATAGATCAGCGCTCCCAGGCTCGCTCCCGCTGCCAGCCACGCGATCGGCGAGCCGTCCGCCGGCCACGAGGATGGCGACGCCAGGAACCACACCAGACGCGGCACTCCCGCTAACACGGTCCTCGGGCTCGCGGGGGACGGCCCCCCCGGATACGTCCCGATCCAGCGGTCCAGGCACGCCCGTCGCGCCAGGAACACACCGGCCGCGACCGCAGCCAACACGGTCATGGCCGCGAGGTGCCGCGGATCCCTCACGATCGGCCGGCGCCAGCCCGCTCGCGCCCCCACCACCAGCAACGCCAGCGGCAGCGCGATCGCGGCCTCCTTGGCGAAGGCGGCGAGCGCATAGCTGCCGACGACCACGACCAGCAGCCCCGGGTGGCAGGTGTTCCCCCAGCGCGCGTAGGCCCACACGGCGAGGGCACCGAACGCGGTGGCGAGAAGATCGAAGCGGCCGACCATCCACCAGATCGGCTCCACGTGAAGCGGATGGAGGACCATGGTGAGGGCAGCGACGATCGCGGCGGCGCGGCCATATCGCAGCTCCCGGACCGCCGCATAGACCAGGACCGCGATCGATCCGTGCAGCGCGAGGTTGGTCAGGAAGTAGCCGTGGGCAGTGCTCCGCCACCAGGCGTAGTCGAGCGCGATCGACAGGTATCCGACCGGCCGGTAGAAGTACCCGAAGGTACTCTGGCAGGTCAAGAACTCTTCGAGCGCGCGCCAGTTCACCGCGCCGGAGGCGCCATACAGCCGGCCGATCTGAAAGTCGTCGACGAAGAAATAGCCGAATGGCAGCACCGGGAAGTACACGACCAGGTTCGCGAGGAAGAGCCAGGCCGCGTCGCGGACCATTCAGGCGCGGGCCCGGCTCGGGCCGATGTCGAGGCCGCGGAGGAGCGGCCCCCGCCGCCAACGGCTCAGAGCGTCTCCTCGAAGACCCCCATCCGGCGGAACTTGGCGTAGCGGCGCTGGACCAGCTCGTCGGGGGTCAGCCCCCGCAGCTCGGCAAGCGCGGCCTGGAGGGCCGGGGCCAACTCCTCGACGGTCTTCTCCCAGTTGCGGTGGGCGCCGCCCGGCGGCTCCGGCACGACGGCGTCGACTACCCCGAGCTTGAGGAGGTCGGGGGCCGTGATGCGCAGCACCTCGGCGGCCTCGCGGGCCCGCTTGGCGTCCTCCCACAGGATCGCCGCGCAGCCCTCGGGCGAGATGACCGAGTAGATCGCGTGCTCGAGCATGAGCACCCGGTCGGCCACCCCGAGGGCCAGGGCCCCCCCGCTGCCGCCCTCCCCGGTGATCACGGCCACGATGGGGGTGCGGAGCCCGGCCATCTCCCGCAGGTTGCGGGCGATCGCCTCGGCCTGGCCGCGCTCCTCGGCCCCGATGCCGGGATAGGCGCCCGGGGTGTCGATGAAGCTGAGGACCGGCTTGCCGAACTTGGCGGCCAGCTGCAGGAGCCGGAGCGCCTTCCGGTACCCCTCGGGGTGAGGCATGCCGAAGTTCCGGAAGAGCTTGTCCCGGGTGTCCCGGCCTTTCTGGTGCCCGATCACCACGACCGACCGGTCCCCGAACCGGGCCAGCCCGCCGACGATGGCGTGGTCGTCGCCGAACAGGCGATCGCCGTGCAGCTCGACGAAGTCCCGGGTGAGCAGCCGGATGAAGTCCAGCGTGTAGGGCCGGCGCGGATGGCGGGCGAGCTGAACCCGCTGCCAGGCCGTGAGCCCCCCGAAGACCTTGCGCTGGAGCCGCCGCAGGCGCTCCTCGAGCTCGGCCACCTCGGCCGCCGCCCCCGGCCGGTCCTCCCGCCGGAGGCTCGCGATCCGCGCCTCCAACTCGAGCAGCGGCTTCTCGAAGTCGAGGGCGTCGGTCGCCGACGCCGGTCGCCGGTCAGTCGAGCCGGATGCTTCCACCACCCAGGAGACCTTCCACGGCCGCTACGAAGGCGGCCGACGGGCGGACCCCGATCGCGCGGGCCCGCACGACCACCTCGCGGCCCTCCAGGTCCAGGTGCAGGTAGATCGGGACGGGTCCCCGATGCGCGTCGCAGACCGCCCGGAGCTCGCGGAGCGCGTCGGCCCCCCCGCCGCCCACGCGCACCCGGCAGGCGGACGGCGGCGGGCCCTCGTCTTCCCCGGCCCCGACCAGCGGCCGAAGCTCCTCGGCCAGGAGCTTGCGGGTGCTCGCGCTCCCCTCGAGTCGCCCGCGGACCAGGAGGGGCGCGCCGCTTCGCAGATGGCCGCCCCCCTGCCGGAAGGTCTCCGGGAAGATCGTGATCTCGATCGCCCCGTCCATGTCTTCCAGCGTCGCGAACGCCATGCGGTCGCCGTTCTTGGTGTTGATCTCCCGCACCGCCGCCACCAGGCCGCAGAGGATGACGCGCGAGCCGTCTTCCCGGCTGGCGAGGTCGCCGGTCCCGATCGCCCCCCGGCGCTGAGCGTCGGCCCAGACCCGCTTGAGCGGGTGGCCGGAGAGGTAGAAGCCGAGCACTTCCTTCTCGTAGAGGAGGAGCTGGTCGGGGTCCCACTCGGGAAGCGGCGGCTCGACCGGGGCCGCGGCAGCGGCCGGGGAGCCGCCGCCCATCAGGTCGAAGATCGAGCCCTGGCCCTGGTCGCGCTCCCGCTGGTGGCGTTGACCGGTCTCCAGCGCCCCGTCGAGCCCGGCCAGCAGGTGGGCGCGCGTGTGGCCGAGGGAGTCGAAGGCGCCGGCCTTGATCAGGCTCTCGATCACCCGCCGGTTCACGAGCTGGAGGTCCACGCGCCGGCCGAAGTCGGCCAACGTCGCGAAGGCCCCCTCTCGCTCGCGCGCCCCCACCACCGACTCGACGGCCTTCTCCCCCACGTTCTTGATCGCGCCGAGGCCGAAGCGGATCGTGGCGCCGGCGACGCCGAAGCGGAAGCCCGAGACGTTGACGTCGGGCGGCAGGAGATCGATGGCCATGGCCCGGCACTCCTCGATGTGGACCACCACCTTGTCGGTGTTGGCCATCTCGGAGGTGAGCAGCGCGGCCATGAACTCGACGGGGTAGTTGGCCTTGAGGTAGGCGGTCTGATAGGCCACGATCGCGTAAGCGGTGGCGTGCGCCCGGTTGAAGCCGTACCCCGCGAACTTCTCCATCAGCTCGAACACGCGCTCGGCCACCTTCTCCTTGACCCCGCGCGCCTGGGCTCCGGCCCGGAACTTGGCCCGCTGCTCGGCCATGAGGGCGGGGATCTTCTTCCCCATGGCTTTGCGCAGGTCGTCGGCCTCGCTCATCGTGAAGCCGGCCATGTCCGCGGCGATCTTGAGCACCTGCTCCTGGTAGACCATGATCCCGTAGGTCTCCTGCAGGTGCTTTTCCATCACCGGGTGGTCGTAGCTCGGCTTGACCCGCCGGTGGCGGCGGGCGGTGAACTCCGGGATCATCTGCATCGGCCCCGGGCGGTAGAGAGCGACCATGGCGATCACGTCCTCGAGCCGTTCGGGGCGGAGCTGGCGGAGGGCGTCGCGCATGCCGGCCGACTCGAGCTGGAACACGCCGAAGGTCCGGGCCTCGGAGAGAAGCTGGTAGGTCTTGGGGTCGTCCAGCGGGATCTGCTCGATGTCGAGCCGGATCCCCCGGCTCTCCTGGATGAACCGGACCGTGTTGGTGATGACGGTCAGGGTCCGCAGCCCCAGGAAGTCCATCTTGAGGAGGCCGAGCTTCTCGATGGGCCCCATCGGGTACTGGGTGATGACCTCCTCGCCCTTGGGGTCCTTGTAGAGCGGGACGTGCTCGATGAGCGGGTCGTCCGAGATCACCACCCCCGCCGCGTGCTTGCCGGCGTGGCGAGACAGCCCCTCCAGGCGCTTGGCGATCTGCCACAGCTCGGCCACGTCGGGACGCGTCTTGACCGCCTCGGCCAGTGGCGGGGACTGCCGGAGCGCCTCGTCGAGGGTAATGTTGAGCGTCTCCGGCACCAGCTTGGCGATCCGGTCCACCTCGCCGAACGGCAGGCCGAGGACCCGTCCCACGTCACGGATGACGGCCTTGGCCTTCAGCACGTTGAAGGTGATGATCTGGGCCACCCGGTCGCGCCCGTACTTCTGCTCGACGTAGCGGATCACCTCGTCCCGGCGGTCGTCGGCGAAGTCGACGTCCATGTCGGGCATCGAGATCCGTTCCGGGTTCAGAAACCGCTCGAACAACAGGCTGTAGCGCAGGGGGTCGATGTTCGTGATCCCGAGGCAGTAGGCGACGAGCGAGCCGGCCGACGACCCGCGCCCCGGCCCCACCGCGAT
>DASYUM010000151.1:0-6089 GCA_036001225.1 Candidatus Methylomirabilota bacterium | reverse complement strand
ATGCGGTGCGCCGGCTCGCCCTCACCCTGACGACGCCCGAGTTCCGCGACCTCGAGGTCCGCGAGGCCCGGCTGGTCGCCTGGCTCGCCGACCTCGAGACGCGCCTGACGTCGGCGCGTGACGTGACCGACCTCGAGGCCGTCGGCCGGGCGCTCGACGCCGCGGCGATGGCCCCGGTCTCACTGCGCCCCGTCCGGGATGACTTGGCCCGCGTGGCCGCGGCCTCGGCGACGCTGGTGCGCGCGCTGACCGGGGGCGCCGGAGTGGTGGTGAGCGGCACGGCGCGTCTGGAGTACGACGAGACGCGCGGCCAGCTCGTCCACGAGCGCCGCTTCGTCTTCGAGGCCGCGCCCCCGCTCCGTCTCACCCGGCTGGACGTGGGCGGGCTCCGCCAGGTGGAGGGGGTGGAGACACCGGCGGGCGTCGCGTGGCTGACCTACGCGGTGGACGGCGCAGCGCCCCGCTCGATCACGGGTGCTGCCGAGATCGCACTCGGCGAGGGCTCGGTCGGCGCGGGTCGGGTTGACGTCATCGAGCGGCGCGACTGGCCGGTTCAGCCGGTGGCGATCGGCACCCTGCTCCGGCCCATCCGATTCCAGCGCCTGGACACCTCGGCCGGCGTCGGCCGCCGGGTCGACTTCCCGGCCCGGGTCGCCTTCGGCGAGCCGGCCGGGCTCGAGTCGCTTCTGGTGCTCGAGGCCCCCGTCGCCCGCCTGGAAGGGGCCGTCCTGCCGCGCCACGCCTTTCACTACGCGACGCTGGCCGGGGCCGTGACGACGGCCGAGAGCGGAGACCACTGGGTGCCGGCCGATCCGGCCCTCGCCGGCAGCGCGCCTGGGCTCCAGGTCGAGCTGAGGCCGCCGCGGGGGCTGCTTCGCAACGCCGTGTTCTCGCAACTTCGGACGTACCTCTATACCCCGAATGCCGCTGCCGTCCTGGGGTGCGTGGCGCTCGCCGCCCTCGCCAGCGTGGTCGTTCGGCCGCGGCCGGCCGCGCCCTCGGCCCCGGGCGGAACCCCGGGCGACCCGAGGAGCTGATCGATGCGCCTCCCGGTGGCCGAGGTGGAAGCGATGATGGCGACCCGGCCGCCCGGGACGACGCTGGAGGAGGCGCTGGAGGTCTTCGAAGTGTTCGCGAGCGGGTCGCTGACCGACGAGATCTACGTGCTTGACGATGTCGGGGGCAAGCGGATCGCCATCGCGCCCAAGGCGTTCAAGGAGCGCTACCGACCGCCTTGATGCCGGGCCGGCCGATCACCGTCGCATCTCGGCGTCCTCGGCGCTCGCCGCGCCTCAACGTATGAGGCATACGCCTCGGCGCGCCTCGCGCCTGCGTCCTTGATCTGCTCGGTTCGCGGCCCGGCCTGATGTGGACGGGGGTTACCCCACTCGGCCATCGCGCCCAAGGCATTCAAGGAGCGCTACCGACCGCAGGGTTGACGCCGGGCCGGATGACGTCGGCCCTGGCTACTCTTTCGGCTTCTCCTTCCCGCCCCGCTTCTCGGCGTCGGTGAGCTGGCGGTAGAGGAAGTCGGCCTCCAGCGGGGAGAGGTCGAACTGCCGCGACGCCTCGTCGATGAGCCCTGAGCGGTTCGCCTTGGGATCGTCGGCCAACCGATCGAGCAACCACTGGAGCGCCCGCTTGAGGCTCGGTTCGCCCAGTCCCACGTCAGCCTCGCCGACCGGGAGAAGCCGCCCCGAGCGGAGCGAGAACCGCCGGCAGGGCTTCCAGGTCGGGGAGCACGAGGTCGGCGGCGGAGAAGTCCTCGTGTCGGGTGGCCGGGCCGGGGACGGCGGCGACCCGCATGCCGGCGGCCTTACCGGCCAGCACGCCGTTGCGCGAGTCTTCCACGACCAGGCACTGCTCGGGCGGGGCCCCCAGCCGGCGGGCAGCCATCAGAAAGCCGTCCGGCGCCGGCTTCCCACGGCTGACCTCGTCCCCCGAGACGACCGCCTCGAACTCCCCCTCGAGCCCGACCCGCTCCAGGATCGCCTTGATGACCGAGGGGGAGGAGGCGGAGGCGAGCGCGAGCCGCCACCCGGCCTCGCGCAGCCCCTTCGGCACGGCGGGAACGCCGGGCAGCGGCCGCACCTCGGCGCGGATCAGGGCGACCAGGTGCCGGTTCTTCGCCTCGACGAGGGCCGGGGTGGGGTCGGGGAGGTCGAAGAGGATCCGGAGCACCCGCAGCACCTCGACATCGGTCGCACCGATGAAGGCGCGGTTGTCGCGTTCGGAGAACGAGGGGCCGCGGGCGCCCAGCGCAGCCTGGGTGGCTCGCAAGTGGAGGGGCTCGGAATCCACCAGGACGCCGTCCAGGTCGAAGATGACCGCCCCGACGTTCATCGGCCCCGCGGGACCAGACCGGCTGCGGGATGGGTCGATACCACCGCAATCCTCCCAGCGACGCTGAGACCCGACCGAGGCCAGGGAGCGATGAAGCAACCCTAGTCTAAGGCAGGGCCCCCGGCTGTCACCGAAATTTTTTTTCGGCCGATCCGATTCGCGCTTGCGACGGCCCGGACAAGGGGCTCTAATGGCGGTGCGCCCGGAACCCTGCGTCCCCCCGGAGGATCCGCGATGAGCCAGTCGCCACGCTTCGCGACCCGCGCCGCCCGGGCGGCGCCACACCCGCCGTCGGCCTCCCGGCCGCTGACGCCGCCCATCCACCTCGCCAACGTCTATGTCTTCGACGACCTCGCCCAGGTGGACGCCGTGTGGGAAGGCCAGCGTCCCGGCTACATCTACGGCCGCTTCGGCACGCCGAACCATACGATGCTGGAAGCCACGCTGGCGGGGCTGGAGGGATCCGAGGACGCGCTGGTGACGGCGTCCGGCATGGGCGCGCTGACCGCGCTGTTCCTGGCCGCGCTCCGGCCGGGGGACCACCTGGTGGCCGGCCAGGATCTGTACGGCTCGACGACGGCGCTGCTGCGCGAGCAGGCGCCGCGGTGGGGGATCGCGGTGAGCTTTGCCGACGCGGCCGAGGTCGGCGCGGTGGAGGCGGCCCTCACCCCAGCGACGCGGGCCGTGTTCGTCGAGGCGGTGTCGAATCCGCTCCTCCGGCTCGCCGACCTGCCGGGCCTGGCCGAGGTCAGCCGCCGCCGGGGCCTCGCCCTCCTGGTCGATGGCACCTTCGCCTCGCCCGCGCTCCTCCGCCCCCTGGAGCACGGGGCGACCGCGGTGCACCACAGCGCGACGAAGTACCTCTCCGGGCACGGCGACGCGACGGCGGGCGTCCTGGCCGGGGACCGCGGGCTGATCGCGGCGGCCCGGGCCCAGGCGGTGCGGATCGGCCTCAACCTGGGTCCCTTCGACGCCTGGCTCGTCCTCCGCGGGGTGCGGACGCTCGCCCTCCGGATGGAGCGCCACTCGGCGAACGCCCTCGCCGTCGCGCGCTTCCTGGCCAGCCGGCCGGAGGTGCGGCGCGTCCACTATCCCGGGCTCCCCGACCATCCCCAGCACGGCTTGGCGACGAAGCTGCTGACGGGGGGCTTCGGCGGCATGCTGGCGTTCGAGCTCCGCGGCGGGGCGGCTGCCGTGGAGCGCTTCTTCGCGACGCTCACCCTGATCGAGTTCGCGCCGAGCTTCGGCGACCTGGCCACGACCTGGAGCTATCCCGCGCGGACCTCGCACCGGCCGCTCTCGGCCGAGGACCAGGCCAAGCTCGGCATCGACCCCGGCCTGGTACGGCTGTCGGTCGGCATCGAAGACGTGGACGATCTTCGGGAGGCTCTCGACGCGGCGCTGACGGGCGCCGGCACCTGACAAGGAGGCAGCATGGCGGCGACGATCCCCGACAAGTTCAAGGACCTCTTCCAGAAGAAGGCGTTCGCGAGCCTGGCGACCGTGATGCCGGACGGAAGCCCCCAGGTCACGCCCGTCTGGTGTGACTTCGACGGGACCCACATCCGGGTGAACTCGGCGAAGGGGCGCGTCAAGGACCGGAACATGCGGCGGTCACCGAAGGTCGCCCTGGCCGTCCTGGACCCCGACAACCCCTATCGTCACCTCGCCGTTCGGGGACGCGTCGTGGAGGTGACGGAGCAGGGGGCCGACGCCCACATCGACACCCTGGCCAAGAAGTATCTGGGCCAGGACCGGTACCCCAACCGGCGTGCCGGCGAGGTGCGGGTCATCTACAAGATCCAGCCCGAGCGCGTGGCCGTGATGGGCTGACCGGCCGCCCCGGACCGGGCACCGAGCGGTCCGCAGCGGGTCGACCGACGGGAGCTTGACAGGGCTCGGGGTGGTGGCCTAGTCTGGTGGTCAGACCAGCATACCGGTGCCGCCGGTCATCCCAGTCCGCCCGGCCCTAGATATAAGGTAGGAGGTCCTGATGGCGCATTTGACCTGTGAGGTGGTCTACCGGGGGATCTTTCAGAAGAACCTCGCCGCCCGCATCACGCGCGGGATCGTCCTGTCGGCGCGCAAGGCGGGCCGGTGGGGGATCGCCTTCGGGCGCTACGGCGACAGCCCCCAGCGCAACGGCATCCCGGCCAAGGACTTCGCGATCGTGGCGGACACCAAGGAAGAGCTCGAGCAGCACATGGCCCGCTACGAGCCCAAGGAGCTCCACGTCACGATCTGCGTGGACGATACCCTCGCCAAGGGCGTGGAGTCGTGGGCCTGGTACGGGCTGCAGCCGATCAACCGGCTGATCCTGCCCGACGGCCACCTCTTGATCACCTCCACCCAGCCGGCCGCCGAGCTACTCAAGGACATCCACCAGAAGGAGACCCCCTACCAGCTCTGGATCCTCCGCGGCAAGGCCTCGTTCTCCGGCCTCTGGGTCTACAAGGAGGACCACACCGAGGTGCGGATCCTGGGCGCGCTGGCCAAGATCGCACCCCAGTTCCTCTCGATCGACGCCGTCGCGGAGGCGATCCGCGAGGCGGAGTGGGGCTCCGAGCTGAAGGTCGAATCGGCCCGGAAGGCCTACGAGCGGATCGAGGGTCGGCCGGTCAAGACCGCCGAGGGGAACCCCGAGACCCCGTACGCCTTCGAGCTGCCGCGGTGGTGGGAGATGCGCGAGGGCGTCTCGATCCCCTCGCTCCCCATCGGGAAGCCGATCGAGGGCGGGAAGGGCTACCGTCCGGAGCGGAGCCAGGTCTTCAAGAAGTTCTCGACCCGCACGATGCGGCCGGTGATCGACTTCGACACGTGCGTGAAGTGCACACTCTGCTGGCTCCAGTGCCCGGACAGCTGCTTCGACGTCATGCCCGACGGCCTCTACGACGCCAACATGGACTCCTGCTGCGGCTGCGGCGTGTGCGAGGCGGTCTGCCCGGTCCACAACTGCATCACGATGGTCAACGAGGCGTCGTTCGAGGACAATGCCAGCCAGTGGGAGATGTGGCGGCGGGACAAGGACGCCTACAAGGTCTGGCTCCAGCAGAAGATCGAGGACAAGGTCCACACCGCCCGCTCCCACGGGTTCCGCTACCGGGGGCAGTACGAGGAGGAGCTGGCGGAGGGTGAGCTGGAGCTGGGCGGGACGCCGATCACCAACGGTATCCCGGGAGAAAACGCGGAGGAGAAGGGGCTGCCTACGACGGTCCACCGGGACCAGTCCACATCGATTGTGACCGGCGTAGCCGAAGCGCCCGGCGCGTAACTCGAGGAGGAACACGTCCATGACAGTCGCGACCAAGCCGGCGCCGAGCGCGGGGGTCCTCGAAGAGAAGGAGATGCTCATCTCCGGCAGCGAGGCTGTCGCCGAGGCCCTGACGCTCGCCGACATCGACGTCGTCACCGCCTATCCCATCCGCCCCTACGACACGGTCATGCAGGCGATCGCCAAGAAGATCGCCAATGGCAAGCTCACGGCCGAGTACATCGTGGCCGAGGGGGAGCACAGCCAGTTCGAGATCGTCAAGCACGCCTCGGCGGTCGGCGCCCGTGTCTTCTGCGGTTCCTCCGGGGTCGGCTGGGCCTACGCGATGGAGTGCCTCGTCGTGACCCCAGCCCTCCGCATCCCGATGGTGGCCCTGGTCGGGAACCGCGCCCTCGACGACCCCGGCGCGTTCGGTGTGGAGCACAACGACGCGCTGTTCGTGCGGGACCTGGGCTGGCTGCTCTGCTGGATCGAT